>UQAR01000005.1 GCA_900539095.1 uncultured Ruminococcus sp.
CGTCAGATGTGTATAAGAGACAGAATATACATATTGCACAATTTTTTTACCACGCCGTAACACATTGTATCATAATTCGCAGTAAGCTTTTGAAATACAGAATAAAAATAGCATAGGGTAGAAAGAGGAGTAAAAAAATGAAAATTGCGGGAATAGTAGCGGAATATAACCCGTTCCATAACGGGCATAAATATCAGATACAGGCGACAAGACGTGCCGGTGCAGAGGGCATAGTCGCCGTCATGAGCGGCGATTGCGTCCAGCGTGGCTCGTTAGCAGTGTTCTCAAAATATGACAGAGCACAGGCGGCAATAAGGAACGGAGCAGACCTTGTTATTGAGCTGCCTTGCCCGTTTTCCTGCTCAAACAGCGAGGTTTTTGCGAGAAGTGCAGTAAGACTCCTTGCAGGACTTGGCGAGGACGTTGTAACAATGTTATCCTTCGGCTGTGAAAGCAGCGACAGGAACGCACTTGAGCAGGCAGCGGAAATATCCGCAATGCTTGAAAACTCACAGCAGGTAAGGGAGCTTTTGTCACAGGGCAAGACCTACCCTCAGGCTATGTATGAGGCGTCTATAGGGCTTTATGGAAAGACCGCCAAGGATATATTTGCCTCTCCGAACAATGTCCTTGCAGTAGAGTATATAAAAGCTGCAAAAAGGATAGCACCATGGCTCATGCCTTATGCCGTAAAACGTGAGGCGGTGGCACATGATTCTCAGGCTGAGTCGGGCAATTTTGCCTCTGCCTCCCATATCAGAGAGCTTATAAAAAAGGGCGGCGACTGGCAAAGGTTCGTTCCTTATGACTTTGAGGGCTGCACACCGTCATTTACCCAGCAGGCAGGCAGAGAAGTGCTTTTCAAACTGTGCACAGCCTCAAGAGAGGATTTTCTCGCCCTTCCTGACTGCGACGAGCACCTTGCAAACAGATTTATGTCTGTCGCAAGCTCCTGCCCTGAAACCATGGATATATTCGAGCAGCGTATAAAGTCAAAAAATATCACCATGGCAAGAGTGAGAAGAATGGTGCTGCACCTTGTTCTCGGCATCAGAAAAGACGATATCCGACAAGTGCCATACGGCAGGATACTCGCCTTTAACCGCACAGGCACACGCATACTTGCTCAGGCTGAAAACAGAACGCTTGAGTATGATACCTCGCTGAAAAAGCTTGAGAATATCTCAGATTATGCAAAGCGTGTGGCATTCCTTGAAAAGAACGCCGTAAGACTTAGAGAAACAGCAGCCTTTGGCAGATGCGTTTCTAATGAGTATACAAGAAAGATAACCATAACCTGATAAAAAGGAGGACTGAAAATGAAAAAACTCAAAGGCATAGCCGGCTTTTGTACCGCCTTGCTCATGACTTTCCAGTTGTCAGCACAGACCATAGTCCTTGCCGCAGAGCAGGACAGCTTTCAGATAAACCCTGTGAATATCACCGATAACGGCTACGGCTATGAGGTGGAGGGCATTTCAAAAAGCTCTGTGAGCAGCTATCAGACCAAAAAGCTTGCAAGAGCCGCAGCCGCAAAGCTGCCCTCTGCCTATGACCCAAGAAACTCAGGCGAGCTCACCACTGTTAAAACTCAGGCAACAACAGGCTCATGCTGGGCGTTTTCAGCACTCGCCTGTGCAGAACAGGACCTTATAAAAAAGGACCTTGAAAACCCGTCAGTGGATTTTTCCGTACCTGCATTGGTGCTGTCCTCAAATTCAGGCACTGCCACAGGCACAGATGATTTCGTCTCAGGCGGAAACTGGCTCTTTGCAGCCTCAGCCTTTGCAAACGGTCAGGGACTTTGCTATGAGGACTATGAACCGTTCCTTGCCTACGGAACTAAAAATATGACCGTTTCCGAGGATAAGAAAAACGTCAGCGAGTATAGGCTCAACTACGCTATGGAGCTTTCAAACGCCACCGAGGTCAAGCAGAAGATACAAGAACTGGGTGCAGTGTCCGCCAGCTACTTCGCAGGAACAGGCTATATGAACGAGGATAATACCGCATATTATAACCCTGACACTGACGAGAACACCGTCATCAACCACGCCGTCACTATCGTTGGCTGGGACGATAACTATAGCAAAGATAATTTCAAATATACCCCTGAACATAACGGAGCATGGCTCGTGAAAGGCTCGTGGGGTGCAGATCAGGATAACGACGGCTATTATTGGATATCCTATAATCAGAAAGAATTTGGTCAGTGGAATTGCTATGATTTTGAAAAAAGCTGCGATAATACATACTTTTACAGCAAAATGACAGGCTATATGGTGAACGCCAGCAATGACGGAGCGGTATACGCCGCCAACGTTTTCACCGCCAAGGAAAGCGAAAAGCTCGATAAAGCAGGCTTTGTGTATGTTGGCAAAACAGGCAGTGCAGATTATACCCTGAGCATTTATTCTGACGTTTCCTCAGGCAGCCCGGTGGGAGTCCTTGAATCGCAGGTGAGCGGCTCAGTGTCCGCAAACGGATTTTATACCGTTGATATCCCTGAGGACGTGCTCCTTGAAAAGGGCGAAAGCTACTCCGTTGTGATAAAATTCAGCGGCGACGATAACAGAGGCTATGCTGTCGCAGAAAGCGGCAAAACATCAAAAGCGACAGCAGGTCAAAGCTATATATCTATCAACGGCAGATATTGGACAGACGTTAAAGCCGGCAATGATGATTCTATGGGAAACTTCTTTATCTATGCCTATACAGACGATACCGCAAAGCCCGACAAGAGCGGACTTGAAAACGCCCTTGCCAAGTACGGTACGCTCACAGGCTGTGAGAGGGAGGCGAACAACGCAAGAAAAGTCATTGCCGATGAAAATGCCTCGAAGAACGATATCAAAAACGCTGAAAAGCTTTTGAAGTCAGCCGCCAAGGAAAATGACGAGGCTCTCGTTATCACAAACGAAAGCCAGTGGGAAAGCTTTGCAAAGAGTGTCACGAACGGCGAAACTTTTGAGGGCAAGCTCGTTACCCTTGAGTCTGACCTTGATTTCGGCGGAAAAACTATCTCACCGGTGGGAAACTATTCCAATGCCTTTATGGGCTATTTTGACGGCAACGGCCACGTTATCAAAAACGCCGTTATATCCGCAAGCGATTATTCAGGGCTTTTCGCAAATATTAAATATGGTGCAAAAATAAATAACATCTCCCTGAAAGACTGCACAGTGAAAGGAAACTATGCAGGCGGAATAGTCGGCTTTGCACAAGGCGAGGCAGTGAGAGCCTGCACATTTGACGGAACAGTTTCAGGCAGCGTCTATTCAGGCGGCATAGTTGGCAGAGCAGCCTGCGGTATCATTACCGAGTGCTCCTCAAACATAAGCGAAAACAGCACCAAAGGTACGAATGCCTTTTTGGGCGGCAGAGATATCTCCATGACCGTTGTGAACGCCTCAGGCTGCTATAGTGCAAACAGCGACAGCAGCGTTTCGAGCCTGTCAGCAGGTCAGGCTATGTCGCAGGGTGCATATGCAATGAATACCTACGGAGATAAGTTCAAAGACAGCGGCAAGTGGACGTTAGAGGACAGCCTTGTAAGACAGACCTCCTATAGCGAGCAGCCGTCCCATAAAATAACCTTCGACGCCGTAACGCAGACCATAGAAGTGTGCTCAGACTATGCAGGAAAGGTAATTTTCCCTGACGTGAACGTCCAGCAAGGCTGCGTTCTGAGCTGGTATCGCAACGGCGAACCGGTGAATGGCGATACCGTTTTCACTGAAAATTCCACAGTTTCCGCAAAAGTAACTTCAAGGGATAAAGCAAGGTTCGATTACGTTCTCAACGGCGGCGAAAACAGCAGCCTTAACCCGTTAGAACTTGACAAAGGCGAAAGTGCAGATCTTGCCGAACCTGTCAAAAAAGGTGCTCAGTTCACAGGCTGGTATGATAATCCAAAGCTTGAGGGCGAGCCTGTTACCAAAATAAGCTTTGCCGACGGCTCAAAGGTGCTTTACGCAGGCTGGAAAGTCTATACCTATACCGTAACGTTCACCGATATAAACGGCAATGCCATTTCCACTCAGACCGTCGAATACGGCAAAAGTGCCTTTGCACCTGACGCCCCTGAAATAAAGGGCAGACATTTTGTCGGCTGGGATAAGGACTTTTCAGCCGTCACCTCCAATATGACCGTGCAGGCTCTCTATACCGAAAGAAAGCTTGTCAGCAGCTGCATCGTGAAAAATCTTGTGAGCGAAAAATATTTCACAGGCTATGAGATAACGCAGGATAACGTCAAACTGTATTATGACAACACCCTGCTTGTCCGTGATGTGGATTATACCCTTGAGTATGCCGACAATATCATGGCAGGCAAAGCCAAAATGATATTCACAGGAAAAGGCGAATACAGCGGCACAAGCGTCGTTACGTTCACCATTCTGCCAAGATACGGCTCACTCACCAGCGTCTATTATGTCGATACCCTTGCGTTCACAGGAAAAGCCCTAAAGCCTGACGTAATGGTCACAGACAGAGGCAAGTTCCTTATGCCAGGTCACGACTATGTAGTTTCCTACAGCTCAAACGTAAAGGTCGGACAGGGCACGATAAAAATAGATTTCATAGGGAATTATCAGGGAACAGTCACAAAAAACTTTACCATAAACCCTGCCAAGCAGAAAATACAATCCCTGCAAACAAGATATAAAGGCTTTTATGTAGACTTCGTGCAAAAAGCCTCCGCAACAGGCTATGAACTGCAATATAGCACACGCTCTGACCTTTTAGGTGCACCGAGCCTGTGGATATCTTCCAATAAGACCGACAGAAAGACAGTTTCAGGTCTGTCAGCAGGAAAGAAGTATTATGTAAAAGTTCGTTCCTATACAGACGTGAACGGCACTCGCTATTATGGTGCATGGTCTGATACAAAGAGCGTCACAGCCGCAAAGAACAACTTCGCCAAAGCCAAGGTCAAAGGCATAAAGACTAAGAACTTCACCGGCAAGAATATAACCCAGAGCATAAAAGTCACCTATGGCAAAAAGACCCTGAAAAACGGCAAAGACTATACCGTAAAGTATTCTTCCAATAAGAGCGTAGGCACTGCAAAGATAACAATAACAGGAAAAGGCTCTTACGGCGGCGTTATTACAAAGACCTTTAAGATAAACCCTGCCAAGCAGAAGATACAAAAACTCACCGCAAAGAAAAAGGGCTTTTTTATCGACTATGTTCTAAAAGGTTCTGCCACAGGCTATCAGATATCCTATTCCACAGCCTCGAACTTCAAGGGTGCAAAGGTGGTAAAGGTGACGTCTAATAAGAACGACAAAAAGACCATAACAAAACTCAAAAGCAAAAAGACCTACTATGTCCGTGTAAGGAGCTATACCGTCAAAAGCGGAAAGACCTATTACGGACCGTGGTCTGATACCTCAAAGATCCGCACAAAATAATTGTCATTTAAACGGGAGGGATAGCAATGACTTCAAAATCCAATACCATGAGAAAATTTTTCTCGTTGCTTATATGTGCCGCTGCCGCAGTGCCCATGACGGCTTTGACAGCCCACGCAACAGGGGAGGCATTCTTCTATTTCCCGAAGAACGCCGTCATGACAGATCAGGAGTTCGACGTTTCACTGACATTCTCCGCAGATTCTGAGATAGGCAGCGTTCAGGCAAATATCGCATATGACGATTCCGTCATAGAATTCGTTTCCAGCGACAACGCCTCAGGCGGCGGAGGAGTGCTCACCGTGAACGGCTTTCCCGACAGCCCCTCGTCAGAAGTAAGTTTCAATTTTACCTTTAAAGGACTGTCCGCAGGAGATGCAAATATAAGCCTCCAAAGCTGTCAGATATATTCCCCTGACTCCGAGCTTATCGGCTCGCCTACAGCTTATTGTATCATAACCGTAGGCAGCGATAAAGTGGAAACACAGACCGAAACCACTACCGAGAAAACCACTACCACTGCCGCTCCCGAAACAACAGCCTCAAACGGTATCCCCGATAAAGGCGTCTTAACAGCCCTGACTGTTGACAACGGCGAGCTTTCACCGGCTTTTGCCTATAACGTCTATAACTATACTGTGAACGTTGATAATTCCGTCACTAATGTTGAAATAGAGGGCACAACAGCAAGCCCCTCAGATTATATATGGTATACAGGCACAAGCGATTGTCAGGTGGGCGAAAATGTCAGAACTATCACAGTCACAGACGTTGACGGCAACGCCACCACCTATACTGTCACAATAATAAGAGCCTCCCAAGGCGATCAACAGCAAACCCAGACCGTGACAAAAAAGACCGGTTCCGGTACGTCCTCTGAAACGTCCCAAAACGCAAACGTCATGGATCAGTATAAAAAAATGCTCAACACCGCCCTTGCTATCGTCCTTATCGTCCTTGTTATTGCCCTCGTGGTCATACTAATATGGATAAAAGGCAAAGTAAAGGGAAGAAAGCAGGATAAATAAAATTATACCGACAGGGATAAAGTTACGCAAATACGCAGTTTGCTATATACTTTAGGACCCTGTCGGCTTTTTTGAAACAATATAACACTTCATTTACATGAATACACATTTTTTTTACAAAATTCACACACAAACCAGTATAATTCAAAGGCTCACGAGGGTATAATGTATACATACTGATGGTGATTCAGTTTAGAGAGTGGCTCCAATAGGGGCTGCTTTTTTTATGCCCTGAGGGCTTTTTTCATAAATTCTTCCGTGGAGATGACTCCGCTGCGATTGTATCTGTAAAGACCAAAAAGGCAGCCTTCATCTCCCTTTTTTATTATGTTCATTTTTCCTTCCACTCCAAGACTTGCCTCAAAGCCCATGTTCTTCACAAGCCGCCTTGAGCTTTCGCAGTTTATCCCGAAAGGATAAGTGTAAACGTTCGGCTGAAATCCGCAGTGTTCATCACATAACGTTTGCAGCTTTGTGGTGTCGTTTAGAAACACCTTGCGGTAGTCCTCATAGCTTTCCCCCTCCAGCTGACTGACCCCACGCCTGCCCTCAAGACGGTGCATATCGTATGAGTGATTGCATATCTCAACATGACCGCTGTTTCGCAGCACTGAAACGTCCTGCCAGTCAAGATAAGAGTAGGCAGGATTCGGCTCAGCCTCTTCACAAGCAGTGTCAGTGTATGCCCCGACTATCGATACCGTGGCTTTCATATCATATTTTTCAAGAAGTGGCAGAAGATATTCTCTGTAATTGTAAGTGCCGTCATCAAAGCTCAGTATGATAGGCTTTTCAGGCAGCTCGCCCCCACGCTTGACATATCTTATAACATCGTTCACAAAAACCGTGTTGTAGCCGTTTTGTTTCAAATAAAGCAGATCTTTTTCAAGCTCAATGGGCGTTATGACATATTCTCCGCTGTGTGCCTCGTCTTTTACTATGCTGTGATACATTACTATGGGCAGCTCTATGCCGTCCCCAGCCTCGCTCTCCTGAGCAGGCGTCGGTATCGTTATCACCGCCGCAAGTACCGTCAGCACCGCTATCAAACAAAGCACAGCCCTTTTCCTCAGCCTCAGGCTTATAAACATATTTTTTACCCCCTTTTTTACCTATTCTTATTCATATCTATATGGTTATTTGCATTGTAAGTTCACAAAAAATATGCCTGCGGTACTTGAAATAATTGTGCAAATGTGATATAATGATTCCATAATGCAACCGTGCCATGCTTGGACAGGGCTGAGAAAATAAGTTTGTAAGGAGGATCTACATATATGAAAACGCTGCGTTCAAAGCTGCTGCTCGCCATGCTGTCAGTAGCACTTATAATCACGGTACTGCTCAGCGTGGTTTCTGTATATTTCATCAATATTTCTGCAAAGGACACTCTTAAAAGCACCGTAGAGCCATTGGCTGTTCAGGCTGCAAAGAATTTTGATTCCGTTATCGGCTCTTATACCAATAACGTCGTGTCCACCGTCAAGTCCGACTCATTCGTTGAGGCCAAGACCGACGCCGACAGACTGAAAGTGCTCAAAAGCAGCTTTGCCGACAACACAGGTTTTTACCTGAACTTCACTATCTTTAACAGTGACGGCATCGTGCTTGCAACTGACAATGAAACTCTCTCCTCATCAGTTGAGAAAGAGCACATCAAAGGTGCCTGCGAAAGAAACTCAGCTTATCTTACCAATATCTATACTTTCGGCGGCAAAAATTATTTTACAATACTTGCCTCCACAAAGTCTGACCTGATAGACCAGAGGGTCGGCTGTATAACCATTCAAACAGATATGCTCGTTGATACCCTTAATGAGTATACATTCGGCAAGTCCGGCTATGTTTATCTTATAGGCTCAGACGGCAAAGTCCTGCTCCATAAGAATAACGAAATGGTGGGTAAAAATGCCCTTGAGGTCGGCAAGAATAACGCCGATTATAAAGAAGTCACAAATGCCGTTGAGGATATACTTTCCGAAAACAGCGGCACAACAGAATATAACCTTAAAGATAACGACTATATAGTCGGCTATTATAATTCATCGTATTTTGACAGCACAGTTATAATGGTCACAAACGTCGCAGACTTTACCACGGCAAGCTCCAGTGCACTTACAAACATCATTGTAATAGGCGTTGTGCTCATGTGCCTGACCGTGCTGTTCTCATTGCTCTTCGCAAAGAGGATAACAAAGCCTATCATCTCCACCACAAACAGACTTCGTTCCCTTGCACAGGGCAACCTTACAGACCCTGTTGACGTGTGGTATTCAAAGGACGAACTTGGTGTCCTCTCAAATTCCCTTGAAGAAACTATCGTCTGCCTAAGACAGTATATAAACCTTATAACCGTGGCACTCACTCAGATATCTGAGGGCAACCTCTGCCACAGAATGGAAGGCACTTTCAAGGGCGACTTCTATAAGATAAAGAGCACATTTAACGAGATCCTCGATTCTCTGTCCGATACCTTTGCGTCTATCAATATGTCTGCCGAGCAGGTAAACTCAGGAGCAGTTCAGGTGTCAAATATCGCACAGTCAGTTTCACAGGGTTCAACTCAGCAGGCGTCAGCTATCGAAGAGCTTTCCGCTACCCTCAGCGACGTTTCAAAGCAGATAACACAAAACTCTGCCGACTCAAAAAAAGCATACAATATCGTCCTTAAAAATACAGACGCCGTTGATAATTGCAACAGCGATATGGGCAACATGGTCAACGCCATGAACGCTATTCATACAGCCTCAGACGAGATCTCAAAGATAATCAAGGTCATCGACGAGATAGCGTTCCAAACAAATATCCTTGCCCTTAACGCCGCAGTAGAGGCTGCAAGAGAGGGCTCGAAGGGCTTTGGCGTTGTAGCGGACGAAGTAAGACGACTTGCGTCAAGATCAGCCGAGGCAGCAAAGCAGACCGCCGCACTTATCGAAAACCAGTCCGCAGCCGTTTCAAAAGGCTCTAAGATAGCCGAAGAAACAGCCGATTCATTGAATAATATCGTAAGCAATTCAAATACCATAAAGGATCTCGTAAAGAATATCTCCGACGCATCAGAGGCTCAGGCAGAGGCTATCGTTCAGGTAAATACAGGCGTAGACCAGATCTCCGCAGTCGTTTCTGCAAATACTTCCATGGCAGTCGGCTCAGCCTCAGCAAGTGAAGAGCTCTCAAGCCAGTCGCTCATACTGAAGAACATGATAGCACGTTTCAAACTCAGTGAGAACGGCGAAAAGGGCAAAACTGAACATCAGGCGGCAAGATTCACCTATATCGACGACGAACCTGAAAGCGACGCTACCCCTGAGGACAGCCAGCAGGATGTGACCGTCCCTGACGAGGACAATGTAGAAGATTTCAGCACAAGCGATAAGTATTGACCATAAATTTCATTGAAAGGACTTGATAAAAATGAAGAGAAGAATAGGCATACTCACCAGCGGAGGAGATTGTCCGGGACTTAACGCAACTATCAGAGGCGTTGCAAAGGCTTGCTATGAAAAGTTCGGCGAGGACGTTCAGATAGTAGGTATCGAGGACGGCTATTACGGACTTATCAATAATATGTGCAAAGAAATGAAACAGTCTGACTTTTCAGGTATCCTCACCACAGGCGGAACTATCTTCGGAACAAAGAGAACACCTTTCAAGAAAATGCAGGTCATCGAGGAAGATAACGTGGATAAAGTCAAGGCAATGAAAGATACCTATAAAAAGCAGAAACTTGACTGCCTGCTCACATTGGGCGGCAACGGTACTCATAAGACCGCAAACCTCCTTTCCAGCGAGGGCCTTAACGTTATCGGCCTGCCTAAAACTATCGACAACGATATTTGGGGCACAAGCGTAACATTCGGTTTCCATACCGCAGTGGATACCGCCACAGACGTTATCGACAGACTTCATTCCACAGCGAACTCCCACGGAAGAATACTCGTTGCTGAAATAATGGGCAATAAAGCAGGTTGGCTCACACTCTATTCAGGCATAGCAGGCGGAGCAGATATGATAGTCATTCCTGAGATACCATATGATATCGAAAAGCTTGCCGCTGCCTGCGAAAAGAGAGAATCTAAGGGATTTTCTATCCTCGCCGTAGCCGAGGGTGCTTTCGATAAGGACGAGGCTAAACTCAAGAAAAAGGAAAGAGCAAGACTCCGTGCAGAACAGGGTCTTACAACTGCTACCCCTAGAATTGCAAAGCAGATAGAAGAGCTTACAGGCAGAGAAACAAGAGTTTGCGTGCCTGGTCATATGCTCAGAGGCGGCAGCCCGTCAGCTTACGATAGAGTTCTCGCCACAAAGTTCGGCGTTCATGCCGCAGAGCTTATCGCTGCCGATAAGTACGGCTATGCAGTGGCAATGATAAACGAAGTAGTGGCAGAAAACCCACTTTCAGAAGTCGCAGGCAAAACAAAGTTCGTCCCTGCCGACCACCAGCTCGTCAAGACCGCAAAGGCTCTGGGCGTCGCTTTCGGTGACTGATAAATGCAAAACAAAAGCGGTGCAGCCTAAACTGTACCGCTTTTTATGTTTGTTTTTGTAGGGGCGACCTAAGGTCGCCCACCTGATTCTCAACGTATCATACGCCTGACCCAAACCATATCATATAAGAAAAGCTCCGCATTTTTCCTGCGGAGCTTTTTTTGTCATGCCTTAGCCAATAAGCCAGTCATACATTTCCTGATACTTGTTAGCAGACGCCTGCCATGAGAAATCCTGTGCCATAGCAGATTTGATAAGTCCGTTCCACTCATCACGCCTGTCATCGAATATGTATTTTGCAAACATAACAGTGTTGTACATCTCGTGTGCATTGTAGTTTGCAAAGCTGAAACCAGTGCCGGTCCTCTCAAACTGATTGAATGGCTGAACAGTATCTCTCAGTCCTCCAGTTTCACGAACGATAGGCAGCGTGCCGTAACGCAGCGACATAAGCTGTGAAAGTCCGCATGGCTCAAAGAGTGACGGCATAAGGAATGCGTCAGCAGATGCGTAAATGCGGTGGCTCATTTCCTCACTGTAGTAAATGTTCGCAGAAACCCTGTCAGGATACTTGCCTGCAAACCAGCGGAACATATCCTCATACTTCTGCTCACCCGTGCCAAGCACAACGAACTGTATGCCCTGTTCGCACATTCTCTCCATCATGTATGCAATAAGGTCAAAGCCCTTCTGATCTGTCAAACGGCTCACAATGCCTATCATGAAACGGTTGTCGTCCTGTGCAAGACCAAGCTCAGCCTGAATTGCCCTCTTGTTGTGAATTTTCTTCTCAAGCACGTTGTCGTAATTGTATCTTACAACAATGTTCTTGTCAGTGTCAGGGTTGTAATCAACATAGTCGATACCATTGACGATACCACGCAGATCGTTAGCCCTAGCCCTCATAAGTCCGTCAAGACCCTCGCCGTAGAACTGCGTCTTTATCTCCTCAGCGTATGTGTTGCTGACAGTTGTGATAGCGTCAGCATAAACAAGTCCGCCCTTGAGCATATTTCCGTCAACACCCGTCCTCAGCTTGTCGATAGTGAAGTAGTAGTCAGACAGACCGGATATCCTCTTAAACTGCTCAACGCCGTCATTTCCCTGGAATTTCAAATTGTGTATAGTCATAACAGTCTTTATGCCACGGAAGAAATCTCCCCCTGCAAAGCTGTCATGAAGATATACAGGGATAAGACCCGTCTGCCAGTCGTGACAGTGTATAACGTCAGGACGGAAATCAAGTAGCGGCAGAGCAGAAAGCACAGCCCTGTCGAAATACATAAACTTCTCTATATCCCAGTGGTGCTCAGTGTAAGGCTTATCCCCTGTGAAATAATGTTCGTTGTCGATAAAATAGAATGTAACGCCGTCATAAACACATTCAAGCACGCCCACATATTGGCTCTGACCTGCAAAGTCCATGTAGAAATGGGTCTTGTACTGCATCATGTCTTTCCACTGCTGTTTCATACAGGAATACTTAGGAAGAATTACTCTGACATCATAATACCTCTTGTCAAAGCACTTAGGCAGAGAGCCGACAACGTCAGCAAGACCGCCTGTCTTGATAAACGGAACACACTCCGAAGATGCGAACAATACTTTTTTCATATTCAAGTTATCCTTTCCAACTTAAATTCTTGCGGCAATAATTATCGCTATTGCCAATGTGTACATGATAATTATAACACTTTTTGTTGAAAACGTCAAGAGCAAAACCCTGTTTGCACCGTAAAAGTGCAGTGATGAAAAATTAATAATTAAAAGTAGACATAAGTGTGTTTGTGTGGTATAATAAAGTGTCAAAGTATAATTATCAGATATAGGAGAGTTAAAATGATAACAGTATCAAACGTAAGCCTTTCATTCGGCGGTCAGCTGCTTTTCAAAGACGTTGACCTTAAATTTACAAACGGCAACTGCTATGGTATAATCGGTGCAAACGGTGCAGGAAAGTCCACCTTCCTGAAAATTCTCTGTGGCGAGATAGAGCCTACCACAGGCGAGGTAGTTATCTCAAAAGAGGACAGACTTTCAGTGCTCCGTCAGGATCACTTTGCATTTGACGAGTATACAGTGCTTGAAACCGTAATAATGGGAAATAAGCGTCTTTATGAGATAATGAAAGAAAAGGACGAGCTTTATGCCAAGGAGGACTTCACTGAGGAGGACGGCGACAGAGCAGGACAGCTTGAAAGCGAGTTCGCAGAATTAAACGGCTGGGAGGCAGAGTCTGACGCATCAAAGCTTATTCAGGGCCTGGGTCTTTCCGAGGATATCCTCTATTCTCAGATGTCCACCCTCTCAGGTAACGAGAAAGTCAAGGTGCTCCTTGCACAGGCACTTTTCGGCAACCCTGATATCATCATGCTTGACGAGCCTACCAACCACCTTGATATCGACGCTATCAGCTGGCTTGAGGACTTCCTCGCAGACTATTTCGGAACAGTCCTCGTCGTATCCCATGACAGACACTTTCTCAATAATGTTTGTACCCATATCGTGGATATCGACTATACAAAGATAAAAATGTATGTTGGTAACTACGAGTTCTGGTATGAGTCCTCACAGCTCATGCAGAGAATGATAAAGAACCAGAATAAGAAAGCAGAGGAAAAGATAAAAGAACTTCAGGAATTTATCAACCGTTTCTCTGCAAATAAATCAAAGTCCAAGCAGGCAACAGCAAGAAGAAAGCTCCTTGATAAGCTCACAGTCGAAGAAATGCCTGCATCATCAAGAAAATATCCTTTCATAGGCTTTAATATGGATAGAGAACTGGGCAAAGACGTACTCAAAGTCAACGGCATCTCAAAAACCGTTGACGGCGTAAAACTCCTCAATAACGTTTCTTTCACCCTCAGCCGTACAGATAAGGTAGCTTTCATCGGCGAGTCCGAGCAGGCTATCACAATGCTCTTTAAAATTCTTGCAGAGGAAGAAGAGCCTGACGAGGGTACGATAAAATGGGGCGTTTCCACATCACGTTCCTATTTCCCAATAGATAACTCAGCCTACTTCAACGATAATGACGAAAGCATCGTTGACTGGATAAGAAAATATTCCACTTCCGAAGTAACAGATACCTACCTCAGAGGATTCCTCGGCAAAATGCTCTTCTCAGGCGACGAGATCTATAAGCCTGTAAAAGTCCTCTCAGGCGGCGAAAAGGTAAGATGTATGTTCAGCCGTATGATGCTCTTCGGCTCAAACGTTATCATGCTTGACCGACCAACGAACCACCTCGACCTCGAATCTATCACAGCCGTGAATAACGGACTTAGAGATTTCAAAGGCGTCGTAATTTTCGCATCTCATGACCACGAAATAGTCCAGACAGTTGCAAACAGAATAATCGAGATAACCCCTGACGGCTGTATCGACAGACAGGGCACATATGAAGAGTTCCTTGACTGGCGACGTGAGCGTGGCATGAAGTCATTTATAGAGTAATTTTATTATGGAGAAGTATCCAAAATGGCAAAAATGAAAAACGTGACCGTAAGAGGTTACAATATTGATGACGTTCCTGCAATGGCAGAGATATGGAACGAAGTTGTAAAAGAGGGCAATGCCTTCCCACAGAAAGAGACCCTCGACTATGAGGGTGCGAAAAAGTTTTTTGCATCACAAACATTCTGCGGTGTTGCAGAGTATGAGGGCGAAACTGTAGGAATGTATATTCTCCACCCTAATAATGTTGGCAGATGCGGACATATCGCAAACGCAAGCTATGCCGTAAAAAGCACCTGCCGTGGAAAAGGTGCAGGCAAGGTCATAGTTGAACATTGTCTTTTTATGGCTAAACAGAAAGGCTTTAAGGTCTTGCAGTTCAACGCTGTTGTTGCGTCAAACGTCAAGGCAATAAAGCTTTACGAGGCATTGGGCTTTGTCCGCCTCGGAACAGTTCCGCAGGGCTTTGAAAATAAGGAAGGCGTCTTTGAGGATATCATTCTTTTCTACCATACACTGTAAGTGAGGAGTTAGGAGTGAGAAATTAAGGTATCGCCTGCGGCGATGATATTTTTTGGATTTTTACAGATATTGAAAGGTGAAAAAAGTATGTTAAAAGTAGCAAATATTTTTTCAAATGATATGGTGCTCCAGCGTGATAAGAACATAACCGTATGGGGACTTGGCGACGAGGAAAGAACAGTCACTGTAACACTCAACGGCGTTTCAGTGCAGACAAAGGTCTGCGACGGCAAGTGGACGGCAGTCCTGCCGCCAATGAGTGCAGGCGGAGAGTACGAAATGACAGTTTCAGACGGCTGTACAGAGAAAAAATTCTGCCGTATCATGATAGGCGAAGTGTGGTTCTGCGGCGGTCAGTCAAATATGGAGCTTGAGCTGCAAAATGCAAAGGGCGGCAAAGAGGTGCTTGAAAACCTCACCCCTGACTGCAACGTAAGATTTTATTATACCCAGAAACGTGGCAACCTTGACGAAATGTTCTATGAGGACGAAAATAATACCGCATGGTCACAAGCGTCAAAGGATAATTCAAGAGCGTGGAGTGCAGTCGGCTTTTTCTTTGGAAGAAAACTTGCCGCAGACCTCGGCGTGACCGTAGGACTTATCGGCTGTAACTGGGGCGGCACATCAGCCTCCGCATGGGTAGACAGACCGACTCTTGAAAACAACGGCGAATTAAAAAGCTACATAGAAGAGTACGAAAAACGCAACGAGGGCAAAACTGTCGAAGAGCAGATAAAAGAGTATAGAGATTATCAGAAGTTCGAGCGTGAGTGGGATAAAAAATACGGCGAACTTTTGGCAAAAGACCCTACGATGAGCTGGGAGAAAGCCAACGAGATACTTGGCGACAAGCACTGGCCGGGCCCGATAAACTGTGTGAACCCGTTCCGCCCAACAGGACTTTTCGAGACCATGGTGTCAAGAGTCTGCCCTTATACAATAAAAGGATTTCTCTATTATCAGGGCGAGTCAGACGACCATAAGCCTGACAGCTATTATACCCTCCTCACCTCTCTCATAAAACTGTGGAGAGAGAAGTGGGGCGACGACGAACTTCCTTTCATCATCGTCCAGCTGCCTATGTTCAAATATGCCGCCGACCCTGATTATAAGCATTGGTGTAAAATAAGAGAGGCTCAGATGAGAGCCTATAAGACTGTGAAAAATACAGGTATCGCCGTTATCTCCGACTGCGGCGAGTTCAACGAGATACACCCTAAGGAAAAAGTACCGGTGGGCGAAAGACTTTGCCTTCAGGCAGAAAAGCTTTTCTACGGCATGGACGTAAAAGCTTTCGGTCCTATCTATAAGTCGCTGGAGTATAAAAACGGCGGCATAGAACTGAGCTTTGACCACGCCGAAAACGGATTTTTTGTAAAAGGCGAGGCTCAGGGCTTTGAGATAGCAGGAGCAGACGGCGAGTTCGTAAAAGCCGATATCGCCATAAACGGCAGCAAGATATTCATATGGTCAAAAGCCGTTGAAAAACCGCTCTATGCAAGATATAACTGGTTCAACTACTGCGAAGTAACTATCTTCAATGAAACAGGCATACCGCTTGCACCATTCAGAACAGATAAATAATACCCCAAGCCCTCATTCCGAGGGCTTTTTCTGTAGATGTCAAAACCACACCTGTAGGGGCGAACATCGTTCGCCCGTCTAGTTCAACGCAAACCCGTTTTTGATCACATAGCCTCATGAGTTTCACATTCCATGTAGGGGCGACCTTTGGTCGCCCGCTGACTCACCGCAATAACCTCGGTCATCACCCCATTTTCAAGGCACAGACCACGTTATCACACACCTTTTTGCACCCAAACGAATTGCACGATTTCATCGTCCCATAACACGCATACTCCAACGTTAATAAAATATTTATAATTAAAACTCTTGGCAAAATCTCCACTGTGTGGTATAATAAAATGTATATAAATGAATTTGGAAAGGCTGGTCTTATTAATGAGAGCTGTTGTTACGGTTATAGGTAAGGACGCTGTAGGTATCCTTGCAAAGGTAAGCACAAAGTGTGCAGAATATAATGCAAATGTTATCGAGGTCACTCAGTCAGTTTTGCAGGATCTCTTCGCAATGATAATGTTGGTCGATATCACAAAGCTCAACTCTGATTTTGCATCTATGGCAGACGGACTTACAGAGTTAGGTCAGACCATGGGCGTTAAGATACACACAATGCACGAGGATATTTTTAACTGTATGCACCACATATAAAGAGGAGATTTCAGTAAAATGATTAATACATATGACGTGTTGGAAACGATACGAATGATACAGGACGATTGTCTTGATATTCGTACTATCACAATGGGCATCTCTCTGCTTGATTGTATCGACAGCGATATAAACGTTGCCTGCGAGAATGTCTATAAGAAGATAACCGCAAAAGCCGCAAGACTTGTTGAGGTGGGCGAGCAGATAGAAAAGGAACTTGGAATCCCTATCATCAATAAGAGAATTTCCGTTACCCCTATCGCTATCGTGTCAGCTGCCTGCAAGTGTTCACCTGTCCCATTTGCACACGCTATGGACAGAGCCGCAAAGGACGTCGGCGTAAACCTTATCGGCGGATATACCGCACTCGTTCCGAAGGGCTTTTCCGCAGGTGATATCGAGCTTATCAAGTCTATCCCTGAGGCCCTTGCTACTACTGAGAGAGTTTGCTCTTCTGTAAATATCGGCTCAACAAAAACAGGAATCAACCTTGATGCCTGCAAAATAATGGGCGGTATCGTAAGAGAGTGTGCAGAAAGAACAGTTGACTCTGCCTGCTTTGGTGCAGCAAAGCTCGTTGTTTTCTGTAACGCAGTGGAGGATAACCCATTCATGGCAGGTGCTTTCCACGGCGTTGGCGAGCCTGACTGCATGATAAACGTGGGCGTATCAGGTCCTGGCGTTGTAAGAGCAGCCCTGAGAAAATATCCTGACGCCGACATCACAAAGATATCTGACGTTATCAAGGAGATATCATATAAGATAACAAGAGTAGGTCAGCTTGTAGGTACTATCGCATCAAAGCGTCTTGGCGTGCCTTTCGGTATCGTTGACCTCTCCCTCGCACCAACTCCGGCAGTAGGCGACTCTGTTGCCCATATCCTTGAGGAGATAGGACTTGAAAAGTGCGGCACACACGGCACAACAGCAGCCCTCGCACTGCTCAATGACGCAGTTAAAAAAGGCGGCGTAATGGCTTGCTCAAGAATTGGCGGACTTTCTGGTGCATTTATCCCTGTTTCTGAGGACGCAGGTATGATAGACGCCGCAAAGAGCGGTGCACTCTGCATCGAAAAGCTTGAGGCAATGACAGCCGTTTGCTCCGTAGGTCTTGATATGATCTGTATTCCTGGCGATACCCCTGCCGATACTATCTCCGCTATCATCGCAGATGAGGCAGCTATCGGTATGGTAAACAATAAGACCACCGCAGTAAGAGTTATCCCTGCTATCGGCAAGAGCGTAGGCGAGGAGCTTGACTGGGGCGGACTTTTCGGCTGCGGACCTGTTATGCCGCTTAAAAAAGAATCCCCATCAAAATTCATCAATCGTGGCGGTCAGATACCGGCACCGCTCCATTCTCTCAAAAACTAAACTTTTACGGCGGCAGAGCAATTCTGCCGCTGTTTTTGGTAAGGAGGAAAACGGCTTGAAACGCTGTATGTTTGCAGACTTTACCTTTAAAATACCCTTTGAAGAGCGTATAAGGCTTATAAAAGAAAACGGCTTTGACGGCGTTATGCTCGGCTTTTCTGACGGATTAAAATATACCCAGTATGAAATTGTACGAAATATTGGACTTGAAATAGAAAACGTCCATTCTCCATTTGACCGCATGAACGCCCTGTGGGAAATATGTCCCGTGAGCGAGTATATACTCGACAGAACGCTTGAGTGCGTGAAAGTCTGCGGCGAAAACGGCGTAAAAACTATGATTTGTCACCCTACTGACGGACTTGTTCCACCTGAGGTGACACGTTTCGGCATAGATAATTTCGGCAAGATAATACAGTGCGGAAAGGAAAACGGCGTCGATATCGCCTTTGAAAATATCCAGCTGCCGCAGTTTCTTGACGTGCTTTTCGACCGGTTCGGCAGCCTCGATAATGTGAGATTTTGCTACGATACAGGCCACGAGAATTGCTTTTCAAAGAATACCGATTGCCTGACAAAGTTCGGAAACAAACTCGCCTGCCTGCATATCCACGATAACGACGGCGAAACTGACGGCCATATGATACCATTCGACGGCAATCTGGACTTTGAGAAGTTCCTGAGAAAACTCAAAAAGCTCTACCACCAGCCGCCTCTGTCGCTGGAACTTTATATGTCAAAATCCCCATTGTATAAAAACGCCGCACCCGACAGCTTTGTGAAACGTGCCGCTCAGGCAGCAGCACAGCTCGAAAAGCTTTACCAGTCTATATGAGTACAATTTTTAGTACAGATAGGAGAGCCCATGAAAACTCTTATTGATATGCACACCCACACAGGCTTTTCCCCCGACGGAGAGGGAACTGTCCGGCAGTCCGTTCAAAGGGCGAAAGAACTTGGCTTGGCAGCCTTCGCCATAACAGACCATTGCGACTGTAATTTCCGCTATAAAGCCGACCATTACGGCGATCCAAAGACCCTGAAAGACGGCATGATGTACGGCTCAGGGGAGTATGCCCCCGCAAGTATCGCCGCCCAGTATGAGGCAGCACAGCACCTTAGCGACCTGAATTTTCTCTGCGGAATAGAGCTTGGTCAGCCCTTGCAGGATATAGAATTTGCCGAAGAGATAGCCGCCGATAAACGCCTTGACTTTATCATCGGCTCTCATCATCAGAATAAAGGCAAGGACGACTTCTATTGGATAGAGTACAAAAATATGGACTTGTCCCAAATATATGCCCTCTTGGACGACTATTTCAAAGAAATGCTTGAAATGTGCAAATGGGGCAAATTCGACGTTTTAGGACACCTTACCTATCCCCTGAGATATATTCAGGGCGACTGCGGCATACAAATAGACCTCGCCCCCTATGATGAGATAATAAGAGAAATTTTTTGTACACTTATCCAAAAAGGCAAGGGCATAGAGATAAACGTGTCAGGACTTAGGCAGAAGTACGGAAAGCCCCTCCCCGACCTCGGCTATGTAGAGCTCTATAAGGAACTCGGCGGCGAAATACTCACCATAGGCTCTGACGCCCACTATACCACCGATATCGGCAAAAACATCTCTGACGGCGTTGAGATTGCCCAAGCGGCAGGCTTTGAATACCTGACCTATTTCAAAAAACATGAGCCGAAGTTCATAAAAATATAAGATGAAAATCAAAAGCTCCCCGATAGATTCGGAGAGCTTTTGGTTATTTCACTCTTAAAACAGGTTGTAACTGAACGCCGTCCAGTGCCGCCTGAACCGCCTCAGACACAAGACCAAGATCAGCCACTATGGAGTTTGGCTTTTTCTCATAATTGTCCTGAGCGTAAGGCACAAAGTAGTAGTTTCTAAGATTTTGCAAATAACCTATGTTTTTTGCACAGCCTGCAAGTGCGTCATTTGTTGATATAGCAATGACTACAGGTCTGGCATTTCTCAGATGACTTTTCACCGCCATGGTGGCAGGCGTGTCAGTCAGACCAAGAGCCAGTTTTGCCGCCGTGTTTGACGTGCAGGGTGCGACCACCATGACGTCGCACATTTTTTTCGGGCCGATAGGCTCAGCCTCTTCAATGGTGCAAATGACCTTTCGCCCTGTAATGTTCTCAAGCCGTTCTATGTTTTCTTTTGCAGTGCCGAACCGTGTCGATATGGACGCTGCATTGAAAGACATCACAGGTATGAGCTGAGCACCCTCGCTCACAAGCCGCTGTGCAGCAGCGAAAGCCTTTTCAAACGTGCAGAACGAGCCGGTCATGCAGAACCCTATCCTGATGCCGTCAAGTGACATTCTTTGTTCCCCTTTCGTGTAAAATGTCCGTGACTGTCCGGGCGATTATCTCTCCTGCCGTCATAGGTGCAGCTTTCGCAGGCAGACCCAGTGCCCATACCACACGCCTGTTCATTTTTGCGGCAGCGTCGAAATCAACACCGCCGGGTCTTGAGGCAAGGTCGATGATAAGAGAATTTTTGTCCATAACGCCCAGAAGTTTTTCATCAAGTATCATGGCAGGAACAGTGTTTATTATTATGGTGTATTTTCCAAGGCAGTCCGCAAGTGCAGAAATAAGCGTGGCGTCATAACCCGACCCCTCCGCCTCCGCAAGAGCCGAAAGCTTTCTCGCAGATATCGTGACCTGAGCACCCACCGCCCTGAAGAGCTTTGCACAAGCTTTCGCCACTCTGCCGTAGCCTATAACGAGCACCGCCGAACCGTTCACCGTGACGGCAAGCTCTTGCATAGCTATCTGCAAAGCACCCTCCGCAGTTGGTATACAGTTTCTTATAACAAGCTCCTCACGCTTGTAGTAATCTTTCACATCAAAGCCCAGCGAGGAGAAATATTCTATCTGGTCACGGCGGAGCAGACCGCCGGTAACAAGTGCATTTTTGTTAAGGTGCGGTGAAACGTCACTGCATGATACTTTTATATTACGGCAGGCAGGTATCAAAAGCCCGTCGCCTTTCATAAGCGGCAGCACAAGAACGTCCGCCTTTTCAGTGAGCTGTTCAGGGCTTGATAAAGGGATAGTGTCCTCACCCTTGTCGTCCATGCCGTAAGTATAGACCCTGCCGAGTTTAGTAAGAGCCTGAGCTGTATATGTCTGTCTTGCGTCACCTCCGACGCAGAGAAATACTGTCTTTTTCATATTGATACCTCCCATATGAGCTATATATAATTATATGTCCGCTGTTCCGAAATGTTCACAGCGGTAGAAGTGAGGAATTAGGAGTGAGGAGTGAGGAATGAAGGTATCGCCTGCGGCGATGATTTTTTTTATTGCGACCGTTGGTCGCTTAGAGAGTTTGAAAAGTTCTAAACAAATGGAACGTGCATTTTTTTGCCTGTCAAAAAGCACGAAAATGCGTTGTTTTAATGTAGGGGCGAACATCGTTCGCCCGTTATGGGCAGAATTAACAGCTTATTTCAAAACATTTCGACCATTCAAAACAAGTTTGACCGACAAGCCTTTGACCAGCACAAACTTCTCCGAGAAGATAAAAGTAAAGGCCACAACAATTCCTCACTCCTCACTCCTCACTTTTTCCCGCCTTTCCCCTTGATTATCAGAGCAAAAAGTGCTATACTAATTATAAAGTAAAGTGCGTGAAAAAACAATACTAAGGAGGTAAAAATCATGAATTGTACTCACTTCAAAAGCTATTATCCGTCAGCCGACGGACTTCATAAGATCGCCTATTATGTGCGTTTCCCATTGGGCACAGTGAGAGGAGTTGTGCAGATATCTCATGGTATGTGCGAGTATTTCAGACGCTATGACGACCTTGCAGAGTTCCTCACAGGATTGGGCTTTGCTGTCTGCGGAAATGACCACCTTGGTCATGGCGACAGTGTGAACGATAATTCCGAACTTGGCTATTTCTCCCCTGAGCATGGTTGGGAAAATGCCGTCGAGGATATGTATACCCTCACAAAAATGATGAAACATAACTATCCCGATAAACCATATTTTCTCCTTAGTCACAGCATGGGCAGCTTTCTTGCAAGAGCCTTTGTTACAAAGCACGGCAGAAACCTCACCGCAGCTATCTTCTGCGGAACGAGCGGCGGTATGGAGGGTATCCCTGCTTTGCTCACCCTTGTTGACAGCCTGAAAATACTCCATGGTGATAAATATAGGAGCAACGCCGTAAATAAGCTTGCTTTTGGTGCTTATACAAGAAAAATTACCGATAAGGTCAGCGAGTATGACTGGATATCCCGTGACCCTGAAATAGTTTCCAAATATGAAAATGACCCTAAGTGCAACTTCATTTTCACCCTCAACGGCTTTGAAAATCTTGCCAAACTTCTTTGGTACGTTTCAAATGAAAAGTGGTTCTCCACCTATCCGAAAACATTGCCTACCTATCTTATCGCAGGCAGTGCCGATCCGGTTGGCAGCTACGGAAAAGGCGTCCTCAGCGTGTTCAACAGACTGTCCCTTAACGGCTGCGACGTGGAAATGAAAATATATGAAAACGCCCGTCACGAGCTTGTGAACGAAACAAACCGCCGTGAGGTCTATAACGATATCGCAGATTTCCTGCTTGATATCATAAGCTCTGAGATGTGCTCAGATTAAGACGTAAGGGAGAGAAGTTACCGTGTTTGCTGTAGTAAACAGTGTGGGTCTGCTTGGGCTGAACGCCTTTGCAGTCAAGGTTGAGATAGAGGCGTCAAAAGGTCTGCCCTCGTTTGATATCGTGGGACTTGCAGACGCATCAGTGAAAGAAAGCCGTGAGCGTGTGCGGTCTGCATTGCGTTCAAGCGATATAACATTGCCCTTGAGAAAGATAATAATAAATCTTGCCCCTGCGGACGTGAAAAAAACCGGCTCAGTCTATGACCTTGCCGTGGCAGTGGCACTTCTTAGAATGGCAGACCTTGTTGACGATGAGGAGCTGCGGCAGTCAGCCTTTATCGGCGAGCTTTCTCTAAGCGGCGAGGTAAGACCTGTTCAGGGCGTCCTGCCTATGACCATAATGGCTCAGAAAATGGGGCTTAAAGCAATATACGTTCCAGCCGATAACGTCCGTGAGGCGTCGGTGGTGGAGGGCATAAAAGCCTATGGCGTAAGGTCACTGGGGGAGCTTGTTTTCCATTTTGCGAAAAAAGCCGAGATAATCCCTGCGGCACATTATAAACCTGCCGCAGAAAGCTTTTACGGCAGCCTTGATTTTGCCGATGTAAAAGGTCAGTCCGCAGCGAAAAAAGCATTGGAGGTCGCAGCGGCAGGCGGTCACAATGTGCTTATGATAGGTTCGCCAGGCTCAGGAAAATCAATGCTTGCAAAGCGTATGCCGTCTATACTTCCTGCCATGACTTTCGAGGAATCTATAGAAACCACAAATATCCATTCAGTGGCAGGGCTTTTGGACAGCAACAGCCCTCTTATCACCACCCGACCATTCCGCTCGCCGCATCATACCGTTTCTCCTGCGGGTCTTGCGGGCGGCGGCTCTGTTCCAAAACCCGGTGAGATATCTCTTGCACATAACGGATTGCTTTTCCTTGACGAGCTTGCAGAGTTTTCACGCCCTGCACTTGAGATATTAAGACAGCCTTTAGAGGACAGGCAAGTGACAATATCGAGAGTTTCAGGCTCTATAACATATCCGTGTTCGTTTATGCTTATCGCCGCCATGAATCCATGTCCATGCGGCTATTTTGGTCACCCAACAAGAAAGTGCATATGCTCTCCGAAACAAGTTTCAAGCTATCTTTCCAAGGTCAGCGGACCGCTGCTTGACCGATTCGATATCCACATGGAAGTTGCACCTGTAGAGTATGCCGACCTTTCTTCAACAGCCAAAGAAGAATCCTCCGCCTCAATAAGAGAGCGTGTTCAAAAAGCCCGTGACATTCAAAACGAGCGTTTCAAGGGCACGAACATAATCTGCAACGCAAGGATAACATCGGATATCCTTCATGAAGTCTGCCCTGTGACAACAGAGGCGTCAAAGCTTTTGGAAAACGTGTTCGACAAGCTTGGACTTTCCGCAAGAGCTTATGACCGTATACTTAAAGTCGCACGCACTGTGGCAGATATGGACGGTGCAAAGGTGATAGATAAAAAGCATATCGCTATGGCAGTTCAGTATCGCAGCCTTGACCGAAAATATTGGAATGGGTGATATGTGCGTCACATAAAAGCTGACAGGAAACGGGCGAACACTATGGTGTATTCAAGTACAATGATAATTGCAGACGGTTTTTATGCCGTCTGTTTTTTTGTGCAAAAAAGTACGGGAACGCTTTGAAACGTTCCCATACTGCCCTTTATCATAATTCTGTAATTTATCCCTTAAAAATTCTATCTCGAATATCAGTCAGCCACTGCGTTCTTAGCAATAACATCTGCAACAAGATTTGCAGGGAGCGGCTCGTAACGTGCCTTTTCAAAGGTGAACACGCCCTGACCCTGTGTCATCTGTCTGAGGAGCAGCGTGAAGTCTGCCATTTCAGCCATTGGAACTTCCGCAACTATCTCTGTCATGCCCTTCTTTTCCGCAGGATTCATGCCAAGAACTCTGCCTCTTCTCTTGTTGAGCTCGCCCATCATGTCGCCGGTGTTGTCATCAGGAACGAACACGCTCAGTGAGCCGATAGGTTCAAGAAGAACCGGTTCAGCCTGACGCATACCCTCTTTGTATGCAATGGACGCTGCCATTTTGAATGCCATTTCTGAGCTGTCAACAGGGTGGTATGAACCGTCCACAAGGATAGCTTTCAGTCCAACTACAGGGAATCCTGCAAGCACGCCCTTCTTTACGCTCTCCTGCAAGCCCTTTTCAACAGCAGGGAAGAAGTTCTTTGGAACTGCTCCGCCGAATACCTTTTCTTCAAATACCAGATCGTCAGATACGCATGGCTCAAATTCTATCCAAACGTCGCCATACTGTCCGTGACCGCCTGACTGTTTCTTGTGTCTGCCCTGTACCTTGACTTTCTTTCTGATAGTTTCACGGTAGGATATCTTAGGCACTGAGGTCTGAACTTCAACGCCAAATGTTCCTGCAAGTCTGCCCACAACTGAATCAAGGTGAAGTCCGCCCAAAGTGCTTAGTATCATCTCGTTTGTGGACGGGTCAAGTCTGTAATCTATTGTGAGATCCTCTTCCATAAGTCTTGACATTGCTGAGGATATTTTGCTTTCGTCGCCCTGCTTTTTAGCCTTGACTGCCATTTTATAGCATGGCTTAGGGAATGTGAGCGGTGCAAACTTGACAACTCTTGCAGCGTCGCAGATAGTGTCATTTGTGTTCACGTTCATCTTCATTGCAACAACGATATCTCCGCAGCCTGCCTCGGCAACGTCTATCTGCTTTTTGCCCTGAAGTGTAACGAGCTTTCCGACTTTTTCAGTGTTGCCGGTGGTAGCGTTCACAACTTCCTTGTTAGTCGTGAGCTTTCCTGAAAATACCTTTATGTATGACATCTTGCCAACAAATGGATCGGCAACTGTCTTGAATACAAATGCACTCATAGGGTCGCTTTCAACGCAGGAAACTTCAACAGCCTCGCCGTCTGCCGTTTCACCTATCATAGCGTCCTTTTCAGACGGAGGAGGCAGCAGCAGGTCTATCTCTTTGAGCAGCATATCAACGCCCGACATATCAGTAGAAGAAACGCAGGTAACAGGAGTTATAATGCCTGAGTTCATACCGTTGTGGATACCGTCAATAAGCTCTTTCTGAGTGAACGCCTCGCCTGAGAAGAACTTTTCAAAAAGCACTTCGTCAGTTTCAGCGACAGCCTCAGATACAGCCTCGATAAGACCGTCGATACGATAACCAATTTTCTCTGATACTTCAGCAGTAGGCATATCAGTTTCAACAGCCTTGCCGCCCTCATATTTGTAAGCTTTCATCTCTATGAGATTTACATAAGAAACTATCTTTCTGTCAGCAATAACAGGCACAACAACAGGGCAAACAGTAGGACCAAACTCTGCCTTGAGCTGAGTGAGAACGTTATTGAAGTTTGCGTTGTCATCATCAAGCTTTGTTACAACGAACATTGTCGGCTTACCCATTTCCTTAGCAAGGTCATAAGCCTTGTGAGTTCCTACACGAACGCCTGATTTACCTGATACAGTGATGAGTACGCAGCCGCTTGCAGCGATACCCTCAACAGCCTCGCCCTCATAATCGAACATACCGGGAGTGTCAAGAAGATTTACCTTGAACTCGCCAGTTTCGAGAGATGAGAGGGAAGTGTAAACAGAACATTTTCTCTTTATCTCATCGGGTGTGTAGTCAGAAACAGTGTTACCGTCAGTGACTTTGCCGAGCCTGTCAGTAGCTCCGCTTTTATATAGCAGTGCCTCAGTCAGAGAGGTTTTACCTGAACCTGCCTGACCTGCAATAGCAATATTTTTTATTTTTGTGCTGTCGTATTTTTTCAAGTTGATCGCTCCAATCTGTGCCGATAAGACGGCTTAGAATATTTTATGGTATATAATTATATGTATCATTTATACAAAATATATCAACCACGTAAGATAATTATATACTATTTTCACATGAATAGCAATAGCGGAGCGAGAAATTTCTTTCGTGAATGTGAACAAAGTTTAGACTTATTATAAAGCAGATTGCACAAGGGGGCGTTTAAATGAGGAATGAGGAGTGAGGAATGAGGAATGGGCAAAGCTGACCAGAGTTGTGCATAAGCACCGAGCGGAGCGATTTTGCGGAGGTAGAACTTGCCCGAAACGTTGTAGGGGCGAACAGCGTTCGCCCGTTGCTCAGAATTTGCTGTGATTTTAGGATTGTAGGGGAGCGACGCAATTTTTGTTTCACAGAAATGGACGTCCCGTTCGGAGGGGTAATGCCGTGATTGTCGTATCTTTGATGCTGGGATTTTTTCGGTTGCCGAACAAGGTATACATCTAATTTGTTGGCAGACGAAAAATTTGAGGGGCAAGATAAATGCGGGCGAACGGTGTTCGCCCCTACACATACATTGTGCGGTTATTGAGGTTTGTACAATGAATGGTAAGATGTGCGTGCGAGGAGCGGGACGCCGAGGGCGTCGTCCCCTACAGGTGTGGTCGGATAGTTTTTATGTTTATCGAACAATGTTGTCACCGTGGGCTTGTTTTCTTCGACGGGCGAACGGTGTTCGCCCCTACGATTTTGTTGCAGTGTGTTTCGTGGTTTAGCCGTTTTTATTCAATTTTCAAGTTACATTCGGGGCGTGACATTGGGTATTATGTCCTAGGTTTGTGTATACACAAAATATCACAATGCACGCCCACGTCCTGATACAAGTACTCTACAGCCTGTTCCAGAATCTCTCATCGTATTCACTAAGTCGCAGGGCTTGTACGTGCCCGCAAGTATCTAATAAGACGCTTTCTACTTATCCCTGAAAAGTACCCCTTTTGTTGCATAAAAAATGCAACAATTAATGGAATGTTGCCAAATTAAATTATAAATCATTTGTTTGCACAATTTCAGTCGGCTTATTTTATGCACTTATCACACAATATTATGAACAGGATATTGATACAGATGATGTAATTTTATGGTGTTTATTCAGCTTTACACAACAATTTTAATTTATATCAATATATGCAATTTTGATAAAAAACAGTTGACAAACGGGTGCGATTTGGTGTATCATTATATTGTAATCGTTTTATCGTAAAGATCAAACAATAATACATTCGGAGGTCAAGACAATGGCAGAGTATTTTAAGGATATTCCAAAGATCAAGTACGAGGGTGTGAACTCAACTAATCCGCTCTCATTTAAGTATTATAACCCTGATGAGGTTGTAATGGGTAAGACTATGAGAGAACAGCTGAAGTTCGCTCTTTCATGGTGGCACACAATGGGCGGCGACGGAACTGATATGTTCGGCTGCGGCACAACTGACAAGACTTGGGGCGAGAGCACACCTGAGGCAAGAGCAAAGAAGAAGGTAGACGTTGCTTTCGAGATCATGGACAAGCTTTCTATCGATTATTTCTGTTTCCACGACCGTGACCTTTCACCTGAATATGGTGATCTTGGCACAACTAATGCTAAGCTTGCTGAAGTTGTTGATTACATAGCTGAGAAAATGGCTGCTGATCCTACAAAGAAACTGCTTTGGGGCACAGCGAAGTGTTTCGATCATCCAAGATATATGCATGGTGCAGGTACGTCACCTTCTGCTGATGTTTTTGCATATGCTGCTGCACAGATCAAGAATGCAGTTGACGCTACTATCAAGCTTGGTGGTAAGGGTTATGTATTCTGGGGCGGAAGAGAAGGATATGAGACTCTTTTGAACACAAACATGGGTCTTGAGCTTGACAACATGGCAAGACTTATGAAGATGACAGTTGACTATGCACGTTCAAAGGGTTACACAGGTGATTTCTACATTGAGCCAAAGCCAAAGGAGCCAACAAAGCATCAGTATGATTTTGACACAGCTACAGTTCTTGGATTCCTGAGAAAGTACGGACTTGACAAGGATTTCAAGATGAACATTGAGGCTAACCACGCTACGCTTGCACAGCACACATTCCAGCACGAGCTGAGAGTTGCAAGAGATAACGGTGTATTTGGTTCTATCGATGCAAACCAGGGTGACCCACTGCTCGGTTGGGACACAGACCAGTTCCCTACTAACGCATATGACGCAACGCTTTGTATGTACGAGGTACTGAAGGCAGGCGGATTTACAAACGGTGGTTTAAACTTTGACGCAAAGGCAAGAAGAGGTTCATACACAATGGAGGACATTTTCCTCAGCTACATTGCAGGCATGGACACATTTGCACTTGGTTTGAAGGCAGCTGCAAAGATCATAGAGGACGGCAGACTTGACAAGTTTGTTGATGACAGATATGCAAGCTGGACGACAGGCATTGGTGCAGACATCATTGCCGGCAAGGCTGACATGGAGAGCCTTGAGAAGTATGCAGTTGAGAAGGGTGAAGTTACTGACTCGCTTTCTAGCGGCAGGCAGGAATATCTTGAGAGCGTTCTCAATCAGATCATGTTCAATCTTTAAGCAGGGGCGTGCCCCTGCACCCATATCCGCTATCATTCGTGGTAGCGGATTTTTTTGTACAAAAAAAGAGCGGCTCTCAGCGAACCGCCCTCTTTGATCGTCGTGATCATTTCTCTTTTCTTGAAAGCTCCTGAAGTTCCTGCTCATACTGTGAGAAACCTTCCACAGATTTGAGCAGCTCGTCCTCGACGTGCTCTTCTTTATTATCCTTAAACACAAACTTCAGGAACACTGGTGTGATTATTGTTGTTGCCACTACCATGATGATGATAGGTGCGAATACTTCGTTGCCCATAAGTCCCAATTTCTGTCCTTTTGCAGCGACGATAAGTGCGACCTCGCCTCGTGAGATCATACCCATTGCTATCTGCACACTCTCCTGATTTGTATACTTACAAACCTTTGCACCAAGTCCGCAGCCTATTATCTTTGTGATTATTGCCACAACAAGGAGCAATACTGTGAACAGCACCATTTTACCGCTCATATTTATTCCGCTCATTGTAAGACCGATACTTGCAAAGAACACCGGTGAAAGGAGCATATATGAAAGTGTTTCAAATCTGTTGGAGATATACTTTACGTCCTTTTCGCTTGAAATTGCAAGACCTGCGACGAACGCACCTGTGATATCTGCGACGCCGAAAAGCTCTGCTACATACGCCATAAGGAGGCAGAAAACGAAGGAGATGATAACGTGACGTCTGAGGTCTTTTTTATCTCTTTTTCTCCACTTTGTGAACACGATATGGTAGACAACTGTACATCCTATTGCTACTGCAAAGAAGGCTACTATCTTAATAAGGACGGTCACAACGTGGACGCTTGTATCTGCAAGGCTTGTGATAAGGGTGAGTGCGATGATACCGAGGATATCGTCGATGATAGCTGCACCAAGTATTGCGTTACCGGCTCTGGTGGAGAGTTTTCCAAGCTCTTTCAGGGTTTCTACTGTGATAGAAACTGATGTTGCTGTGAGGACAACGCCTATGAAGAGGTGCTGCAAGAATGGTGAGCAAGCGAGGTCGTCGCCTTTGCCCACGCCCATTGCTGCGGCAAGTCCAAGTCCGCCGAACAACGGCACGATAACGCCGAGGAGTGCGATTATGAACGAGGCTTTACCTGTCTTTTTAAGCTCCTGAACGTCTGTTGTAAGTCCTGCGGTGAACATGAGGACGATAACGCCCAGTTCTGACATTTCTGAGATGAACTCAGTTTCTTTGACCACGCCGAGGACGGCAGGGCCGAGTATTACGCCTGCCAGCAGTGCACCTACTACCTGCGGCAGTTTCATTTTCTTTGTGACAAGACCCAGAATTTTGGTCGAAAGCAGTATAAGTGCGATAAAAAGTATGTATCTATACTCTTCCATGATTTTACTTCCTTTCCACACCGTCAAAGAATGACGTTAATGCGTAAAAATAACGATTTACAGTATTATACTCTGCAAATCGCCATTGATTTATCCGTATATATTATAGCATTATGCTGCAACATAGTCAACAGACTGCACAATTTGTTCACAAAAAAGAGCAACAAAAAAGAGCCGCAAAAGTCGGCTCTTTTTGTGATTATTTTATCAAAGTTTCATTAAACTGCTTTTTTGCCGTTAGGGAAAATTTTATCCTCGCAGATACCTGCCATTTTCTCGATAGCAGGCTGTATATCCAGCCACAGTCCGCAGCCGTCGTCCTGACCGCTTGTTTTCCAAGCAAACACGCCGTTCCAGCCGTTATTGTAAGCCTCTTCATAAGCTGAGGTGATATCGAAATCGCTGTCGCTTGCAACGGCTGGGCACTCGCCTATAACGCTTGGCTTTGTGCCGTCAAGGCCGAAGTCTGTTGGTGACTCGCCGAAAGGATATCCCCACATACCCTGCATCCATGTATACCAGTGTGTGGAATAGAAGTCAACATATGCAAGGCTCTTATCATACTTATCTCCGCTGAGGGTGCTTTGCAGCTCGCTGTCGGATATCTTATTGCCCTGCTGGCTGTCTGAATTATACTTTATCATTCCCATGCCCACTGTTACAAGGACGTCTGAATTTGCATGGATAGCGGCAGCTGCCTTTGCGTAATACTGCTCAAGGTAGAGCCAATCAAGCTTGCCGCACTCTTCGTTTTCAACTATCCAGTCAGGCTCGTTACAAAGGTCTACAGACCAGAAATAGTCGCTCTTGCCGTATCTCTGAACGAAAGGCACGATATAGTTATCAACGAATCTATCGGTCTTGTCGCTGTCCTGAATGAGTGCTCTCCAAGCGTTATAGTTCTGGTTTGAATCCTTAAAGTTATCGAAGGACTGGACTGTTGCCATTATGTATATCTGATACTGTTCTGCAAGATAGAAGAGGTTATCGAGGTCCTCCCAATGGGCAGTTGTTGCACCGTCGAATGTGCCGTCTGCTGAGATCAACATACCGACGTCGCCGTTACATACTACCCAAATTCTCGCAGCATTTACACCAGAGTTATGAAGTTTCTGGAAGTGATCCTGCCAAAACTCGAAGTTGAATCCGCCGCCGAAGTCGTTCCATTTATCCCATGGTGAGTTTACGCCGTTGAGCCAAAGCTCTTTATCGCCGACCATGAATTTTGTGCCGTCAACGGTGACTCTTGCAGAGCCGTCTGTAGTTGTTTCGTAGTCCTTTTCAGGCATTGCAGCCTCAGGGACAACAGGTGTATAATAGCTCGTGCCTGCTCCACCTGACGCAGATGACGAGGCATTATCTGCCTTTGAGCTTGATGACGAATCGCCGCAGCCTGCTGTTGAAACGAGCATGAGCACTGCCAGTGATGACGCCAGCCACTGTTTTACTTTCATAAAATTTACCTTTCCTTTCTCCCTTTTAAGGGATAAGATCTATGCCGCCAGTTCTTTTACGGCACTATCTTGAATTATTATAGCACACAAATATACTGTTTTCAATAGCTATGCCATATTTTTTTATTATTTTGCCAAGACAGGCAAGGTTAAAATTTTAACGTAGTGCGAATATATTCGCCCACATATTCCCTGCATTTATGGTGGATACAATTAAAAATATGAACATTTGCTGCATATCAACAAAAACAGAGGGTTTTATTTGTTCAATAAGCGTATTCAAAATCAAGTGGACATATGCTATAATGTAATAGTATATTTAGTTTGTTGAAAAGCTTTTTAAACAGTGGGCGAACTGTTCGCCCCTACAGGTGTTGATGCAAGACAGGTCATCTGCTTTGGAACGTTATACTTGTATTTTAACATTCTCTGTATACCTATAACGGTACAGTCATATTTTAAAGCGAAAGGACGGAAAATAATGAAGTCAGTATCAAAGAGATGTCTAAGTCTGATATTGTCGTTTCTTATGGCGATGACTGTTTTTGCAGGTCTTGACCTTGGAAACATTCAGGCTCAGGCTTTGTCAGGCGACAATCTGAAGAATGCGGACACAGAGGCTATTCTTGAAGACATGGGGCTTGGCTGGAACTTGGGAAACTCCCTTGACGCAAATGAAGGTTCGGGACTTTCCACGGAAACATCATGGGGCAACCCTAAGGTAACAAAGGCTCTTATCGACAAGGTAAAGTCTTTGGGATTCAACACAGTGAGAGTGCCTGTTTCTTGGGGCAAGCACGTATCGGGTGACAACTACACTATCGACTCTGCATGGCTTGCGAGAGTAAAAGAAGTTGTTGATTACTGCTACGCAAACGATATGTATGTAGTTCTCAACATTCATCATGACACAAAGTCATCGGCAAATGCGTCGGGCAATGGATATTATCCTACATCATCGGCATATGCCACATCAGAGAAGTTTGTCAGCAGTGTATGGTCACAGGTGGCTGATTATTTCAAGGATTATGATTATCACCTGATTTTTGAGACCCTCAACGAACCTCGTCTTATCGGCACAAGCTATGAATGGTGGTTCAACAAATGGAGCATTCCTTCAACGGTAAATGACGCTATCGACTGCATCAACAAGCTCAATCAGAAGGCTGTTGACACTATCAGAGCCACAGGTTCAAACAACAGCGGCAGACTTATCATGTGCCCAGGCTATGACGCATCTGTAGACGGTGCTACGGTTTCAGGGTTCAAGATTCCTACAGATATTTCGGGCAACAAGAACCGCATTGCGGTATCTATCCACGCATACAGCCCTTACAACTTTGCGATGAACATAGATACATCAAAGGGTGCGACATCGACTTATTCTTCATCTATAAAGAAAGAGCTTAAAGACATTTTCAGCACGCTGAAGAGCTCTTTCCGTGACAAGGGCATACCTGTTGTTATCGGAGAGTTCGGCACAAGTGACAAGAACAACACTGCGGAACGTGTAAAGTGGGCGACTGACTACACTGCTTTTGCAAAGGAAAACAACATTCCTTGTATTCTTTGGGACAACAATGCTTTTGCTAAATATCAGAACGGAAGTATCGTTCCTAACAGCGAATATCACGGATACATAAACAGGACGAACAACACTGTAACAAGCCCTGCAAAGGACATTATCGAGGCTCTTATGAAACCATACGAGTCGACAGCGAGCAAAGCTGACCTCAGCTGCACTTCAGGCTTTTCAATGGTTGTTGGAGAGAGCAAGAGCATTGGGGCAAGATCTTCCACAAGCGGTGCGGTTATAACATACGCAAGCAAGACGCCTTCTATTTGCACTGTTGACGGAAACGGAAATGTTACGGCACTGAAAACCGGTATCGGTTATGTTACTGTAACAGTTTCTGCTGACGGTCATGACAGCGTTTCAAAGGACGTTCAGGTAACTATATCAAAGAAGTCCCTGAACAATGCGGCTCTCAAGCTGGCAGAAACAAGCTATGTTTATGACAGCTATGCAAAGACGCCTGCTGCAACTGTGACACTTGACGGCAAGGTGCTGGCTGCGGGCAAGGACTACACACTTTCTTACAAGAACAATGTAAACGTAAGCACTGCAACTGTTACTGCGACCGGTATCGGCGACTACACAGGATACACTGCAAAGAACTTCACGATATCAAAGAGATCAATGGCAGGCGGCAGAGTTTCGACAGTTTCAAGCGTTGCATTCACAAGAGGCTATATTACACCGTCTGTTAATGTAAATGTAAACGGTAGAACTCTTATAAAAGGCACTGACTACACAGTTTCTTACTCAAACAACAAAAATGTGGGCACTGCCACTGTAACGGTTTATGCAAAGGGCAACTACTCAGGTTCACTGTCAACAACATTCGACATCATGCCTGCTAAGCAGGAGATACAAAAGCTTGAAACAAGATACAAGGGCTTTTACATCGACTGGGCACAGAAGGGATCGGCAACGGGATATGATCTTGAATATTCCACAAACGCTGACATGAGCGGTGCAGCATCAAAGCATCTCACTGCAAACAAGCCTGACACAATGACAATAAGCGGTCTGACAGGAAACAAGACATACTACATTCGTGTTCGCTCATACACAGAGGTGAACGGCCGCACCCTTTACGGCGACTGGTCTGATGTGAAGAGCATAAAGACTGCAAACACGAACATCACAAAGGCAAAGGTATCAGGCATTTCGACAAAGGCTTTCACAGGCAAGGCTATAAAGCAGAACGTGAAGGTCACATACAACGGCAAGACGCTGAAAAACGGCACTGACTACACGGTTTCTTACTCAAACAACAAGAAGGTCGGCAAGGCAACTGTTAAGATAACAGGCAAGGGCAAATACGGCGGAGTTATCAAAAAGACTTTCAAGATAAACCCTGCAAAGCAGAAGATACAAAAGCTTACTGCAAAGTCTAAGGGCTTTTACATCGACTTTGTTCAGAAACAGAGTGCGACCGGCTACGAGCTGCAATACAGCACAAGCTCAAAGTTCAGCGGTGCTAAAAAGGTAACGATAAAAAACAAAAAGACAGACAAAAAGACTGTCAAAAAGCTTAAAGCCAACAAGAAATACTATGTGCGTGTACGTTCATACACGGTAGTAAAGGGCACAAAGTATTACGGTGCATGGTCGGCAGCTAAGAGAGTTACTACAAAGAGATAAAATAAAACACGAACAGCGGTAGTCCAAGGGGACTGCCGCTGTTTTTTTGCATGAAAAAACGGGTGGAGGATATCCGCCCGTTTCAATTTGTCATAAAGTTATACTATTCAAATAGCAGGCGACCTGAGGTTGCCCCTACACAAGATAGATGTTTTTCGCAATTATATTATCCGTTGCTGCTTGCAACAAAGAAATAGGTCATATAGGAAAGGACAATAAATGCGGAGGACAGCCAGCTGATAGTATTCACTGCCGTTTTACACGGGGCTTTTTTCGACTGCTGACACATATTTGTGAAAAGTCCGATATTTATAAGTCCTATGAGCATACATGGTATTATGTATCTGAAATTCATTGTGCAGATAAAAGGATATCTGATGCAGAAGTTATAATAGTTGCCCAGGACTGTGGCATATATCACGGTGAGCATAAGCTTTTCGGTGAATCTTGCGTTATCTGTTTTGGCAAAGAGTACTATTACCATTGCCACAAAGGATATGACTGCGAGTATCAAGGCTATCCAGAACAGTGCATATGGCACGAGGGTCGCTGTTTTCGGAAAGTGGCTTTCGTTTATGCCCTCGCCGAAAAGCGAGTTTTTAAGTGCGGCTATGGTAGGGTTATACTCCTTATAGCTTTCGCCGCCCCACTGCTCAAAGACCTTTTTGAACTGGAAAAAGCTGAAATCAGTGAGTCTTTGTTTAGTGGTGAGGTAGCCTATATACTGGCTGTCGTTTTCGGACAGGCTCGGCACATAGGTAGGTTTTACGCCGAAACGCAGGAAGTTTCTCACGCTCCACCAAAGACCAAGTGAACAGCATATAACTCCGAACAGGCAAAGCTGTCCGAGGCGGTTCACGATATGCTTACGGTTTTGCACAAGTGCCATGATAAAGAGTATGAGCACGGCAGGGGCACAAAGTCCCACGGAGAGTTTGGTCATCATGCCAAGTCCGATACAAAGGGCGGCTTTAACGATATTCTTTGCGGTCTGTTCTCTATACCACCTGAACACGCAATATATTGCTCCCACTGTAAAGCACAGCATGAGAGGGTCGTTATTTATTCCCCCTGACATTAGGACAAGGTATGGATACATACAGCACATACCGAACGGTATGGTCAGGGCTTTGCCTTTAAGGTCAAAGAGCCTTAATATCTTATAGACTGTTATTGTTACGGCACAGACATAGAAGAGGGTCAAGGCTTGTATAGCCTCGCACGCCATATAATACTCTATGCCGAAGATGGTGCAGAATTTCAACCATACTGCACAGATGATATGATGCAGAGGCGGGTGATAATACTGCCAAAGGGTGGTAGGGTCAAAGTCAGGCAGGGCGTTGTTATTATAGATATACTCTATATAGCCTGCGTGACCGCCCTCGCCGCCGAAATACCACACGTCATTCTGTCTTGTATAGATATCAGACATGAAAACATAGGAATATCTCAGCACAAAGCCTGCTCCTGCAAGGGTCAGGCATTTCACCTTATCGTAAAACTTTCTGTCGTTATTTAGCAGGACAACATACAGCACGAGCACTGCCGCTAATCCCACAAAGCATACAAAAGAGGCTTTATACTCGGTATGCACAAAGTAGTTCACGGCGGCAAGGGCTAAAAGGCTTTTCGCCGCAAATATGAGGACTGAGCCTATGGTATGTTTTCCGCTGTCGTCAAGATGCCTTAACAGCCGTCTGAACCACACAAATTCCAAAAGGACAAACACGCCATAGACTGTAAATCCGTTCACAAACTCATAGCTATAGCAGCCAAAGCCTGTGAGGGCGAAACATATGAACGCTGCCACAAGGTAGGGGTGATGGCTTATGGTATCAAACACTGCCTCAAGCCGTCTGTTACTTATAACTCTTCTGTTCATGGTTTTTCGCATTGACAGAAGAAGTTCGCCTTTCTTTTTATCCATATTAGTTTCCAGATTTTTCTTCGTGATATTCTTTTTCTGTATTTACGTTCCAAATATCTTTTCTGCTCTTTTTGCCGGTCTTTATAGCCTCGGCTGTTTCCATGGCGGTGAGCATTGAATGGTCCATATTATTATATCTATGCTGACCGTTTCTGCCCACGCAATAGAGGTTCGGGAATGTATCGAGGAACTTTATCATGGTATCGAAATGCTTATATGTATCAAAATAAGCAGGATATGCTTTCTTGACCTTTTCTCTATGGGAATCGAGGACTTCATTTTCGGAGATGACGCCCATTTTAACAAGCTCGGCGGTTGCGAACTTCACGCAGTCCTCATCGGACATATTCCAAAAGTCGTCGCCCTCGGCACAGAAATACTCAAGGCCTATCCAAACTGTATCCTCAGGCTTTTCCACCATATAAGGCGACCAGTTGTTGAATATCTGTATTCTGCCCAGTTTCACGCCCTTATCCTGGACATATATCCAGCAGTCAGGGACGATATTGCCGAGAGTTGTTTTATTTGTTTCATTTTTAAGGTTGAGCTTATTGACCAGCAGACCAACGGTAACAAAGTCACGGTATGGCAGACCTTCGGCTATCTTTATGACGGTATCGCAAGGCTTTGTGCCGTCCATGCCGAGGATAAGGTCTTTGACAGGCATTGAGGAGATAAAGATATCACCTGTGAAGGTCTTTTCGCCCTCAGCGGTATCGCAGACAACGGAGGTGACTTTTCTGCCCTCGCACATTATTTTCTTTACCTGACAGCCTGTGAGTATTTTTCCCCCAAGCTCTTTCACCTTATCGGCGGCTGTTTCCCACAGCTGACCAGGGCCGTATTTGGGATACCAGAACTGCTCGATAAGGGAGGTTTCTACCTCGCCCTTATTCTTTGTGCCGAACACCTTTTTGAACATATCTTTCAAAAGGGCTGTGATAGAAAGACCTTTTACACGCTGTGAGCCCCAATCTGCGGATATCTCGCTAGGGTGTCTGCCCCAAAGCTTTTCGGTATAGCCCTCGAAGAACATGGAATAGAGGACTTTTCCGAAACGGTTTATATAGAAGTTCTCAAGGTTGGTTTCAGGCTTTTTGAACACGCACGCCCACAGGTAGCTGAAACCTGCTTTCATGGTGGTGACAAAGCCCATGTTCTTTATGGTTTCAGGTTTCATTGAGATAGGATAGTCAAAGAAGTGCTTGTTATAATAAATTCTCGACACTCTGTCACGGACGAGCATTACTCTATCCTCAGTTTCAGGGTCAGGGCCGTTTTCGGCGAGGGGCTTTTCATGGCCGAGCTTTTTATCGTCATAGGCAGGCTTGCCCTGAAGAGGCATAAGGTCTGCCCACCAATCCATAACCTGCTGATTTTTGGAGAAAAATCTGTGTCCGCCTATATCCATTCTATTGCCGTTATACCTCACGGTCTGTGAGATACCGCCCATTACCTGAGAGCCTTCAAGTATAGTCACGTCATAGTCGCCGCCGTCTTTCAGCAGTTCAACTGCCGCAGTCAATCCGGCAGGGCCTGCACCTATAATAATTACTTTTTTCATATTTTATCCTCTCCTATCAGGTTTTGTTTTTATCAAATATAATAAATTTTCTGCCTGCAAAATTCCAAACGAAAACTATCACTGTGGAAACGAGTTTTCCCACAAGATAATATTTATCCTTTGGCAACAGTGAGCCGAACACCAGCTTTGCGGCAAGGATATCTTTAAAGAACCATATTATGGCTGCGTTTATACCCAAGCCCACAACGCCCACGGCTGCAAATGCGGCGAACTCTGCGAGGCGGTTTTTTATCTTTGAATTTCTGAATATCCAAAATGTGCTCAGGACATAATTCACTATCAGACCTGCCACAAAGGATATGGTTGCGGCGAGCACGGGGTCAAATCTGCAAAGCTCCACCAAGGCGGTCATTATGCCATAATCCACCACAAATGCGAATCCGCCAACAAACACATATCTGAAAAACTGTATGAATGTATTATCGGTATCACCCGAAAAAAGCTGTTTTATCTTCATTTTCACGTTCCGTTCCTAATATGCTGACACATATAAATGCGTTCACAGGGGCAAAAAGTTGCACACAGGTGGTTACTGCGGCTCAACTTCTCCCTTTCGCACAAATATACGCTCTGCTTTTTGTACACATTGTCAGAAACACATAGTTCACAAAGCATTAATTAATATTATACAACTTTTATGCCGTTTCGTCAAGCAAAATTATGCAAAAAATAAAAAAACGGACGGTTTTATCCGTCCGCTGTGAATGTATTAAATTTAATAGCTGACGCTGCAAATTTACAAACTCTTTGTCGGTCATATCCTGTTATGAGGTTTAAGTCTTTTATCCTCATACATATATTTATCTGCGATGTGCATAACATCGTCGAACCAGAAGTTTTCCACCGGGGCTACTGCTACACCGACGCTGGCTGAGAGGACATAGGATTTTCCGCAGTGTCTGTTCAGTTCTGCCATTTTATCCTTTATCTCCTGCTTGACCTGCTTGGAAAGGTCTGTATCGACGATAGCGAAAAGTGCAAGCTCATCTCCGCCAAATCTGCCGCAGACTTTATTTTCTATGCTCACGCTGTCGATAGCGTTTGCGGCGGCTCTTATTGCATAGTCGCCTGCCTCGTGGCCAAAGTTATCGTTTATATATTTCAGTCCGTCAACGTCCACTGAAACCACCAATGCAAGCTGGTCGTTTCTTCGTGGGAGAGTTTCAAGTGCATTATAAAAGCCTGTGCGGTTATAAAGCCCTGTGAGCATATCGTGGCGGTACATTTCTTCGATATGCTTTGTCATATACTTCTGATAGATAACGCTGCGGTAGCTGCCCAGAGCGGTATTCAGCGAATTTACATAGAGCGGTATTTTAAAATACTCGCTGAGCATTATCGGGAAATAAAAACACACATATCCAAGGGGTATGCCGACATAAGAGAGGGCTGAGAATATGAGCGGAACGCCATTGTCGATCGCATTGTTTATGTTTGGGATAATGTCGCTGCGGTCAAAAGGCATTGGAAGGTCTTTATCCTTTGCGGCAACGCTGCGGACGAGTATCATTTTATCGTCAAACGGCTTTTCTCTATTGCTTACACGAGGGTCTTTACGCTCGTCAAAAAAGTCGCCGTTCACCATAACTGTCATATCGCCGAAAGCATACTCTTTGAGCAATGCGGCGAGGGTCTTTGGAGTTTCGCAGTTCATGATATTCACCGCAAGCTCATAGAGGACACGGTCCTCGTCCTGATAGCGGTTCATTCTGTCACGGAGTATCCTGATATACTCACCGGTATTTATCTGCTCTACTGAAGGCTCACAGCCGCAGGAATTTTCAACTGACAGGCGATAATCCACGGTATAGGCCTTTTCAAATTTTTCCCCTGCAAGGGCTTTGCTTATAGAATTTATAATAGTTTTGGCGGTGTCCTCAAAGCTGCAGCCGCAGGTCGTGAGCATAGGTGTACAGTACCTAGCCTCTTCAAGTCCGTCAAAGCCTGTTATGATAATATCTTCAGGTATTTTATAGCCACGTCTTTGAAACTCTGCTCCTGCTGCTATAGCCATAATATCATTTGCACAGATAATGGCTCTTGGTACTTTATTTTTCTCTATCATATCCGAAACGGCTTTTAATGTTGGATCAGACCAATAGTCGCCGTAATAAAAGATATCGTTTCTAAACGGTATGCCGTATTCTTCAATGACTTTTCTGAAAACGGCAATTCTTTCCTCTGAATTTTCCTCGCCTTTTCGTCCTGCGATAAAGCCTATATCCTTAACGCCGTGTTTTTCTATCACATGGCGGACTATTTGCTCAAAGCCTTTTGCATAGCCGAAATTTATGCTGATGCAATCATCATGCTTGACGCCCACTGACAAAACAGGCTTGCCATGCTCCGCAGCTGTTTTTCTTATCTGCGTCATGATAGCCTCGGCATACACTCCCTCTTCAAATGTAACGACGGCGTCTGCTATATTATAGTCGATAAGGTCAAACACAGACTGCTCGCCTTTTTCTGAAAGGGTCTTCCAATACAGGTCTGAGCAAGTGTGATATATAAATAATCTGTAATCGTTTTTAATGGCAAATTTATTAAGGGTTTGGATAAAATTATAATTACGCTCATCATAGACTTTACACATACAGACGGCGATGACCTTAACGTTACCGATCATATCACACAGCACCTTTCTTAGGGCAGCACTGCCCTTTATTCAAACACACTATGATTATATCACAAGATGATGAATAAATCAAGATTAAATAAGGCAAATTTTACAGAATTAAGGCATAGTTTTCTAAACTTGATTAAATCACCAAAAAAAAAAAAGTGGGCAGGCTGCAAAGGCAACTTCCCATGGTGGAAATGGGGTATCGTCTTAGTCCAGTCTGCTCACGTCGTTCCATGATTTTATACGCTGGTAGGTCATTTTATGCTGCTGCATATAATCGTCTTTATTTTCGGGAGGATCGGCGATATCCTGTGGGTTATCGCTTGTGAAGATATCCTCATAGTCGTTAGTGATGACCTTATCGCCGTTTTGCTGATCCAGAGTTTTTTGCAGGTTTTCGGTCATTTTATCACGGGTAAGCCCCTCAAAGTCTATACGCTCTTTTCTGCCGTCGAATGGGAAGTTCGGGAGTTTTCGCATAAAGTTCAGGTCGGACACTGTTTTTGTGGTGACGGCGGCGGCTATTATAAGGTAGGCGAGCATGACGAAAGTATCGCCTGACACGCTATCGAAAAGGCCGAATTTCAGGCCCATATACAGAATCATCACGGCAGGGGAGGCGGCTATCAATTTAGCGGTATCCGCCATAAGCAGAGCTCCGCAGGCTGCAAAGGCAACATAGTTAAAAAAGGCATTGGAGCTTGTATCGAAGAAGGCGAATCCATTCCACTCAGCCACTAAGAAGTTGACCCAGCCCATCATACCATAGACCAGCATAGCAGGCACGATAAAGGCGAACGTTACGGCGGCAAGTCTATGTTGTCTTTTCACAAGGTTTCGATAGAACTTACGCAGCGTTTCATCGGGCAATGTTTTATAGTCCTCTCTTAGGTTGAACATTTCCATGTTATGTCACCTCCTGAATTTATTATAGCATGGGGGGTAGGGGATTGTCAAATGGTTTCTGGGGGTGTTAGCACAAACCATGTAGGAGATGACGTCCCGATATTTCTTGCCCGTTAAATTATTGGAGAATTTCACAATAATGTCACCCCCGAATAATTCAACATCAAAGATACAAAAAATACAGCAGTATTCCTCCGAGTGGGACGCCCATTTCTGTGAAACAGAAATTGCGTCGCTCCCCTACGATCTTGAATTTACAGCAAACTCCAAGCACAGGCGAACAATGTTCGCCCCTACATCTCATTCGGGCAAGTTCCTGCCGCCGCAAAATCGCTCCGCTCGGTGCTGACTTTTACCTTGTGCTTGTGCACAACTCTGGTCAGCTATGCCAATTCCTCATTTCTCATTCACACAAATGTAATCGTTTTATGCCTATTGCATTAATTAAAATTTTGTTGTATAATATATCTGTACATATATTTATGCCTTCGGGCAAAATCATAAGTTAGAAAGGACTTTTTATTATGAAGAAATTACTGGCGGCAGCCCTCGCCCTTTGCATGACTAGTGCTGCTCTCACAAGCTGCGGTAACTCTGACAGCTCTTCTACAGCAGATTCAAACTCCTCTGCTGCTAACTCTCAGACCTCAGATTCAAGTGCCGCTGATACTGAAAATGTTTCAGACAAGCTCCTCGCTGAATATCCTGCATCTTCTGAAAAGATAGATGTCAAGAACGGTGCTACGGAAAACATGATAGCAAGAAGTGTTATCAACGAGGGCGACACCTCACGTCTTGCTGCTAAGCTCGACTATGCTCTTCAGAATCCTAAGGAGACAACTAAGATATGTTTCCTCGGAGATTCTATCACTGCTGGTTCAGGTGCTAACTCTTCGACAAATCAGTATGTAAATCAGTTCAAGAGCTGGTGGGAAGAAAATGTAAGTTTCTATGTTGATGTTACTAATGCCGGTATCGGTGCTACTGATTCTTACATCGGCGTTCACAGAGCACAGCGTGACGCTCTTGAGGCTAAGCCTGACATTATCGTTATCGAGTTTATCAATGACGCTGATGATGAATTTTACGAATCCTGCATGGACAGCCTTGTTAGAATGTGTCTTGAACAGGACAACAATCCTGCTGTTATGATACTTGAGCCTTCAACTGAGGGAGGTACTTCTCCACAGGCTGCTCATCTCAAGGTAGCACAGGCTTACAACATTCCTATGATATCTTATCATGACGCTGTTATGCCTGAGATAGAGGCCGGCAACTTCACATGGGCTGACATTTCACCTGACAACGTTCACCCTAATGATGACGGTCACGTTATAATGGCATCACTGCTCACAAACTTCACAAGCAAGATAAAGGACAATCTTGACAGCGTTGACAAAGAGGCTAAGGCATTTGACACAAACACGGTCGCACCGACAGGCGATGTATTTGCTGACGCTACTATCGGCAGCCGTCAAACTGAGGACATTGTAAAGACAACTGATGAGGGAACATTCACAGATGTTACAACGTTCCAGAAGTTCACAGACGGTTGGGGAACTACAACAGGCGGAACTATCAAGTTTGAGATAACTGCAAAGAACATTGGTATGATATACTACATGACTGTTGACGGTCAGTCAGGCATAGCAGCTGTAAAGGTTGACGGCGAGGACGTTGCGACTATCAACGCAGACTTCACAGGCGGCTGGGGCAACTACGCAAAGGCTCAGCAGATATACTCATCTGACGTGGTAGCTACTCACACTGTTGAGGTAACTATGGTTGATGATGCAAAGCCTAACTTCCAGATACTTAACTGGCTTATCTCATAATATGTGAAACTAATAGCCGCAAGGCATAAAAAAGTGCTGATACGTTTTGTCCGTATCGGCACTTTTTGTTGGCATATTATCTTTTAACGTCCATTCGCCTGCAAGCTACTGCGAAAAATACTGCCAGCTCTGCAACGGCAAGCAGACCCAGAGTTCTGCGGTATACGATGCTTTCAGCAAAATTTCCTGCATACAGCTCAGAAAAAAGTTTTATGAAAAGTGCGGTGTACGCCGCCGCTGTAAGTATAGCGACAGACCTGTTAAAACGCTTTATCACCACGCTCAAAAGCAGTGCGGACAAAAATATTATAGCAAAAAACATCATTGCCGAAACAAAGCTGCCAAGCCGTGAGCCGCTGAAAAATATATCGAATATCTGCGATCTTTGTTCAAGAAGCTCATATTCGACAGAGCCTGCGGAGCTGCTGCACACAAGCTCTATGACACGCAGCCACAGGAGATAGCCGCCTGAAACGAATACCGACATTGTTATCATACTAAGGAGCACACAGCCTATGCCGCATTTTCTTGGGATATTTTGTGCACAGGTTATCTGAATAGCGTTCGTGCAGACCACATATGCACACACTGCGGTGACGACACAAGAGGCTATCAGCAGCAAGGGCAGCACAAAATCGCAGGCTATTGTCATATCGCCGCTGCCGCATAAAAATGCAGATACTGTGATGACGCCGTAGAGGCAAAGCATAAAGGCATATATCACAAGGCAGTAATATCTCTGGATCGTCTTGAAAAGTGTGAGTGTTTTGATCTTTCGCATTTTATTTCACACCCCTTTGTCTTTTGATAGGCTTTCTGTGCCAAAAAAGGTAAGCTGTCAATGCGGCGATGATCGTAAGTGCCGCATAGGTAACGGAAAAGGCTATCGGTGCAACATCGGGAACGATATTTTCAAAGAACTCATAGCTCAGCAAAGGACTTCTCAAAGCCTTTGTGAAGATACCGCCGCCGATATTCAGTGCCGCAAGGATAACTATAACGCCGCAGTTGATGAGTTTGCCTGTGCGTTCAAGTCGGCTCATTATAATGAAAAATGCCGAGCCGCTGAAAAATATGAGAAAAGTTCTCACAAACAGCATCGAATAGATATAAGCTGCACTTTTGCTGAATGACAGCGATAAAAGAGAATAATTTTGCAGTATCTCTGCGTGTGTATAGTCCACTGCCACGCCGTCAAGGCGTATAACAGTTCCTTTCAGCTTATCTGCAAAAATAAAGCTCTCTATGCTGTGTGCGGCAACAACTATAAATGCTGTGACAAAAGCACAGATAAGTATTGCAGCAAAGGACGTTTTTCTTGACACACCACAGCAGACTGAAAGTGAGAATATCTCTTTTACCGTAAAAAACGCCGCCGCAAATGCTGCCGTCCCCGTAAGCAATTCATAATATTCCGACACACCCTCCACGCTCAAAGCCTTTGCCGCAAGCAGCACAAGGAAAAACACAAGCACGGCTGCAAGGGGAAGGAGAGTTCTTACAACAGTAGTTTTACAGAGTTTCAGCTCATTCATTGTTCCCCCTCCTCACCTGTCAGATTTATGAACACCTGCTGTAGGTCGGGTCTTGAGATCTCAAGACCTTCGGGGACATTTTCGGGCGTGCCCTTTAGATACGCCGAGCTTATTGTTCCGATGTTTTTCATGCAAAGCACCTCTTTATTCTGACAATAGGCAGAAACTAAACTCTTTGCACCTGTGACGGAATAGCCATCCGTCAAAATATCCTCCGTTTTGCCTACCGCAAGCACCTTGCCCTTATCTATTATTATGACATCCTCCACAAGGTTCTCGCACTCTTCGATAAGGTGGGTGGATATTACCACGCCGCACTGAGTTTCGGCAAAGCGTTCTACCAGCAGGCGGTAAAAAAGGTCACGGTGGTTGGCGTCAAGCCCAAGAACAGGCTCGTCAAAGAAGAGAAAGTCTGCACCGCTCGCCAAGGTGAGAATGAGCTTTGAAACTGTCAGATAGCCTGTTGAGAGGGCGGAAAGGCGTTTTTTCAGGTCAAGCTTGAATTTTTCGGCAAGAGAATAGGCATAGTCCTTATCAAAACCGCCGTAAAAATCAGCCGTGATATTCACCGCCTGCTTAAAGGTCAGACCTGCCGGCATTGTGACGCTCTCGCTCATTGCGTATATACGATTCAGTGCTTTATCATTTTCCAAAAGGTCTTCGCCGTCAAGAGTACACCTGCCCGAGGTGGCAAAAACACGGTTCGTTATAATATTCATAAGAGTGGATTTGCCTGCACCGTTTCTGCCCAAAAGTCCGTATATCCTGCCCTTTTCTATCTCCACAGACACACCCACAAGGGCATAGTTCCTGCCGTATTTTTTTATGATGTTATCCGCCTTTATAACGCTGTTACTCATTTTCAAATCCCCTTTCTATCATTGCGATTATCTCATTTTTTGATATGCCAAGTTTTTTAGCCTCTTCACACATTTTATCAACGTATGTTTGCTGAAAATCCTGCTGTCTTTCTGCTCTGAGCTTTTCCACTGCACCGCTGCTCACGAACATTCCAAGACCTCTTTTTTTGAATATTACCCCTTTATCCACGAGCATATTTATTCCTTTCAAGGCTGTGGCGGGGTTCACTTTATACTCCACTGATATTTCAGTTGTGGACGGTATCTGCTCTCCCTCAGGTATCGTTCCGCTTATTATCATATCCGACAGCCACTCGCACAGCTGAACATATATAGGCTTTTCACTCTCCAGTCTGAGTTCCACGCTATTTCCTCCTTCCGCTTATTTTGTTGTCTTTTTTCTTTTATTCTCACAAGTTTATTAGTTAGTTACTTGTGTAACTAACTATACAACAAAAGGCGGCATTTGTCAAGCTTTTTGGCAAAAGATTTTTCAAGACAGGCAAGATACACAATTTTATACTGCGTCTTTTATGCAGTATAAATGTTATAATATTTTATAAATATACAGAATATTCAGTGAAATTAAAGCAGTGAGCTTAACAAAAGTCAAATAAAATATGGTATAATGTAAGTGCTGGAGAGACACAAACAGCGATATCACAACTTATTTATCCCCTTAATAAGCACTTCACCCGACAGGTTTTGGTCTGTCGGGTGTTTTTTTGAGGAAAAAATCGGCGGCAGACAACTTAATGTCTGCCGCCGAAAGTTTTATATTGTTTTAAGTATTAAAGCAATTATCCAAGAACAACAACGATGTTTGTCTGCTCTGTCATCTTGCACTCGCATACGAAGTTGCCTTCTACTGCCTCGCCGTTGACTGTCATAGACTTAACGCCGCTCTGAACGTGGTCTGGGTTCTGGATATCGATAGAAAGATGCTTGCCACGGAAGTTCTTTTCGATCTTGAAACCGTCCCATGTGTGTGGGATAGAAGGGCTTATTACAAGGCCTTCTGCGTTTGGTCTCATACCGCAGATACCCTCTACGCAGCCTACCATTACTGTTGAGCCTGTACCTGTCAGCCAATGAACGTGTGAACGTCCTGCATATGGTGAACGTGTTGACTCTGTAAACTGACCGTGAACGTATGGCTCAAGTATTCTTACTTCTGCCTTATCGTTCATGTTTGCAGGTGAGGACTCAAGGAAGTACTCGAATGCTCTGTCGCCGTGACCGAGAAGTGACTCTGCAAGGATAGCCCAGCCCTGTGTCTGTGAGAAGATACCGCCGTTCTCCTTTGTATCAGGGTTGAAGATGTGCATAAGTGCACCGTCAAAGTAATGATCTACATAAGGTGGCTCCATGATCTTTACGCCGTATGGAGTATTGAGTATCTCATGTACCTTCTCCATTGCTGTTTCAGCCTGCTTTTCAGACGCAAAGCCTGAGATAACTGACCATGACTGTGGGTTGAGCCACATTGATGCCTCAGGATCCTTCTTAGCACCAACGATCTCGCCGTTCTCTCTATAGCCTCTGATGAATCTATCCTCGTCCCAGCAAGCCTCAAGGCTCTTGCCAAGCTCAGGCTGTACCTTATCGATATATGCAGCATACTCATTGTCGCCTCTGTCAAGTGCATAGCCCTTGATGATGCTCATTGCATAATAGAGCTGGAATGCAACGAATGTTGACTCGCCCTTCTTACCAAGTCTGAGGCAGTCGTTCCAGTCAGCATAAAGACCTGCTGGCATTGTATGTGCACCCAGTCTTTCCATTGAGAAGTTGATAGCTCTCTTGAGGTGCTCATAAACTGTATCCTCGCCGCCGTTTGCGTATACGATAACTTCATCGAGGAATGCCTTGTTTCCGCTCTCGCCGATATACTTATTAACTGTTGGGAAGAGCCAGAGGGCATCGTCTGCTCTATAGCATGGGTGACCTGTTTCCTTAGCGTAGATAGAGTTCTCATCGTTCTCATCCGGGCAAGTTTCGTGGCCTGCCTTGTGGTCGAACTTAACAAGTGGAAGTCCGCCGCCGTTATCTACCTGTGCAGAGATCATGAATCTGATCTTTTCAGCAGCAAGCTCAGGATTGATATGGATAATACCCTGGATATCCTGAACTGTATCTCTATAGCCGTAGCCGTTTCTCAGACCGCAATAGATGAATGATGCAGCTCTTGACCAGATGAATGTGATAAAGCACTGATAAGCGTTCCATACGTTTACCATGTTATTGAACTCAGCAGAAGGAGTTTCGATCTGGAAGTTATTGAGCTGACCATGCCAGTAAGCGATAAGCTCCTTGACCTCAGCGTCTACCTTGCCAGGCTCGTTATATGCAGCAAGTATCTCGTCAGCTACCTTAGGGTTCTTCTGACCTACAACGTAGATGATCTCCTTTGTTTCGCCCGGAGCGAGGATAATATCAGACTGGAGAGCACCGCAAGCATTTGAGTTATAGTTGAGCTTATTGTCGCAGAAACCTCTCTCAACAGCAACAGGGTTGCCATAAGTTCTATAAGAGCCGATAAAGCTGTCGAGGTTGCCGTTATAAGCTGAAACAGGAGCACCTACAACGCCGAAGAATCTTTCTCTCCAGTTAGAGCCGTTCTCGTCCTTGCCGCTGTTCTCATTGATATGCTGAACGATCTTGTTGCCCTCAAAGCTTGTTCTTGTGATGAACAGAGTATACTGGAGGTTTACCTGATCCTGCTCATAGTTGTTCTCGTTTGTGAACTCTACAAAGCCGAATGTTGACAGGTTTCTATATCTGTCGGAATTATTTGTTATCTTAGTTCTCCATACCTCATATGTTTTGTTCAGAGGAACATAATATGTAAGCTCGGAGTGGATATCTGCATAGTCAGACTTGATCGTTGTATAAGCTGTACCGTGGTGGCACTCTGTCTTATACTGGTCAAGAGGCTTGCCAACAGGCTGCCATGTGCATGACCAATAATCCTTGGCGTCGTTATCTCTGATATAGATATATCTGCCAGGGAGACCGATATTTGAGTTGAAACGATAACGGATTATTCTTCCGTTAGCACCGCTCTTTACAAAGCTGTATCCGCCGCCGTTGTTGGATACGATAGCACCGTACTCAGGTGAGCCGAGGTAGTTAGCCCATGGTGCAGGTGTGTCAGGTCTTGTAATAACGTATTCCTTGTGTTCAAGGTCAAAATAACCGTACTGCATATTTTTTTATACGCTCCTTTTCAATATTTTAAAGTTGTAAACGTTTCACCAAAATGACGTAAACGTTTCCCTCATAGATCCCGTCATTATTCATAACGCTTATATTATTTTAGCATACTTCCGATAGCTTTACAAGGGGGTAAAGCCAAAAAAATGGGCGTATTTTCAAAAAACTTTTTCACGATTATTGAATTTTGAAACTTAAACGATTGAAAGATTTTTTCAATATTTAGAATTGTTTATAATATCCAATATGCCACAGATTTATTTAGTAAATTCATATATTGAAATATATAAGAAAATGTGGTACTATGCAGATACAAATACAGAAAGTGAGTGTTTAACATGAAAGGTACAAAATATATTGTAAGTATCATCACGTCAATAGCTATATTGTTTCTTTGCTCCTGTTCTAAATCAGACGACACAAAGAAGGCAGAATCCACATCAGCGGCAGATACAGTCACAGACAGCTCGGAAGTGAAAACGGCGGACACTTCATACACGATAATTATTGATGACAAGATATACTATCTGAGCAGCAAGGTGCTAACTGAAGAAGAGAAAGCTTACATTGATGAGCAAGCTGCTAATGTTTCATCAACACATTATTTATATGACCCTGCTCTGCAATCAGACGGTGCTATCACAGATGTTAAGACAGATGTTTTCAGACTTGACAACAAATATCTGTGCATGAAGATCAAATATGATGATCTTTACAGGAGCGTACAAAAGCTGTACACAGATAAAAATGAGATCGTATACGTTGTTTTTGAGCCTGCGGGAAGTAATTTCTCTTATACTGATAGCTTGCCTGACGGCTCTGAGATCACAGCCTATTATATTTATCACTGGTATGGAGAAGAACCATATGAGATAACAGACAAAGACACTATCGACAAGATAACTGCGTGGATAGAAAACGCTAAATCTGTATGCAAGGATTATCCTTACATTGACGGTGCAGAATACGGCGGTGCTGACGCTTATGGGATCTCTCTTGAAAAGGTTGAACCAGGCGAAGTACATGAAAATCTTTGTATAATCGATGTTTCACAGTATTCGTGGGACAGCTCGAGCGGTCAGCACTCTCAAAGTAAAATATGCAATTTTAGCATAAAAGATGATACGGGCGAATTTCAGGATTACAATTTGCCAAAAGAAATGATAGATGAGATAATCCCTCTTATAACAAGACCTAATGTTGAGTAACGACACACAAAAACCGGCGTGTATCTTCACGATACACGCCGGTCGTTTTTATTATGTTTTATGATACTTTGAGCCATGCACAAGCAAAATCAAGTGCCTCATAAAGGCTTGACTTTTCTGCTACCTTAACGATCTGCTCATTCGGCGGCAGTGTGATGTCTGTTGCTACTTTTCTTATTCTTACCTTGTTCGCAACGTCGAGTCCGCCGACCTTTTCTGTAGAAAGTATTTCGATCATGACTACATATTCGTCATACATATTTCCAAAATAGATATGATTTCCTTTTCTCACCAGCGGCAGTCCCTTATAGGTGAAAAATGCTTTCTTTTCTTCTGCCATTAGTATCTCCTCCGTTTCTCATAATATCGTTTTATTCTCTTTATACTTTACCTTTTTATTATACCTGTCTCTTATACACATCTGACGCTGCCGACGAATTAGACGGTGTAG
>UQAR01000006.1 GCA_900539095.1 uncultured Ruminococcus sp.
GATCTACACCGTCTAATTCGTCGGCAGCGTCAGATGTGTATAAGAGACAGTATAACACATATCATAACATTATAATTATAAACTGTTTTTTTAGATACGTCAATAACAAATTATGAACAACTCTTGATGAATTTAAACATTTGAAGAATTTTTCACAAGTTTTACGGCGTTATTTAATATTATGTGTCTATTTTTGAAAATGTCTTGCAAAAATTAAAATATAAAACAAATGATAAATAAAAGGCGTTTTCAGATATTGACAAATATGAGATAAAGCGGTTCGGATATATTCGGACGGCTATGTATAAATATAACCACAAAGGAGAAGAATTTTATGTCAAAAAATATTTTTTTGTTTTCAGGTCAGGGCTCACAGTATGTAGGCATGGCGAAAGAGCTTTGCGAGAAGTATGAGGCTGCGAATGCGGTTTTCAATACAGCTGAAAAGGTTCTGGGCTATGATCTGAGGACGGTCACATTTGACGGTCCTGATACTGAGCTTAACAAAACTGTAAATTCACAGCCTGCTATAATGGCTTGCTCACTGGCTGCTTTTGAGGCTGCAAAGGCTGAGGGCATCACATTTGACGGCGTGGCAGGTCACTCACTTGGCGAATATGCTGCAATGGTAGCAGCAGGCGTTGTGACGATAGAGGACGGTTTCAAGCTTATCAAGGCAAGAGCAGCAGCTATGCAGAAAGCAGCTGAGGCTAACAGCGGTTCGATGTACGCTATAATCGGTCTGCCTGCGGAAGAAGTTGAAAAGATATGCGAAGAAACTGAGGGATATGTTGTTCCTGTAAACTACAACTCCGCTGTTCAGACTGTTATCGCAGGCGACACAGAGGCTTGCGAGGCTGCTGCGGCAAAGTTTGCGGAGATGAAGAAAAAGGCTATAAAGCTCAACGTTGCGTCTGCTTTCCACTCAAAGCTCATGCAGACTGCGGCTGATGAATTTATCGAAACTGCAAAGACAGTTGAATTCAAGGCTGCAAATGTTGATTTCTACTCAAACGTTCTTGGAACAAAGCTTGAGGATTTCTCTGATATGCCTGATATGCTTGCTAAGCACATCGTTTCACCTGTCAAGTTCACATCAGAGCTTGCAGAAATGGAAAAGGCAGGCTATGAGAACTTTATCGAGCTTGGTCCTAACAAGGTGCTCACTGGTCTTGTAAAAAAGACGCTCAAGGGCAAAAACGCTGTGAACATTGAAAACACAGCCACAATGGAAAAGGCACTTGCCTCTCTCGGCTAAAGGAAAAAGGGAAGAAAAATGAGAAGTATCACAAGGACTGTATGGGCTGTTATTGCGGCGGCAATGATTATTTGTCTGACGGCCTGCGGAAAATGTGCGTGGGAGATAAAGATAGGCGACAAGGACATTGATATTCCCTGCACCCTTGAGGACTTGGGCGATGAATATGACTACACCTTTGATTATCCTTTTTCGGGCAACTCCAACGGCAAGGGAATATTCTCGGTGACGCTTATGCAGAATGATGACATAATAGGCACTGTAAAGGTAGAGGCGGACAGCAAGGATAAGATAGACAGGAAGTCGAAGATACGCCGGCTCAGCATAGCAAAGAGCGTATCGGACAAAGACGACATGAGCATTGCAGGGGTAAAATGCGGTGCTGACAAATCGGAAGTGAAAAAGGTATTCGGCGAGCCTGACAATCCTGACGCAAGTGCGTGGAAATACAAGAAAAGGGGCTTTACGGCGATATTCTTTTTTGATGATGAAAACAAGGTGACAATGCTGAGCATATCAGACATTGACGATGAGGAAACCTGATAAAAAGGCGGTGCAAAAATGAAACGCAAAGATTACATATCATGGGACGAATATTTTATGGGTATCTCCCTGCTTTCAGCACAGAGGAGCAAAGACTCGAACACTCAGGTGGGGGCGTGCATAGTTTCGCAGGACAACAAGATACTGTCGGTGGGATACAACGGTATGCCTACAGGCTGTTCTGATGACGAAATGCCTTGGGACAGGAACGGTGAGTTTCTTGACACAAAATATCCCTTTGTGTGCCACGCAGAGCTGAACGCCATTCTCAATCATGCGGCAGGAAATCTGCAAAACGCTAAGATATATGTTTCACTTTTTCCATGCAACGAATGTGCAAAGGCTATCATTCAAAGCGGCATAAAGGAAGTCGTTTACTGGGAGGACAAATACGCTGACACTGACGGAGTGAAGGCCTCAAAGAAAATGTTTGAACTGACGGGGGTAAAGATACGCAGGTATATACCTACTGACCGTGAGATAACTATAAGGCTGTAAAAGGCAATTATCCTGCCAAAACGGTTTCAGGCGACAATGCGGGCGAACGCTGTTCGCCCCTACTGTACATTGTGCGGTTATTAAGGTTTGTGCAATAAATTGCAAGTTGCCCCTACAGATATACATTATGATATACAGAAATTTTTTATAAGAAGGAATGTAAAATGTCAAGAAAATACGCTATACTGGGAGAAACGCTTAAACACACTATGTCTCCGCCTATTCACGCTAGGCTTTTTGAACTGAAAAACCGTGAATACGAGTACGAGATACTGGAGGTAAAGCCTGAGGAACTTAAAGACAAGGCGGAGTATCTTAATTCTCTTAACGGCTACAACATCACTATCCCTCACAAGATAGGCATTATCGACTACACTGACGAGCTTGACCAGTCGGCAAAGCGTTATCACTCTGTGAACTGCGTTGACAACAAGAACGGCAAGCACATTGGCTACAACACGGACTGTGACGGTTTTCTCAGAACTGTTCGTGCAATGAACATCGACTTCACAGGAAAGATACTGCTCATAGGCTGTGGCGGAGTAGGCAGAATGATGGCTATAGAGGCGGCTCTTGCCGGTGCTGACCTTTACATTGCGGTGCTGGAGAGCGATATGCCTTTGGCTAAGCAGGTAGAGAAAGAGATAAAGGCTATGAAGTCTGACGCTAGGATAACTATCGTTCTCAACACTGAGATACCGACTGACGTTCACTACAATCTGCTTATGAACGCTTGTCCGGTGGGAATGTATCCTAAGACAAACGCCTGCCCTGTTCCTGATGAAGTAATCGAGGCGAGCGGTGCGGTATTTGACGTTATATACAATCCTCGTGAAACTCTGCTCATGCAGAAAGCTAAGGCTATGGGCAAGAACGCTGTAGGCGGCATGGCAATGCTCGTTTGGCAGGCTGTTTCCGCTCATGAGATATGGGACGGCGACGAGTATACAGACGAGGAAGTTCAGTCTATCATAGACGAAATGGAGATCGCTGTGGAGAAGGATTTTAAGTAAAGCATACTGTAAGGGCGACCTTTGGTCGCCCGAAAATATCAACATATGAGAATGTCAGAAACAAAGCTTGTTGGATAAACATACCATGCGTAGGAAAAACGGGCGAACGCTGTTCGCCCCTACATTAGTTTGGTAAAATACATTATAATAAGGATAGTAAATATGAGACCAATATTTTTGTGCGGCTTTATGGGCTGCGGAAAATCCACTGTGGGAAAGATACTGGCAAAGAAAATGGGCTGCCAGTGTGTTGACCTTGACAAGTATATTGAAGGCACGGCAGGAATGAGCATACCTGAGATATTCGACAAATACGGCGAGGAGCATTTCAGAAAGCTTGAAACCGAGGCTCTTGCGGCGTTTGCGGACATCGGCGGCGTTGTTGCAACAGGCGGCGGAGCGTTGCTTTCGGAGCAAAACGGCGAGGTGGCAAAAAAGTCGGGCATGGTGGTCTTTATAGACACATACTTCAACACCTGCTATGAACGCATCAAGGACGACCCTAACAGACCTATTGCTTACAACTCCACCCGTGAACAGCTTTCAGAGCGTTTTGACTACCGCAGACCTTTATATCTTGCTCACTCGCACTATGCTATAAGCGGCGGTTATCCGCCTATCGTTATTGCGGCAAAGATACAAAAGCTGTATAAAAAATTCGATTTCGAGCAGGGAAAAGGCGTTTGATATAGCACTTCCCTGTAGGTGAGAACAGTGTTCGCCCGTTGATTCGATACTATTTCGACACTTTCAAGCAGGTACAAAAATGTGCCTGCTTTTTGTTTTGCGGCGTAACATATTTTCAACAATGATTTCACAAACTATCCCCTTGACTTTGCATTGCCGCTGTGATATACTGCAATAAGTTTTCATAGGAAACGGGGTTTTATAATGTATACACTGCTTTTGACTGTTATTTATCTTGCTTTTATTAGCCTTGGTCTGCCTGATTCCCTTTTGGGTTCGGCTTGGCCTACTATCCGTGTGGATTTTGATGTTCCGCTGTCTTATATGGGGATAGTTTCAATGATAATCGCAGGAGGAACGATAATATCAGGTCTTATGTCTGAACGGCTCACGAAAAAGTTCGGCACAAGGGCTGTTGTGGTGGTGAGCGTTCTTCTTACTGCGGTGGCACTGTTCGGCTTTTCGACTGTGGGACACTTCTGGCAGATGTGCCTATGGGGTATCCCTTACGGTCTTGGTGCGGGTGCTATCGACGCTGCTCTCAACAACTATGTTGCACTTTACTACAATTCAAGGCACATGAGCTGGCTGCACTGCTTTTGGGGCGTTGGCACTATCGTCAGCCCTTACATAATGAGCTACGCACTGACCCACTCATCATGGTCGGGAGGCTACAGAATCGTTTCATACATACAGTTCGGGATACTTGCGGTACTTCTTTGTGCACTGCCTCTTTGGAAGATAAACAAAGACCCCGGTGCTGCGGAAGAGGACAAGCCTCTCCTTGGTCTGCGTGGTGCACTGAAGATAAAGGGCGTGCCAACTTTGCTCATAGGCTTTTACGCATACTGTGCTGCTGAAGCGACCACCATGCTGTGGGCGAGCAGCTATCTCGAGGGCACAAGGGGCATATCAAAAGACAAGGCGGCTGCCTTTGGTTCGCTTTTCTTTATCGGAATAACGGTCGGACGTTTCCTTTCGGGATTTATTTCAGACAAGCTTGGGGACAACAGAATGATACGCCTTGGAACTGCCGTTGCTCTGTTTGGCGTTATCCTTATTACACTGCCTATTGGTCATGCCTCGATGATAGGCTTTGTTATAATAGGTCTTGGCTGTGCACCTGTTTATCCTTGCATAATCCACTCAACGCCGTCAAACTTCGGTGCTGAAAATTCTCAGGGCATAATAGGCATACAAATGGCGAGTGCTTATGTGGGTTCAACATTCATGCCGCCTGTTTTCGGCCTTTTGGCAAACAATGTGAGCCTTAGGCTGATGCCTTTATATCTTGCGTTCTTCTTTATTCTTCTGCTCGTTATGATATCAAAGACTGAAAAGCTTTGTCACAATAAATAAAAAAAAGCCGTATGGTCGGGTAGTTTTTGCCCTTATCCTGCGGCTTTTTGCTATGCAAATTTAGCATACAGCATATAAAATGCTACACGTTTTGGTGTGCTGGCTTTTTAGCACGATGAATTATAAACAAGCAATTAACAAAGCACTATAAATGTGCCTATTTACTGCATTTTCAAGTCTTTTTAAACAATTAAAACAGCGTTAACACTGTAAAATTAGGCATTGTGGCACAATCTTGCAGAAAAACATAATTAATATTCAAACATGATTATCAATATTTCGAACGTTTTCGTGTTCATATTTTCAAAAAAAGCAGCCACGATTTTCCATTAAATCCTTTGTATGAAATAAAACAACTATTGCAATTTATCGAAATATGTTGTATACTTAAAGATATTAAAATGTTTTGCTAAATAACAATTATGAAAGGGGACTGCATATGGACAGACAAAAAACGGTGCTTGTTATTGATGACAGTGCTATGAACAGGTCGATACTCTGCGAGATATTGTGTCAAGAATATACGATAGTCGAGGCAGAGAACGGCGTGCAGGCCCTTAAAATGCTAAAAAATGCAAAGTCAAAGGTGGACGCTATAATACTTGATATCCTAATACCTGAAATGGGCGGATATGAGTTTATGGAGTGCATGAAAAAAGACAATAGGTTCGCTCAGATACCGGTTATAATACTTACGGAAAAGGCTGACAGGGCAAGCGAGAGAAAGGCTCTTGAAAACGGTGCGTGGGACTTTGTTTCAAAGCCTTATGACGCTGAGATAGTTAAGCTCAGGCTGAAAAACGTTATCGCAAGAAGTCAGGTATCGCTGCTCAAAGAACTTAATCACGTTATGAACTACGACCCTCTCACGGGAGTGTATTCAAAGAACAAGTTTTTCAGTGCGTCAAAAACTCTGCTCACCTCAAACCCTGACAAGAAGTTTGCTTTTCTCAGGCTTGACATTGACCGATTCAAGCTTATAAATTCATTTTTCGGAAATGTGGGCGGCGACAAGCTGATTAAGTATATGGCAAAGCATATAAGAGATTTTGCAAAGACTACTGAATGCTGCACATTCGGCAGAATAGACGCAGACGTTTTCGGCATTTTTACCCCTTATCAGGGCAAGGAACACACTATCGAACAGATAGAGCAGGCTGTGTCGAGAATGAAGGCTCTTACGCCGAACTACAACATAATGCTCGTTTACGGCGTTTATATCGTAACGGACAGAGAGCTGCCTATTTCGCAGATGTGCGACCGTGCGGCTCTTGCGGCAAAGACCGTCAAAGGTCACTACATGAAGAACTATGCTTTTTATGATGACAAAATGCGGCTTTCTCTTGAAAATGAGCAGAATATAATAAATGAAATGAGCGACGCTCTTGAAAACCACGAGTTTGTGCCTTACTATCAGCCTAAGTATGATGTAAAGACAAACAAGCCTGTGGGTGCGGAGGCTCTTGCAAGGTGGATACACCCTACCAAGGGATTTATCTCACCGGGTGTGTTTATCCCGATATTTGAGAAGAACGGCTTTATATCAAAGCTTGATCTCTACATATGGGAATGCGTTTGCAAGCAGCTCAAAGAATGGAAAGACCGCGGAGTTCCGCTCTTCCCTGTTTCTGTAAACGTTTCAAGGGTAAACCTTTACAACCCTAATCTTTCAAAAATAATAATCGAACTTACGAAAAAGTATGACGTTGACCCTAAGTATTTCAACATCGAGATAACGGAAAGCGTTTATACTGATAAGAACATTCTGATAGACGAGATGACGAACCAGCTCAGGAGCAACGGTTTCACCATTCTTATGGACGATTTCGGCAGCGGATATTCTTCACTGAACGTACTCAAAGACATTCAGGTGGACGTGCTCAAAATGGACATGATGTTCATGTTCAAGGCAAAATATGAGGGCCGTGCGGAAACTATCATTTCATCTGTCATCAGAATGGCAAAGTGGCTCAATATCCCTGTTATCGCAGAGGGCGTTGACAAGGCTGAGCAGGTGGATTTTCTAAGGAGCGTGGGCTGCGACTTTATTCAGGGCTTTTATTTTGCAAAGCCTATGCCTGCAAAGGATTATGAAAAGCTTATTTCTGAGCAGGAGGAGTTTGCGGTTTCTGAAACCCGTTCGTCTGCAAATGGCCTGCTTTGGGGGAACAACAGTGGTCTGGCTGTGTCTATAGATGACATTGACCAGCCTGCAATGATACTTGAATGTTTTCCTAACGATAACATTGAGGCCGTAAGCTCAAACAAGGCTTTCATAAGAGCATATGGCTTTGACAGCAGTATGTATGGAAAATTCAATGTTGTCAACTGCATTGATGAAGGTTACAAAGAGCTTTACACAAGCACAATAAGAAAGGTCATAGAAAACAAAGGCAGAGCCGATTGCGTTTTCAGTATGCATGATATCAACGGCAAAAAGCTTTGGTTCAGCACACATTTCAGATACATCAGTGAAACAGACATCAGCACTGTTATTGTTGCATATATTACAGATGTAACTGACATGGTGTTCATGGATCAGAGGATAAACGACTACAAGGATTATGTAAAAAATGAAACTGAACGCAGACACAATGTCCTTGTTGTCAGCGGTGATGAAGAGGCTCGCAAAGAACTTGACAGGATACTTTCACAGAACAATGATGTTTTCACGGCTGATTCTGTTGAAAACGGCAAAAAACAGCTTTCAGAGCATGAGATAGACCTTGTCTATTTTGACATCGAGCTTATTTCAGAAAACGAGGCTTTCCCACTTGACGTTGACGGCAAAAAGCTGCCAGTCATTGCGATAATACCATCCCATGACGAGTTTAGCCGCAGGGCTGTGCTCAAGCAAAGGGTATCAGACTTTGTTATGAAACCGTTCATTGACGAAATAGTGCGTTCAAGGACTGCAAACCTTTTAAAGATAGGTATAACAGGCGTTGCGAACGAGAAATTTTTCAGCCGTTTGAAATAACATACAAAAGTCCTCTGCAAAAAGCGGAGGGCTTTTTTTGCGTATGTCATTGACAAAATATGCACAATCTGATATCATAAAAGCATAAAGTCAGAAAGCGAGGGAGAAAAATGTATATTGATAAGTGGCGTGTGGCGATACGAAATTTAAAAAATACGCTGTTTTCTTACCCATGCGACGCACCGAGCTGCTTTCCTGACCCTATAACGGACGAAAGCGTTATATACTGTATCCAAGGCTTTGTATACGAAAGCGGGAAATTTTCAGACGGCAAGTTTATCCACACTTCTGCTGTCAAAGAAATATACAAAGAGGACGGCAGGCTTTTTGCCAGGACAAGGAACAACTGCTATGAGCTAAAAAATGCAAGCCCTTACTTTGATTTTGATATTGCCGCAAACGCTGCCGCAAAGCTTGAAAGTCATGACCTTGCACAATTTGCAGAAGAGAACAGAGCGGCGTTTCGTTCACAGTTTGAAAGGTTCAGGGAGATAGCACATGGTATCTCTGAGGGCAGTTCTGACGCTGCTGAACTGCCTGAAAGCACGCTTATCATATGCTACAACGGCACTGACCCCAATGGTAACAAGGTGTTTTTCAAAAATGACGTTGGTATCGTTCCTGTTTTCCATGACGTTCACTCAGGCGTAAAGGTCGATTCTGTGGGGCTTGCGGAGAGCGAAGAAAAGCTTGAGATGTGGGAAACTCTGGGCAGATACTATGTTGACAGCGAGGTAATGGAGTTTTACGACTGCGACACGGAAAATCTGCTTTTCTACAACATGACAGACAAGCCTATATACATTATAATCTATGGAAGTTCCGCCGCAATGCTCTGCCCGCCTGGAACGGCAAAGCTTGCGTCGAGAAGATCTAAGAAAGCATGACATATCCGCCTGAACGTTCACTGTTCAGGTGGATATCTGTTTTTGTACAATATAGGAAACGCAGCGTAAAAATTAATAGAATGTTAAACATTTCACAGGTCTTACTAATTGAATAAAGGCGAAAAGTGTAGTATAATTGCTTATATAGTTGTTTTTTGAGGAAGTCAATATATTAAGGCAACACAGGAGAAAATGATATGGAAATTTTGAAACAGCGTATTCTCAAGGACGGAGTAGTAAAGGAAGGAAACGTTCTTAAGGTAGATAAATTCCTTAATCACCAAATGGACGTAAAGCTTTTCAACGATATAGGCGAAGAGTTCGCAAAGAGATTTGCAGGAACAGGCGTGAACAAGATACTCACTATCGAGTCATCAGGTATCGGCATCGCCTGCATAGCAGCACAGCATTTTAACAGCTGCCCTGTTATTTTCGCTAAAAAAACACTTAGCAAGAACCTTGACGGCGAAATGTATATAACTCAGGTAAAGTCCTACACAAAGGGCGTTACATATGACGTAATGGTATCGGAAAAATATCTTGGCAAGGGCGACAAGGTGCTTATTATCGACGATTTTCTTGCTAACGGCTGTGCACTTATGGGTCTTATAGATATCGTGAAACAGTCAGGTGCTGAGCTTGCCGGTGCCGGTATCGTTATCGAAAAGGGCTTTCAGGTGGGCGGAAAGACTATCCGTGACATGGGCGTAAAGCTTGAATCCCTTGCTATCGTTGACTCTATGGACAACGGCACTATAAAATTCAGGGATTAACGCACAAAGCGTTATCAATAAATATTTTATGGAGGAAGATCAAACATGAAGGTAAGACGTATTCTTGCTCTCGTTCTTTCTGCTGCTCTTGCTGTAACAGCTCTTACAGCTTGTACATCAGCTAAAGACGAGGCATCACAGAAGTCAGCTGACAATAAGACAGCTGCTCTCAGCTATGACACCGTAAAAATCGGCGTTATCCACATCGGCAACCCTGCCGACGGTTCAGGCTACACATATGCTCACGATCAGGGTATCGTTGGTATGCAGAAGGAGCTTGGTCTGAAGGACGATCAGATCATAAGAAAGAACAACGTATCAGACAGCGACCCTGCTGCTACAGAAACAGCTATCCGTGAGTGCATCGAGGACGGCTGCAACATCATCTTCGGCACAAGCTGGGGCTATATGGACAAAATGGAGTCCCTCGCAGAGGAATATCCTGACGTTTATTTCTGCCACGGCACAGGCTACAAGAACAACGGCAAGAACCTTAACAACTACTTCGGAAGAATTTATCAGGCAAGATATCTCACCGGTATCGTTGCAGGTATGAAGACAGAGTCAAACCTCATCGGTTACGTTTCCGCTATGGGCAGCGAGAACTCTGAGTGCACAGGCGGTATCGACGCTTTCGCAATGGGCGTTTATTCTGTAAACCCAGACGCTAAGGTATATGTAAAGGTAACAAACAGCTGGTATTCACCAACAGAGGAAACAAACGCTGCAAAGGCTCTTCTTTCTGAGGGCTGCGACGTTATCGCTCAGCACTGTGATACACCTAACCCACAGCTCGAGGCTGAAAGTGCCGGCAAGTGGGGCGTAGGCTACAACACAGATATGTCTAAGGACGCTCCTAAGGCTACACTTACTTCAACTCTTTGGAACTGGTCTGCATACTACACATATCAGGTAAAGCAGATAGTTGATGGCAACTGGAAGTGCGAGAACTACTACGGCGGCATGGCTGACGGTCTTGTAGACATCGCTCCTCTGAACATGGATCTCTGCACAGAGGATATGCAGAAGGCTGTTGACGAGGCTAGGGCTAAGCTTGAGGACGGCTCATTCAATGTATTTGACGGCGTTATCGAAACAAACGACGGCAAAACAGTTGGCGAAGAGGGCAAAACTCTTGACGACGCTACTATCACAGGCGGCATAAACTGGTACTTCAAGAACGTTGAAGTCAAGTAATAAAGCCTGATAGCTTAACAAAACATTTCTACGGGCGGCGTCGGTTGCCCTCAATAGATTGAGGGTATCTGCCGCCTGTTTTGTTAGTGTCATGAGGATACGGCAGCAGAGTTCTGCTGTCGGTTTCTGACGACATTAATGAAGTTCACAAAAAGGAGCTGAAAGTATGAGTGAAGAAATATCTGCTGAGATCGCTGTAAAATGCAGCGGGATAACAAAAGTTTTCGGCAGCGTTGTAGCAAACGACAGCATAGATCTTGAAGTCAAATACGGCGAGATACTTGCACTGCTGGGAGAAAACGGTTCGGGAAAGACCACACTGATGAATATGCTTTCGGGTATCTATCACCCTGACAAGGGCAGCATTTACATTGCAGGCAAGCCGGAGGCGATAAACTCCCCTAAGGATTCTATCGCACTGGGCATCGGTATGATACACCAGCACTTCAAGCTTGTGGAAGTATTTTCCGCCGCCGACAATATCGTGGCAGGCACAAAGGGAAAGCTTAGAAACAAGAGTGCTGTAAGAGAAGAGATAAAGAAGATATCCGAACAGCTTGGTCTGGAAGTAGACCCTGACAAGAAGGTATACAATATGTCGGTCAGCGAAAAGCAAACTGTGGAGATACTTAAAGTGCTTTACAGAGGTGCGAAGATACTTATTCTTGACGAGCCGACGGCTGTTCTTACTCCGCAGGAAACAAAAAAGCTTTTCAATATCCTGAGGAAAATGAAGGCTCAGGGCTGTGCAATAATAATCATCACCCACAAGCTTGGCGAGGTAATGGACATATCCGACAGAGTAACTATCCTGCGAAAGGGCAAGAGCATTGAAACTGTAAACACTGCCGAGAGCAGTGAAAAGCAGCTCACCGAGCTTATGGTGGGCAAGGCTGTGGAACTTTCCATTGAAAGACCTGAGCCTGTGAACGTAAAGCCGATACTTAACGTAGTCAATCTGACGGTAAAGAACTCTGAGGGCAGCATTGCTCTTGACGACGTAAGCTTTGTTATAAACAGAGGCGAGATACTGGGCGTTGCAGGTATCGCAGGCAGCGGTCAAAAGGAGCTTTGCGAAACTATCGCAGGACTTCAGAAGATAGAAAAGGGTGCAGTGCTTTACAACAAGGAAAATATCATAGGCAAAACGCCTAAGGAGATAATAGGACTTGGCATAAGCATGAGCTTTATTCCTGAGGACAGACTTGGAATGGGTCTTATCGCCTCAGTGGGAATGACAGACAATATGCTGCTCAAGACCTACAAGCAGGGCAAGCTGTGCTTTGTTGACAGAAAACCTGCTAGGGCACTTTCAAAAGAGCTTATCGAACAGCTTGAGATAAAGACCCCGTCAACGGAACTGCCTGTTAGAATGCTTTCAGGCGGAAACGTACAAAAGGTACTTCTTGGACGAGAGATACACAGTGAGCCTGACCTGCTCATAACCGCATATCCTGTTCGTGGACTTGATATCAACTCATCATACCTTATCTACTCACTGCTCAACGAGCAGAAGAAAAAGAACACTGCCGTGCTCTTCATTGGCGAAGATCTTGACGTTCTGCTGGAACTTTGCGACAGGATAATGGTGCTTTGTCATGGAAAGATAACAGGTATCTGTGACGCAAAGACGGTCACAAAAGAACAGGTGGGCATGATGATGACAGGCAAGACTATGGAGGAGGTGCTGGGCATTGGCTGATACAGTAAAAAAAGAACCCCTTATAAGAATAGCAAAACGTGCCGAACGCTCCAATAAGCAAAAGCTTATCATAAGACTGCTGTCGGTACTCCTTGCTATCTGTGCAGGCGGAATATTCATTCTCATTCTTGGTAAGAACCCGTTTTCATACTATGCAAGAATGGTAAAGGGTGCGTTTATAGGCAAAAATGCGGCAAGCCCGTTCATGCCTTTCCGTGAAACGGTGAAGATAATGATACCGCTGCTCATATCGTCCCTTGGTATAACACTGGCGTTCAAAATGAAGTTTTGGAATATCGGTGCAGAGGGTCAGATAATAATGGGCGGAATCTTCGCATCGTACTTTGCACTTTATCATTACGATATGCCGCACTATCTGCTTTTCATTGTAATGTTTATTGCCGCAATGATAGGCGGAGGACTTTACGGCGTTATCCCTGCATTTTTCAAGGCAAAGTTCGACACAAACGAAACTCTGCTCACTCTTATGCTCAACTATATCGCACTTTATGTTATCGACTGGCTCACAAAGGGTGCATGGCAGGATCCTGAGTCAAAGGGCTATCCAAAGATAGCAAGATTTGACCTTAACGCATGGCTCGATTCGCTTGGAAATGTGCAGATAGGCTGGGTGATAGGTCTGGTACTTGTGGTACTGGTATTTATCTACCTTAAATTCACAAAGCAGGGCTATGAGATAACAGTAGTATCAGACAGCCATGCGACTGCAAGATACGCAGGCATGAGCCCTAGCAAGATAATGATAAGAACGATGTTTTTGAGCGGTGCTATCTGCGGTATCGCAGGCATGGTTCAGGCTTGCGGAACAGAACACACTCTTTCCACATCAGTTGCAGGCGGCGTTGGCTTTACGGCTATCATAGTGGCATGGCTTGCAAACCTCAATCCATTTGGAATACTCGTGGTATCGTTCCTGTTCGCAGTCCTTGAAAAGGGCAGCACGGTGGTATCGTCAGAATTTATGCTTTCCCCTTACTGTTCAGACGTTTTGCAGGGAATAATCCTGTTCTTCGTGCTGGGCTGTGAGTTCTTCATCAGATACAGATTTGTAACAAGAGGAGGCAAGAACAATGGATAGACTTATTTCATTCCTTGCCCATGCGGTATATATGGGTACTCCTCTGCTGTTCGGCACAGTGGGAGAGATACAGAACGAAAAATCGGGACACCTGAACCTTGGTGTTGAGGGAACAATGGCAATGGGTGCTTGTGCAGGCTTTATGACCGCTTACAAAACAGGCAGCCTGTGGCTTTCCATACTGGCGGCGTTCCTTATGGGTGCACTTGTTTCCCTTATCTACGCTTTTCTCACCATAACGATGATGGCGAACCAGAACGTAACAGGTCTTACCCTGACTATTTTCGGCACAGGACTTTCAAACTTCATAGGCGAGCAGATGATAACAGCCTCACCTACAGGCAACCTCAAGCTGCCTGACGGAGTGATGAGCAGTCTGAAAAACATTGACATACCACTACTCAGCAAGATACCGGTGCTGGGAAAGGTGCTTTTCTCACAGAACATTTTCACCTACCTGAGCATTGTTATCGCAGTGGTAATGTTTATCTATCTGAAAAAGACAAAGATAGGTCTTAACCTTAGGACAATCGGTGAGAACCCTGCCGTTGCTGACGCTGTGGGAATAAACGTTGTGAAATACAAATACATAAACGTTCTTATCGGCGGCGGAATATGCGGCATTGGCGGAGCGTTCTGCTCAATGGTAATAAACGGCGGCGTTTGGATGGCAAACAGCGTAAACGGTCTTGGCTGGATAGCTGTGGCACTTGTTATCTTCGCTGTATGGAATCCTGCAAGGGCTATTTACGGAGCGTATATTTTCGGTGCGTTCATGGTGCTGAAATACTACTTCCCTAAGAACCTTGGCTTTACAGTTCCTGAGTCATTCTTTGATATGCTCCCATATCTTGTAACGGCTCTTGTTCTTATCATCACCTCAGTGAAAAAATCAAGAGAGCGTTCACAGCCTCAGTCCTGCGGTATAAATTATTTCCGTGAGGAAAGATAAAACGTGACGTAACGGGTGACCTCAGGTCGCCCCTACAGATGATACCCAAAGTAACATATTTGAAAGCTCTGCTTTTGCAGGGCTTTTATTTTTGCCCTAGTAACAAAATGCAAAAGATGTGATATAATCAGACAAAAAGGGGTGAGAGAATGTTCAACGTATACGAAAAATGCACACCGCCAAAATGATAGCACGGCATTTTCACTACAACGCCGAGTAACGGGCGAACGCTGTTCGCCCCTACATATCACATGGGCATATTGTTTGTAGATTTGAATATTTACGAAATGGCATAAAAGTGGGTGATGTGGAAGGGCGAAAAAAAGCGGGCGACCAAAGGTCGTCCGCTTTGCTTTGTTACGTTATGGTTAATCGTTTTTTACTTCACCTTTGCTGACGCAACAAAAGCTTTAATCTCCTCCTCAGGCATATAACCCACTGTAGACGCTGCCACCTTGCCGTTCTTTACAACGAAAAGTGCTGGTATGCTTGAGATACCGAAAGCCGCTGCAAGCTCGTTTTCCTCGTCAACATTGACCTTGCCCACCTTCACAGAATTGTCCTCTTCCGAATACTTATCCACCAGCGGTGAAAGCATTTTGCATGGGCCGCACCATGCTGCCCAGAAGTCCAGCAGAACAGGTTTGTCGGAATGCATTACTTCGTTTTCAAAATTATCCTTTGTTATAACCTTTACAGCCATTTTTCACAGCTCCTTTTCTAGTCCTTGCTTTTGTAATAGAGCATACAATGGCAGAATCCCTCAAAATCAGGGTCAGCTATCTGCTCACGGAACTCTTTGCACATACACTTGTTTTCATCAGTATGCTGTATCCTGCACGGACAGTATCCGCCTGTGCGTTTAAGTCCCTCTTTTATGCTCCTTACCATTTCTTTATCATCATTAAGACGTACCATTACTACCTATCCTTTGCATTTACGCTCAGATTATTCTTTGACAAATGCCTTTACTATCTCGCCGATATACTGATAGTGATAGTCCTTGTCAGAATACCACTTCTCATCATTCTCAGTATCAACAAAGCACTCAGGTCTCATCTCCTGAACATAAGCCTTTTTGCATACGAGCACCATATCAGCCTCAGCAAAAGCTGTTACCTCAACGCCATCCTCAGACACGAACACAGGCGTCAGACCTGTTTCCTTAGCCTTGTCACAGTCACGTCCGCTGTGAGAGCCGCAGAATGAAAGTGCCTTTTTATAGTCCTCTTTGAAAAAGCTAATGGTGAAATATTCAGCCTTATCGATAAATTTTTTGGTGTATCTCTGAGGTCTTATAACGGTGGTGAAAGTGTTCTTTCCCCACATAACGCCTGCAAAGCCCCATGAGGCTGTCATGGTGTTCCAGCCGCTCTCGTCGCCTGCTGTAACAAGGAACCACTCCTTGCCTATCTTTTTGTATGGATTGAAGTCAAGGGTATCAAGCTTATCTGCCGCTACCTCTTTGAAACCGTTAAAACTGCTCATTTTCATTACCGCCTTTCAGTATTATGTCAGACTTTCCACGTTTATCGTACACCAATATCGTATAGAAACCGTCTGACTATATTATATATCATTTTATATGAAATTGCAACCCCTCCTATTCCCTGAAATATTGTACAAAAATCGTTAAAACAGGGCTTTTTGTGTTGCTTTTTTTGAAGAATCGTGATATAATTAACATAGGTATTTGTAAAGCTGTTTTTGTGTTTTTGGTTAAGCTATTTTATTTTATACCCTCTCAGTCAGGAATATGTATATCTCTTGAAAATTATACACTTATTTTTGTATAACTATAAATAATATACATTGATATCCCTGGAAATGTGTATAAATATAAAATTTTTATGCAAAAGCACTTGACAATGCTGTATAAAGGTGTATAATGTTTTTATCGGCAGCAGTCACCAATGTGTGACAGCCTCCGTGAAAATATTATACAAACATACTTATTACATACAAATGGAGGAATTTTGTTATGGCAAAAGAGATCAAAAAGGTTGTCCTTGCTTATTCCGGCGGACTTGACACATCTATCATCATTCCGTGGCTCAAGGAAAACTACAACAACTGCGAAGTTATCGCTGTTTCAGGAAACGTTGGTCAGGGCACAGAGCTTGACGGTCTTGAGGAAAAGGCTATCAAGACAGGTGCGTCAAAGCTTTATATTGAGGACCTTACAGAAGAATTTATCGAGGATTATGTATATCCTACAGTACAGGCTGGTGCTGTTTATGAGAACCAGTACCTCCTCGGCACATCATTTGCACGTCCTATCATCGCAAAGAGAATAGCTGAAATAGCTATCAAGGAAGGTGCAGACGCTATATGCCACGGCTGCACAGGTAAGGGTAACGACCAGGTAAGATTTGAGCTTGCTATCAAGGCTTTCGCCCCTGATATGCAGATCATCGCTCCTTGGAGAATCTGGAATCTCAAGTCAAGAGAGCAGGAGATCGAGTATGCTGAGGCACACAACATTCCTCTGAAAATAAACAGAGAAACAAACTACTCAAAGGACAAGAACCTTTGGCACCTTTCACACGAAGGTCTGGATCTTGAAGATCCTGCAAACGAGCCACAGTATGAAAAGCCAGGTTTCCTTGAAATGGGCGTTTCACCTATCATGGCTCCTGACAAGCCAACTTATGTAACGATCCACTTTGAAAAGGGTATCCCAACAGCTGTTGACGGCGTTGAGATGAACGGCAAGGAGCTTGTTACAAAGCTTAACGAACTCGGTGGTGCAAACGGTATCGGTCTTGCTGACCTTGTTGAGAACAGACTCGTTGGAATGAAGTCAAGAGGCGTTTATGAAACACCGGGCGGAGCAATCCTTTACAAGGCTCATGAAGTTCTTGAAACTATCACACTTGACAAGGAAACTGCAAGAGTTAAGCAGTATCTTTCAATCAAGTTTGCTGACATTGTTTACAACGGTCAGTGGTTCACTCCTCTCCGTGAGGCTATGAGTGCATTCGTTACAGAAACACAGAAAACTGTTACCGGTGACGTTAAGCTCAAGCTTTACAAGGGCAACATGATAAACGCAGGTGTAACATCTCCATATACTCTCTATGATGAAGAAGTTGCTACATTTGATGAGGACAATGTTTACAATCAGGCTGATGCAGCAGGATTCATCAACCTCTTCGGTCTGCCTATCAAGGTAAGAGCTAAGCTCGAGCAGAAGAGAAACGCTAAGAAGGACTAATGTCAGCGTCCTGTATCACAGGACATAAAAATTTGTTTGTATAATAATATTTTCAATGGAGGTTTTGATATGTCAGATAACAACAGCATTTTTGAGCCTGCAATAGACAAGAAGGTCGAGATCTCTTACGACAGCCTGCCGAACTCCTCTTTTGAGGACGTAAACCTCGGCGGTGCAAAGTTCTCGAACGTAAATCTCAAAGAGGCACTCTTTGACGATGTGAATATGGACGAAACACATTTCAACAACGTCAGCATGAAAGAGAGCGACTTTGCTGATCTTTATATGGTGAACTCAAAGTTCTTGGGCGTAAATCTCAGCAATTCGAGATTTGGCTGCTCTATCATGAACAATGTTGAGTTCAAAAACCCTGATCTGAAGAACTCACAGTTTATCCACTGTGACCTTACAAACGTTGAGATAAACGATTGTAAGATAGACGGTCTGAAGATCAACGGCGTGGATATCCAAAAGCTGCTTGAACAGCACGAAAAGGAAATGTGATCCGCACTTATTGAAATGTATCGGGGCAGGATGATCCCTTGGGGTCATTTTGCCCATACATTTTTTATATTTAACGAATGAAATAAACATAAAGGACGGTTTTAAAATGGCAGGAAAAATGTGGGCAGGAAGATTTACAAAGGAAGTAGACGAAAGAGTAAATGATTTCAATTCATCGATTTCCTTTGACGCAAGAATGTACCGCTATGATATAGAGGGTTCTATGGCACACGCCACAATGCTGGGCGAGTGCGGTATAATCGACAAGCACGAAAGTGAAAAGATAGTCGAGGGACTTAAAGGTATTCTTGCGGATATCGACGACGGTAAATTACAGTTCGACCCTACCGCAGAGGACGTTCATATGTTTGTTGAGGCTGAGCTTACAAAAAGACTTGGCGACACAGGCAAAAGACTTCATACGGCAAGATCAAGAAACGATCAGGTGGCTCTTGACGTGAGAATGATACTCAGAGCCGAAACCAAAGAGATAATCGAGCTTGTAAAAAAGCTTGAGCACACTATCCTTGACATCGCTGAGAAAAATCTCACAACAGTTATGCCGGGATACACTCATCTTCAGAGAGCACAGCCTATCACATTTGCTCATCACCTCATGGCTTATGCAAATATGCTCCTGAGAGATATCTCAAGACTTGAGGACAGTTACAAGAGAACGAACATCATGCCTCTCGGCAGCGGTGCTCTTGCATCTACAACTTATCCTATAAACAGACAGAGAGTGTGCGATCTGCTTGGCTTTGACGAAATAACGCAGAACTCACTTGACGGCGTTTCAGACAGAGATTTCTGCATCGAGCTTTGCTCCGCTATCTCACTGCTTATGATGCACCTTTCAAGATTTTCTGAGGAGATAATTCTTTGGTGCTCATGGGAGTTCAAATTTATCGAGCTTGACGACGCTTATGCAACAGGCTCGTCTATCATGCCGCAGAAGAAAAACCCTGATGTAACCGAGCTTATCAGAGGCAAGACAGGCAGGGTTTACGGCGACCTTAATACTCTGCTCGTTATGATGAAGGGTCTGCCGCTTGCATACAACAAGGATATGCAGGAGGACAAGGAGGCTATCTTTGACGCTATCGACACTGTTAAGCTTTGCCTTAAAACATTCGACCCAATGCTCGCCACAATGAAAGTTATCCCTGAAAACATGAGAAACGCCGCAGCCAAGGGCTTTATCAATGCTACCGACTGTGCTGACTATCTTGTTAAGAAGGGTATGCCTTTCAGAGATGCCTATAAGATAACAGGTACTCTCGTTCACACCTGCATCGAAAAGGGCTGCACCCTTGAAACTCTCCCTCTTGAGGACTACAAAAAGCTTACTGACAACTTTGGCGAGGACGTTTATGACGCTATCAGCCTTGACACCTGCGTAATGCAGAGAAAGGCAGCAGGCGGCCCTGCTCCTGAGTCTGTAAAAGCTCAGATAGAATATGTCAGAAATAAGCTTTGATAAACGCTGCTCCCCTGTTAAGTCAGCACTGCTCTATCTTGTGCTGTGGGAGCTTGCGACAGTTATAATATGGCTTTTTACGGCTAAGCTTTTTGTGATATATCCGCTGTTTGCAGTGGGATTTACGGTGGTGTACCCTGTGTGTACATGGTGGGCTTGCTACCGTCATGCAAAGAACTACGGCTTGAAATGGTACGTTGCACCGGTGATGATAGCGATATCGGTCATTGAATATATCTTTGTGGAAGAGGCAAGCTCGGTGGTACCGAATTTTATCGTGCTCACCGTGCTAACCGCAGGCTTTGCCGCAGGTGTCGGAAACTGCTTTGCGGATAAGGACGCAATAAACGCCGCAAAGGCAGACAAAAAGCGTAAAAAGCTGAAAAAAGAGCCTGAATACAAAAACATTCTGGACGATAATTAAAAGTATGCAGACGGCTAAAGAGCTGTCAGCCAAACGGACGAACACTGTTCGCCCCTACAAAAGTTTGCATTTGCATGAGCATACAGATTATTGACAGACAAAATCATAAAGTTTTATAAAAGGATATGAAGAAAATGAAAACAAGAGTTTTTATTGACGGAAAAGAAGGAACAACAGGACTTCAGATATATGAGCGTTTTCAGAACAGAAACGACGTTGAGATAATGCTCATCGACGAAGATAAGCGTAAGGACGTGAATGAGAGAGCGAAGATGATAAACTCATCTGATATCACTTTTCTCTGCCTGCCTGACGCCGCAGCTATCGAGGCTGCCTCACTTTGCACTAACCCTGACGTCAGGATAATAGACGCCTCCACCGCTCACAGAACAAACCCTGCATGGGACTATGGTTTCCCTGAGCTTTCTGAAAAGCATAGAGAGAATATCCGCAATTCAAAAAGAGTTGCAAACCCCGGCTGCTATGCAAGCGGATTTATAAGCCTTGTTTATCCTCTGGTAAAAGCAGGAGTGCTCCCTGAGGATTACCCTGTTACCTGCCACGCAGTTTCAGGCTACAGCGGCGGCGGAAAGAAAATGATAGCCGCTATGGAGAGCGAAAATAAAACAAAGGAAATGTATTCCCCACGTCAGTATGCACTCACACAGAAACATAAGCATATCCCTGAAATGCAGACTGTCTGCGGATTGAAATATAAGCCTATGTTCAATCCGATAGTTGACGACTATTATAACGGCATGGTGGTTTCTGTGCCACTGGTGACAAGATGTCTGACGAAGAAATATACACCTGAGGATATCCATGAAATAATGTCTGAGCATTATGTTGGTCAGCATTTCGTGAAAGTAATGGAGCTTGGCGGAACAGAAACGCTTGCCGACGGATTTATCGCAGCAAATACATTGGCAGGAACGAATAATATGCAGATATTTGTCTGCGGAAATGAAGATCAGATATTGCTCATGTCGAGATTTGATAACCTTGGAAAAGGGGCAAGCGGAGCAGCAATACAGAATATGAATATAATGCTTGGAATAAATGAGGCAACTGGTCTGGAATAACAAAAATAACCCACGACAATGAGTGCGGTAAAGATAACGGGCGAACACTGTTCGCCCCTACAGAAATGAAACCAATACAGAAACAAACACACAAAGAAACGAAGTGAAAGCAGTGCAAAATGTACTGGAAAAGCTTGACGAACTTGGCATCGAGTACGAAAAAGTCGAACACGAGGCAGTCTATACCTGCGAGCAGGCAGAGTTCGTGAAAAAGCTTGTCAAAGGTCAGGGGTGTAAAAACCTCTTCTTGAAAAATAAGAAAAAAGAGTATTTCCTCTATACCCTGCCGGACGAGCAAAGAGCCGACTTGAAAACGCTTGGTAAAGAAAATCACCTCGGTAACCTTTCTTTCGCTAACGAGAATGATCTTTGGGATATCCTCGAACTTAAAACAGGGAGCGTCACTCCCCTTGGCATAATAAACGATACCGAAAATATCGTCACCGTGCTGCTGGATAAAAAACTTCAGGGACAAAAAGTGCTCGTCCACCCAAATCGAAATACCGCTACTATTTCGTTGGACTTTGACGAGCTTTTGAGATTTATCGAACATCAGAACCATAAATTTGTCTTAGTATAAAATAGTGTAAAAAATTTTGTAAGGAGTAGTTAATATGAAAGAGATATCAAAGAAAATTTTTGACGGCTATAAGTATGTTGACGGCGGCGTGTGTGCTGCTAAGGGCTTTAAAGCTAACGGTCTTTACTGCGGCATAAAAGAGAACCCTACGAAAAAGCCTGACCTTTGCCTCGTTGAGTCTGACGTTATGTGCTCTGCCGCCGGCGTTTTTACTCAGAATAAGGTCAAGGGTGCTCCTGTTACCGTTTCTCAGAAAAATCTCGCCAAAACAGGCGGCAAGGCTAAGGGATTCATACTTAACTCAAAAAATGCCAATACCTGCAACGCTGACGGCGAGGAAAAAGCCTACAGAATGTGTCAGCTTGCTGCAAATAAAATGGGCGTAAAACCTGAGGAGATACTCATTGCTCAGACCGGCGTTATCGGTCAGATACTTCCTATCGAGCCTATCGAAGAAAAGATAGACGAGCTTTATGAGGGACTTTCCTATGACGGCAACGAAAAGGCTGCCGTCGCTATCATGACGACCGATACAGTGAAAAAGGAAGTGGCTGTTGAATTTGAACTTGACGGCAAGACCTGCCACGTCGGCGGCATGGGCAAGGGCAGCGGTATGATTCACCCTAACATGGCAACTACCCTTAATGTTATCACCACCGACTGTGCTGTATCTTCCGAAATGCTCAAAAAGGCTCTTACCGATATCGTCAAGATAACATATAACTGCCTGTCAGTTGACGGCGACCAGTCAACGAACGACACCTGTGCTGTTATGGCTAACGGTCTTGCCGGAAATGCCGAGATAACAGCCGAAAATGAAAGCTACGAGGTGTTCAAAAAGGCTCTTTATATCGTCATGATGAACATTACAAAAATGCTCGCAAAGGACGGCGAGGGTGCAACTAAGCTCCTTGAATGTACTGTAACAGGTGCTAAAGACCTTGACACAGCTATCATCGTTGCAAAGAGCGTAATATGCTCGCCGCTTTTCAAGTGTGCAATGTTCGGTGCAGACGCTAACTGGGGCAGGATACTTTGTGCTGTCGGCTATGCTGAGGCTGATTTTGACATAAACAAGGTGAACGTTTCACTGTCATCAAAGGCAGGCGAGATACACGTTTGCAAGAACGGTGCAGGCATTGAGTTCTCAGAAGAGGTTGCTAAAAAGGTACTGCTTGAGGACGAGATAACCATAAGCGTTTCTATCGGCGACGGCGAGGGCACTGCCACAGCATGGGGCTGCGACCTTACATATGATTATGTTAAGATAAACGGCGATTACAGAAGTTAAGGCAATATATAGGAAAGAAGAATGAAAAATGGACATAAGCAATAAAATCAGAAGTCAGATACTTATTGACGCACTGCCGCATATCCAGAAATATCATGACAAGATAGTTGTTGTGAAATACGGCGGCAACGCTATGACAAATGCCGAGCTTAAAGAGGCTGTAATGAGCGATATCGTGCTCCTGAGCGAAGTTGGCATAAAGGTGGTGCTTGTTCATGGCGGCGGACCTGAGATAAACGCAATGCTCAAAAGAGTCGGCATTGAGAGCAAATTTATAAACGGTCTGAGATACACAGACGCCGAAACTATAGATATCGTAAAAATGGTGCTGTGCGGAAAGGTCAACAAGGAACTTGTGTGTGCTCTCCAGCTCCACGGCGGAAAGGCTTTGGGTCTTTGCGGCTGTGACGGTCAGATGATACTTGCACAGAAACTTGACAGCGAAGTTGACCTTGGCTTTGTGGGCGACATCAAAAAGGTGACGACAAAGCCTATCGTTGACGCACTGAACAACGGCTATGTTCCTATAATCTCCACCGTTGGCGTGGGCGAGGATGGTCAGTCATATAACATCAACGCCGACACTGCCGCAGCTCGGATAGCCTCCTGCCTGAGAGCGGAAAAGCTTATCCTTATGACGGATATCGTTGGTCTGCTGGAGGACAAGGACGATGATTCTACTCTTATCCCACAGGTAAACGTCAGCGACGTGCCTTATCTCAAAAAGAAAGGCATCATAAGCGGCGGAATGATACCAAAGATAGACTGCTGCGTTGAGGCCGTAAGACGTGGCGTTAAAAAGACCACTATCATTGACGGAAGAGTACCGCACTCGATACTTATCGAGCTGCTCTCCAATGAGGGTATCGGTACGCAGTTCATATAAAATATAAAAACATATTGAAAAGAGTGATAAAAATGAACACCATAGAACAGTTCAACGAACACGTTATGCAGACCTATGGCAGAATAGGTCTTGTTATGGAGAGCGGTCATGGTCAGACGGCTGTTGGCGAGGACGGAAAAGAGTATATCGACTTCGGCTCCGGCATCGGCACAAACAGCCTTGGATACTGTGATGAGGACTGGGTAAACGCTATCTGCGATCAGGCACACAAGATACAGCACACTTCAAACTATTACTACACAAAGGTACAGGCTGACTTTGCAAAAAGACTTTGCGAGGCAACAGGCTATGATAAAATGTTCTTCGGCAACTCAGGTGCAGAGGCTAACGAGTGTGCAATAAAGCTTGCAAGAAAATACAGCTTTGACAAATACGGCAAGGACGCTGAGAGAAATATCATCATCACCCTTGTGAACAGTTTCCACGGCAGGACGCTTTGCACCCTTTCCGCAACCGGTCAGGAGGTTTTCCACAACTACTTCTTCCCGTTCGTTGGCGGATTTGAAAATGTTATCGCAAACGACATCGACGATCTTATGGACAAGCTCAACAAGCTTGACAACAAGGTCTGTGCAGTAATGTTCGAGTTCGTTCAGGGCGAGGGCGGAGTTATCCCACTTCAGCAGAGCTTTGTAAACACTATCATGCTTGAATGTGCAAAGAGAGATATCCTCACCATTGCCGACGAGGTACAGACAGGCGTTGGCAGAACAGGAAAGCTCCTCACATCTGAGCTTTACAACGTAAAGCCTGACATAACAACACTTGCAAAGGGTCTTGCAGGCGGCGTTCCTATAGGCGTGTGCCTTGCGAACAAGAAGTGCAGCGAGGTACTTAGCAAGGGTACTCACGGCTCAACATTCGGCGGAAACCCTATCTCATGTGCAGGCGGAAACGCAGTGCTCGACAAGGTGACAAAGCCTGAATTTCTTGAGGAAGTTCGCAAAAAGGGCGAATATTTCAGAGAAAAGCTCGCAGAAATAGACGAAGTTGAAGGCGTTGACGGACTTGGTCTTATGATAGGCGTAAGGCTCAAAACAAAGAAAGCCGCTGACGTGCTCAACAAGTGCTTTGAAAACGGACTTCTTATCCTCACGGCAAAAGAAAAGCTGAGATTTTTGCCGCCGCTGAATATCTCATATGAGCAGATAGACAAGGGACTTGCTATACTGAAAAAAGTTCTTGACGAGAAATAATTATAAAAACGTAAAATGTAGGGGACGGCGTCCTCGACGTCCCGCTTATTTGGGGCGTTGTCAACAAACTGCTGGCGACCAAAGGTCGCCCCTACAATATTGCTGCAATAAAAAATCAAATTACGGAGGAAATATTATGAAACATCTACTTAAAATGCTCGACCTTTCCAAGGAGGAAATTCTCGACATTCTCAACCTTGCAGACCAGCTCAAATACGAAAACAAAAACGGTATTGAGCACCACATTCTCAAAGGCAAGACTCTCGGAATGATATTCCAGAAGTCATCAACCCGTACAAGAGTTTCTTTTGAAACAGGTATGTATCAGCTTGGCGGTCAGGCACTTTTCCTTTCAAACCGTGATCTCCAAATAGGCAGAGGCGAGCCTGTTCAGGACACTGCCCGTGTTCTTTCACGTTACCTTGACGGCATCATGATCCGTACTTTCGAGCAGAAAGAGGTAGAAGATCTTGCTAAATACGGCTCTATCCCTGTAATAAACGGTCTGACAGACTTCTGTCACCCTTGTCAGGTGCTTGCTGACCTTATGACTATCAGAGAGTTCAAGGGACGTTTCGAGGGTCTGAAAATGTGCTACATTGGTGACGGCAACAACATGGCAAACTCTCTTATCGTAGGCGGACTTAAAGTAGGCATGGAAGTTTCTATCGCTTGCCCTAAGGATTATCAGCCTGCTGCTGAGGTGCTTGAATTTGCAAAGGGCTACGGCGACAAGTTCTCAATGACTGACGTTCCTCTTGAGGCTGCAAAGGACGCTGACGTTCTGTTCACGGACGTTTGGACTTCCATGGGCGAAGAGGCTGAAACAGAAAAGAGAAAGATAGCATTCAAGGGCTATCAGATAAACGACGATATCATGGCTGTTGCAAAGGCTGACGCAATGGTTCAGCACTGCCTGCCTGCTCACCGTGAAGAAGAGATAACCGAAAAGGTATTCGAGGCTCACGCAAATGAGATATTTGAAGAGGCTGAAAACAGACTTCACGCTCAGAAGGCTGTTATGGTCAAGGTAATGGCTCCTGAGGAATAAACTCAAATACGAATAATTTTACGGCAAAGACGCCGTCTGCACTATGACTGTGTGCGGACGGCGTTTTTTATTGTTCTAATGATAAAGCTTGCTGTTATAAAACCACACGAGATGTTCCCTAAGCTTTTTTACGCAGGCAGGCATAAAGCCCTCAGAGCACCGCATGAGAATATACCTAGGCTGAGAGTTTTCCAAAGCCCTCACGGCTATTCCCTGGGCATTGTATGAGGCTTTCCAAGTGAGTTCCGGCACGAACGCCACCCCAAGACCTGCTTTCACCAAGGCAAAAATAGTGTCACGGCTGTCACATTCCAAAGCGGTGTGTGGCGTGAAACCTGCACTGCGGCACAGATCGTAGGTTATATCCCACAGTGGGCGACGGTTTTCCATGACAAAAAAGCTGTCGTTCTCAAGGCTTGCAATGTCACTGTCACAAAGGGGCGTTTCACCTTCTGCAAGCCTGTGACCCTCAGGCATGGCAAGCAGGCAGTCCTCTTTCAGCAGCAGCGTTTCCCCCTCCTGCGGTGGCTGGGTCGATGAATATATGTAAATATCGTCGCCGCCGCTTGCACCATAAGGTTTCTGACTTATGACAATATCTATCTTCGGATACTCTTTCTTGAACCCCGTTATTATCTCAGGCAGCCACCCTGTTGATGCCACCACCGACAGTCTTACCTCGCCCTCGTCGCCGTTTTCAGACTGCCAAAGCTCTCTTTTCATATCTGAAAGCTGCAAAAATATCTTCTCGGTGTGTGCCAAAACTATCCTGCCGTTTTCGTTCAGGCGGATATTCTTTCCCACCCTGTCAAACAGCGGACAGCCAAGCTCCCCTTCAAGATTTTTTATCATTTTGCTCAGCGACGGCTGTGCCACCATAAGCTTGTTCGCCGCACGGGAAATGTGCTCCTCCTGTGCAACGGTCATAAAATATCTCAGCTGCAAAAGATCCATTGTGATACCTCCGTAAAAATCTGCTGTATACATTTTAGCACATTTATCCATAGTCGTCAAGCTATATATTTATTGAAATATATATATTGGACATTATAAGCAAACTGTGATAATATAAGAGCAAGAGAAGAGAACTTCTCAAATCCAAAGCAAAGGAAGTAATATTATGAGTTTTCTGAACGATCCTAACATCACAAAGGCTGACATCATTGATAAGAGTATCCGCTACTGGAATCCGAGCAAGACGCAGGAATGGATAGACCGTGGAATGAGCATTGTTATCGGCAAGCGTGAGGGCTACTATTTCTGGGATATGGACGGCAGAAAGTTTCTTAATATCCATATAAACGGCGGAACTTACAATCTTGGTCACAGAAATCCTGAGGTCATAAAGGCTCTTGTGGACGCAACAGAAGAGCTTGACGTGGGAAATCACCACTTCCCCGGAATCACAAAGGCACTGCTTGCGGAAAAACTTGCTAACCTTTGTCCTGAGGGTCTTGACTATGTATGCTACTCCACCTGCGGCGGCGAGGCTGTCGATGTTGCAATAAAGAGTGCAAGATATGCCACAAAGAGAAAGAAAGTCATTTCCATAAAGGGCTGTTATCACGGTCACACAGGACTTTCAGTTTCAACAGGCGATGCAGTTTTCAAAGATCCTTTCCTCTGTCAGGGCGAGCCGGGCTGCTTTGTGCAAGTGCCTCTCAATGATCTTGACGCCATGGAGGCGGAGCTGAAAAAGGAGGACGCTGCCTGCGTTATCATCGAGTCGCTGCTGGCTACATACGGTTTTCCTATCCCTGACAAGGGCTATCTTGCAGGCGTTAAAAAGCTTTGCGAGAAGTACGGCACGCTTTACATTGCAGACGAGGTACAGACAGGTTTGATGAGAACAGGCAAGATGTGGTGCTTTGAACATGAGGGCTTTGTGCCTGACATGATAGTCACAGCGAAAGGATTCGGCGGCGGAATTTATCCTATCTCCGCAACTATCATGAACAGAAAGGCAGGCAGTTGGCTGTTCGATATCGGAAGAATGCACGGCTCGACCTGCGGCGGTTCTGAGCTTGGCTGTGCGGTGGCAATGAAGGTGCTTGACATTTCAACAAGACCTGAAACGGTGGCACTGGTAAAGAAAAACACTGCCAGACTTACTGAGGGCATCACGGCACTCAAGGAAAAGTATGACGGCTTTTTCAGAGGATTCACTCAGCGTGGCGTTATAATGGGACTTGATTTTGACTGCAAAGACGCCAGCGTATCAGTAACAAAGCCGCTTTTCGACAACGGCGTTTGGGCACACAACTCAAGACTTCGCCCGAACATTCTTCAGCTAAAGCTTGGTCTGCTTTGTGATGACGCTTTCCTTGACGAACTTTTCGAGAAAATGGACAAGGGTCTTGCTCAGGCGGTAAAAATGAGATAAAACACACAGACAGGAGGTATTTTCATGAAATACAGCATAGATTTTTTACAGGGACAGATAGAGAAAGACCTCCTGTCAATGTACGATTTTGAGGAGAATTTCGCTGTAAGTCTGCTGAAATACTCTGAGAACATCATATACAAAGTGGCATTTAAAACTGCTGAGCCTGTGGTTTTCAGGATACACAGACTTGGTTATCACACAGAGAGGGAGCTTGAAAGCGAGCTTATTTGGATGAACGAGATAGCCCGTGACACGGACATTTCTCTTCCGGTGATATATGCAGGCAGGGACAGACGATTTCTTCAAAAGCTTGTTCTTCCTGACGGCACGGTGTTCAACTGCTCGGTGATATCGTTTCTATACGGCAAGGCGGTGGGCGAGCTGAAAGGAGAAAGGCTCATAGCGAAAATGCGTGATATCGGTGAAATGACTGCAAAGCTGCATTTGCAGTCTATAAACCGTGACAACTCGGTGCGGCTCGAACGCCCTCACTGGGACTGCGAAAGCTTTTTCGGAGAAAATGCAGTATGGGGTCACTGGCAGGATTACAGCCTGCTCACGGAATCTGACAGGATGCTTTTCAGCAAATGCGAGGCTCTTATAAAGCAAAAGCTTGCACACTACGGCAAGGCTCGTGACAGATATGGTATTATCCACGCTGATATGCACTTTTTCAACATTATCACTGACGGTGAAAAAGATCAGCTCATAGACTTTGACGACTGCGGTTGGGGTTATTATCTTTACGATCTCGGCTGCTCACTGGTGACATACTCTGCGGCACTTCCTGAGTTGACAGCTGCATGGCTGGAGGGTTATGAGAAGATAAGAAAGCTTTCAGACGGTGACAAAAAAATGTTGCCCCTTTTCCTGCTGTTAAGGCGGATAGTGCGGCTGGCATGGCTTTCTTCCCACGCTGACAGCGACACGGCTAAAACGGTAGGGGCAGATTATCTTGAGGCAACAAAAGAACTGGGGGAAAAATTTTTAGCAGAAAATAAGGTGGATTAGTATGAGAACGGCTATTGTGACAGGTGCGGCAATGGGAAACGGCTACGGTGCGGCTTTAAAGCTTTGCGAAAAGGGCTGTGCAGTGATGCTGTTTGATATGTCGGAGGAGGTTTTTACCGCAGAGAAAAAGCTCAAGGCAATGGGCTATGAGGCAAAGGGCTTTCTATGCAACATAACTGACAAGGCGAGCGTTGAAAAGGCTGTGGACGAGGTCGTAAAGCTTTACGGCGGCGTTGACATTCTTATAAACAACGCAGGCGTTGCACGTCTTGCTGAATTTGAGGACACTGATGATGAACTTCTTGACTTTCATCTGAACGTGAACATAAAGGGCACATGGAACGTCACAAAGGCTGTTGTACCTTATATGCGGCAAAAAGGCTGGGGACGGGTGGTCATAATGTCCTCGGTGACAGGTTCTATGGTTTGCGACAAGGGCTATTCGGCATACGCTATAACAAAGGCGGGGCTTTTGGGACTTATGCGGTCGCTGGCGAGAGAGTATGCTGAATATGGCATAACGGTCAACGCAGTTTGTCCGGGATTTATCCTCACGCCGAATGTCAGACGCAGTGCGGCTAGGACTTCACCTGACGCTCCTGAAAAGGTGCTTGACGGCATTGCGGCAGGCGTACCGATGAAAAGGCTCGGCACGCCAGAAGAGGTCGGTGCGTTATGTGCGTTTCTTGCAAGCGATGAGGCAGGCTACATAACGGGCACATCAAACGTCATAGACGGCGGAAATCTTATCCCTGAAACGAATGTCATGGGTGTTTAGAAAACAAAAAAAGGGCGGCACTTCAAAAGAAATGCCGTCCTGATCTTTTATATTGAATTAGCCCATTACAACTTCAACGTTTACTGATGTTCCAGCCTCAGCAACAGGGAGAACGTTGCCCTCTACTGCCTTGCCGTCAACAGTTACGCTCTTTACGCCCTTGCAAACGTGGTCAGGGTTCTTAACAGTGATGTTGTATGTTGCACCTCTGAACTGACGTGTTGCTGTCATGCCGTCCCACTCGTGAGGGATAGACGGGTCAAGTTTCAGACCGTCGAAATCAGCCTGTACACCGAGAATGTACTGTGAGATAGCTACCATGTTCCAAGCTGCTGTACCTGTGAGCCAGCTGTTCTTGCCCTCGCCGAATCTGCTTGCGTCCTTACCGGCGATCATCTGACCGTATACATAAGGCTCTGTCTTATGAAGATCGGATATCTCCTCGTTGAATGCAGGAGCGATCTTGCTGTAATACTCAAATGCCTTGTCGCCTCTGCCGGCATATGCCTCTGCACAGATTATCCAAGCATTGTTGTGTGTGAAGATACCGGCGTTCTCCTTATATCCGCCTGGGTATGTGGAGATCTCACCATACTGGATATAATACTTTGAGTATGCAGGGTTGTTAAGAACAAGACCATACTTTGTATTGAGGTACTTGTCGATAGAGTTAAGAGTCTTGATGTCAGCACCCTCGTCCTTGCCTATTTCAGACATAACTGCAAAGCCCTGAGGTTCAATGAATATCTTACCCTCTTCGCACTCCTTTGAACCCATTTTTGCACCAGTTGAATCGTAAGCTCTGATGAACCAGTCGCCGTCAAATGCAGACTCCATAACTTTCTTCTTCATCTTATCGATCTCAGCCTGTGCAGCAGCAGCCTCATCGTCCTTACCAAGGTGCTTGAGGATAGCCACATAGTTAGGGCCTGTATATGTGAAGAGTGTTGCTACCATTACGGACTCTGCTACCTTTGAGTAGCCGCCCTCGGCTGCAAACTTAGGGTTTGTATAAGTCTGGAAACTCTCACCCGGAGTATCAGAATAGCATGAAAGGTTGATACAGTCGTTCCAGTCAGCTCTCATTGCAAGCGGCAGACCGTGAGGACCGAGGTTGTTTATAACATGATAGAATGATACCTTGAGGTGGTCGAGCATTGGCTTAGCCTTTGACTCGTCGTTATCATAAGGAACCATTTCATCGAGGATAGACCAGTCGCCTGTTTCCTTGATATATGCGGAAACTGAGAGTATCATCCACAGTGGGTCGTCTGAGAAGTCGCCGCCGATATCGGAGTTGCCCTTCTTTGTAAGAGGCTGATACTGGTGATAGCAGCCGCCGTCAGGGAGCTGTGTTGATGCGATATCAATGATACGCTGTCTTGCACGGTCAGGTATCTGATGAACGAAACCGAGGATATCCTGGTTTGAATCTCTGAATCCCATTCCTCTGCCGATACCGCTCTCGAAATATGATGCGGAACGTGAGAGGTTGAATGTTACCATACACTGATACTGGTTCCAGATGTTTACCATTCTGTTTACCTTATCGTCAGGAGTATCAACATTGATAACGCTGAGAAGTCTGTCCCAAGTTGCCTTGAGCTCTTCAAGACCTGCGGCTACCTTTTCAGGAGTGTTATACTGCTCGATCATTGCGAGAGCCTTTTCCTTATTGATAGTAACGCCGTCAGCCTCGAACTTCTTGTCAACCGGCATCTCAACATAGCCGAGAATGAAAACAAGTGTCTTTGACTCGCCAGGAGCAAGTGTTATCTTCTTATAGTGTGAAGCGATAGGTGACCAGCCGTCAGCAAATGAGTTATTAGCCTTGCCAGCCTCAACTGCCTGTGGGTTATGGAAACCGTTATAAAGACCGATAAATGAATCTCTGTCTGTATCATAGCCGTCTATCTCGTCATTTACGGTATAGAATGCAAAGTGATCTCTTCTATCTCTGTATTCAGTCTTGTGATAGATAGTAGAACCTACTACTTCAACACGACCTGTGCTGAAGTTTCTCTGGAAGTTTGTGCAGTCGTCCTGAGCGTCCCAAAGACACCATTCTGCGAATGAGAAGAATGAGAAAGTCTTTTCTTCGCTGCTCTCGTTTGTGAGAACTACCTGCTGAACCTCGCCGTTATAGTTCTGTGGTACAAAGAATGTAGCCTCAGCCTTCAATCCGTTCTTCTTACCTGTGATAATTGTATAGCCCATACCGTGACGGCACTCATAAAAATCAAGCTCTGTCTTTACTGGTGACCAGCCCGGATTCCAGATAGTTTCGCCGTCTTTTATGTAGAAGTATCTGCCGCCCATATCGATAGGCACGTTATTATAACGGTAACGTGTTATTCTTCTCAGTCTTGCGTCCTTATAGAAGGAATAGCCTCCTGCTGTGTTGGAGATAAGTGAGAAGAACTCCTGTGTTCCCAAATAGTTTATCCATGGATATGGAGTTCTTGGGTTGCTGATGACATATTCCTTTTTCACGTCATCAAAGTGACCAAATTTCATCAATAATTTCCACCTTTCGTTATTTATCTATTGTTAATTAATTTCTTAATTATAACCATTGTAAAGTGTATAGCAGTCACAAAGTGATCAAACCAATGGGCGAACAATGTTCGCCCCTACATTTATAGAGCTGTTACATAACTCTCATTCTGCATGATGACAGGCTTTCTCTATATCGTGAAAAATCTCTGCCAGCACTTAAAGGTATGACCCTTTGTTATCTCCTTATAGCCGGTCACCTCGTTAGGCAGGCTGAGGTTAGGAGAATTTATCATGGCTGTCATTGGTTCAGGACAAAAATATCCTTTCTTGCCCTTATCGTTCCACATATTCCAGAACTTAAATTCTTTTGACACCTCGTTGCAGACTTTATGACCGTTATCGGTATCCACAACATAAGAGCCATAGAAATCCTTGCCGTCAAGCTTATTCATGCCTGCGGTGTACATATCGTTTGAGATATTATGCAGGGTAGGCATTTTTGTGCCCTCTTTATATTCAAGGTCTTTCTTTTTAAGCGGCAAAAGCTTTTCTGTCGGCAGACATCTTTTATCAAGCTCGCACTTTTCGATTATCGGCACGCACATTCTCATGGATTCTTCCCTGCCGCCGTCACACATTGGTGCGTTAAGGCAGGTATGTGTACAAATAGAAACAGGCAGAACCTTATCGCTGTTATTTGTCAGGTATATCTCCTGCAAAAGACCTTTTTCAGACAATGTAAACGTATACGATATTTTAAAATCAACAGGAAAATAAGCATACATCTCGTCATTCTTGTCAAAAGTATAAGAAGTAACGAGCACGGCTTTTTTATCCCGCGTTGAATAACATTCTATTTCGTGTTCCCTTTTATGCACCCATCCATGGATAAAGTTATCAAGCTTTTTCTCATTTATAGGCATTTGATACACAGCGTCAGAGGTCTTTATAACGCCCTTATCGAAACGATTCGGCAAAAACAGAGTCGGCAGACCCCATATCTCTCTTGCCTTGTTTATAGTTTTAAGAGTGCAGTCGTCACGGTATCTGAAAACCTCGATGCCGTTTTCTTCATCACGAAGTCTGAGCACTGCTGCACCAAGCTTTGGTGCGATAACGCAGGAATACTTTCCTGACTGCATTCTGACACATTCCGTATCTTTGAACATGAATTCAAGATCTATACTATTCAAAAAAGAAACGCCCCCATACTGTAAAGCTAAATTCGCAGATGCTTTACTATATATTTTTTACTTAAACGATTAATATACAATCATTATAACATAGCCCGCCGATTTTGTCTAGTAGAAAACGCAGATTTTTATATAGAATTTTCGCTGCGATTTTTAGTAGTTTTTTACCAAACAGGCGGTGTATAAATCAAAAAAATATGACAATACTACAATCAACAGCCCGCCGAAGGGCGGACTTATCCTTATCACACAAAGGAGGAGTTTTGATGATAGACAGGATAGCATTGCTGCTTTTGATAATAGGCGGCATAAACTGGGGACTTGTAGGGATCTTCCAATTTGACCTTGTGGCATTTCTTTTCGGAGGTGCTGCGGCGATACTAAGCAGGATAGTTTATGTTCTTGTAGCCCTTTCAGCTATATGGTGCATTTCACTGTTTTTCAAAGACAACAGACTTGTCACTGAGCAGTGATCCCTGTGGGTCATGGCGGCAGGAAGGAGAGCCTTGTTTCAGAGGGCAGCAACTTAACACGGGTTTGCTTGCTGCATTTTCTAAAATCGGCTCTCTTTCCTGCGGTCATGACCCTTTTATTTTATCATAAATGCAAAAATTTGAACATTGTTTTGGAACAAAATGATAAGTTATTTTACTTTTTTAATTAGCTTTAAGTTTAATCTGCACACAGATGTCATTGTTAGCATAAAGGCGGCATGATATTTGTGCAAAATCCCGAATTCTCAGAAAATTAACAAGTTCTTTGCAACTTTTTCTTGACTATCGGAACAAAAGAGGTTATAATTAATTTGATGTTAAGGATATTGAACATAATTTGTTTGATTTAACATCCGTTTTGTTGTCTCCTTTCTTTTGTTCTACACATAGTTTTTTTATTTTATTTTCTGCTGAGCATCGTTGCTCAGCATTTTTTTTGCCTTATTAAGGTGCGTTGAAAAATTCATATTTAAGAGGTATAATGTTACTTTATAGTAACGGATATGATCGGTGGGGACAGTTTGTCCTTAGGGAAAGGAGTATATGGAAATATGAAACATCTTATCGTTGTGGATATGCAGAACGATTTTGTATCAGGCAGTCTTGGTTCAAAGGCGGCGGAGGCTATCGTTCCTGCGGTTTGTGAGAAGATAAAAAGATACAAGGCTGAGGGCGGAAAGATAGCAATGACCCTTGACACGCATTTCAAGGACTATCTTGAAACGCCTGAGGGCAAAAAGCTCCCTGTTGAGCACTGCATAAAGGGCACGGAGGGCTGGCAGCCTGCGGCTCAGGTAGCTGAGGCTATAGACGGCTGTGCGGAGGTTTTCGAGAAGAGCACGTTCGGTTCGGTCGAACTTGCGAAATATCTTGCTGAAACGGCGAAAGCAGGCGATGAGATAGAGCTGTGCGGTCTTTGCACGGACATATGCGTGGTATCAAACGCTTTGCTTATAAAGGCGTTCTGCCCTGAGTGCGAGGTCATTGTTGACGCAAAGGCTTGTGCAGGAGTAACGGAAGAAAGCCACCGTGCGGCACTTGTAACAATGGCGTCATGTCAGTGCAGGATAGATAATTTTTGATTTGAGGGGGAACACCGCTTAGGCGGAATGATTTATGAGTGGTTTCAAAAAAGGTCTTAAAGACGGCATACCTATTGCTTTGGGGTATCTTTCGGTGTCGTTCACATTCGGACTTCAAGGCGTAAAAGGCGGTCTTAGCTGGTGGGAAACGGTGCTTATATCAATATGCAACGTGACCTCGGCAGGTCAGTTCGCAGGACTTGACATTATGCTGTCGGGGGGCGGTTTCTGGATAGAAATGGCTTGTGCTCAGTTTATCATCAATCTGAGGTATGCACTTATGTCCATATCTCTTTCGCAGAAAGCTGACAAGTCACTGTCGGGAATACACCGCTGGCTGGTAGGTTTCGGAGTAACAGACGAGATATTTGTTATGGCAATGGGAAATATCGGAGAAGTTTCAAGGCAGTATATGTATGGTCTTATCGCTTTACCTGTAGCAGGCTGGTCGCTGGGGACTCTTATAGGTGCGGCGGCAGGAAAAATACTTCCTGAGATAGTCATAAGTGCACTTAGCATTGCAATATACGGAATGTTCCTTGCAATAATAATACCGCCTGCAAAGAAAAACAAGGGCATTGCAATGGCGGCGATATTTGCGGCTCTTCTTAGCTGTTGTTTCAAGTGGCTGCCTATTCTTAATAAGGTATCTGGAGGATTTTCCATAATAATCTGCACCGTTCTTTCCGCAGGGATAATGGCGGCTCTCATGCCTGTGAAAAATGAGGAGGACGGTCAATGCTGAGCACAAGAGATTTTTTCATTTATCTTTTCATAATGGCAGGGGTGACTTACCTTATCCGTGCATTGCCTTTCGTGATATTCAAGGGCAAGATAACAAACAGATTTGCACAGAGTTTTCTCTACTATGTTCCATACGCTGTGCTTGGAGCGATGACTTTCCCGTCAATACTTTTCTCGACGGGAAATCTGGCGGCGTCTGTGGCAGGACTTATAACAGCCTGCGTGCTTGCATTCAAGGAAAAAAGCCTTATCATAGTTGCGGCTTTTGCCTGCCTTGCAAGTTTCTGCGTGATACTTATTGGTCAGCTTATTTAAAGCTGCACACGAAAATTTAATGTAGGGGATGGCGTCCTCGACAGCCCGCCAACTCATTCAGGACAAGCTCGTTGAGCACAAGCAGTATATTGCTGAATATTGTCTTGATATGCCTGAGATAAGAGATTGGAAATGGGATATCTGATAAAAAAGCCTTTCTATTAATTAAATATACTCACACAAAAAGGGACTTCCGTTTATTCGGGAGTTCCTTTTTTGTGCATAAAAATATCCCCCGCCTTGCGACGAGGGATAAAAATACTCTAGCACATAAATTACTTTCTGTTGTTTGCTATCTTTGCAAGAAGATTCAGTATTTTCAGGTAGAGGTAGATAACGCCTACGATAAGGCCATAGCTTGCATACCATTCATACTGAGCAGGCAGACCCTGTTCAACTGTCATCTGGATAGTTTCAAAGTCGCACATAAGAAGTGCTGCTGCAATAAGAACGCCAACGACTGCAAAAAGTATGCCGATAGGGCCGTTGTTTATTGCAACGATAGATGCGTATATGGCTGAGTTGGGTGCGAGCCATGCAAGGAGCATGAAGAGCACGCCGCCTATGATAGACACCCAAAGGCAGGTGATAAGAGCAGTTTTCATTCTGCTGCCAACACGAACGCCCTTTGAATAGATAACTGCCAGCACTGCCACAGTCAGAAGTGTAAGGGTAACAGCCTCGACGATTATGCCTTTCCACTGCATTGCGTAGATCATTGACATAAAGGTCAGTGCATATCCCATGCCTGCGGAATAGATAGAGCCTGTGACGGCTGTCGTTTTTGGAGCGAGAGAGGACACAAGTCCTGCTATTGCTGTTGCGATAAGAGCACCGACAAAGATAGTATACTCAGTGGAAAAAGCCTGTGCACCGCCGCCGAAGAAGTTGTGAATGTAAAAATACGCTCCCATGCCTGCGGCGAACACTGCAACGAAATACAGTGTTTTCATTGCGATGCCCTTATAGCTTGCCGCCTCCATGCCGTAGGTGGACTGTGCGAAAGAACGCAGTTTTTTCACTCGTGGATTTGAATAGCTTTCAGAAAAATTATTATAATCGTTCATGAATTTGCCTCCTTGATTTTTTAGCCTTATTTTATTTATTATACGGCTTACATACTATTATACATAATTTCTTAAAAAAGTCAATAAGATTTTTCTGCCACGGCTGAAAAGTTCTTTTTTCAGACTTGTCCGCATATGATATAAGCAGAGGCAAAAGCACTGAAAAATCTTGTGCAGTCAAAACGTTTCGCACAATGTTATCAAGGCTGTGCCAAAAATCGGAAAGGAAGATACATTGTGCTGGATATACTTGAAAAAAAGCTCACGGAAAACGAAGTCCCACGAAAGGGACTGACCTCGGCTGAGGCTGAAAAGCGGCTGAGCAATGACGGTGAGAACCGTTTGGCAAAGAAAAAGAAAACGTCTGCGGCGAAAATTTTCGCAGGACAATTCCATGACATCATGGTGATGATACTGCTGGTATCGGTGGTTATATCCGTTGCGTTAGGGCAATATGCTGACGCTGTGCCTATAGTGCTCATCGTTATCATAAACGCTGCCTTGGGATTTATACAGGAATACCGCTGCGAGAAAACCCTTGAAAAGCTTGAGAGCATGACCGCTCCTACCGCCATGGTATACCGTGACGGCAGGCTTGTGAAGATACCTGCGGCAGAAGTTGTGGCAGGGGACGTTTTCACTCTTGAGGCTGGGGACAGAGTTCCTTGTGACGGCTACATAAACTCATCTAGGGCGTTGTCATGTGATGAATCGGCACTCTCAGGGGAGGCTGTACCTGCGGTGAAGAAAAGCCGCACGTCAGAGATAGATTTCACTGCACTGAACAAAGACTACATGGTCTACATGGGAACAGTGGTAACAAAGGGCGTTGGAGAGATCACGGCGGTGGCGACTGGCGTAAGAAGTCAAATGGGCAGAGTTTCCACCATGCTTGAAGAGATAAAAGAGCCTGACACGCCGCTGCAAAAAAAGCTTGGAGAGCTTGGAAAAACGCTTGCTATCATCTGTCTTGCGGTATGCGTGGTAGTATTCCTTGCAGGCGTGCTAAGGGGCGAACCTATTCTTGACATGGCAATGACGGGAATAACCATTGCCATTGCCGCAATACCTGAGGGTCTGCCTGCCACAGTTACCATTGCACTTGCACTGGCAGTAAGAAAAATGCTCAAGCGTCAGGCACTTGTGCACAGACTTCATTCAGTGGAAACTCTCGGCTGTGCGACAGTAATTTGCACTGACAAGACCGGCACTGTGACAATGAACAAAATGACCGTCACTGACATTTTCACCTGCACCGAAAAAAGCCGTTTATACGGTGTGACAAAAGAGGGTGCGAACGCTGAGGGAAAGACTCTTAAAGCGTGGGAAAGCCCTGATCTTAGCAGGATACTTTTATGCGGTGCAGCCTGCAACAACGCACGGCTCTGCCCGCCTGAGAGGACAAGAAAGCGTGACAGAGGCGGCAGGCAAGGGGAGCTTTGTGCTGAGGGCGACCCGACAGAAACGGCGATACTTCTTGCCTGTGCAAACTCAGGGATAAATGTAGAGTCACTTGGCTACAGGCGGACTGACGAGCTGCCATTTGAAAGCGAAACACGCTCAATGACGGTCATATGCACAGACGAAAAAGGTCAAAACACGGCTTTCAAGAAGGGTGCTTTTGATGTTATCATAAAAGAGTGCAGCCATGTTTTTTCTGACGGCGGCGAGCTTATACCATTTGGAAAGGCTTTGAGAAAAGCGGCTTTTGACAAATGCGATGAATACGCCTCTCAAGGACTGCGAGTGATAGCTTTTTCACAGCAGACTGACGGGGAATGGGCTTTTCTTGGACTTATGGCAATGAAGGACCCTCTTCGTGCTGAGGCGGCAAAGGCAGTGGCAGAATGTCAGCGTGCAGGCATAAAGACTGTCATGATAACAGGCGACCACAAGCTCACCGCTCAGGCTATCGCAAAAGAGGCTGGGATAATGAAAGCCGGCACTATCGCTTTGACAGGCGAGGAGCTTGACAGAATGGACGACGGTCAGCTTGATGATGTGATAGAAAACTGTAGAGTATTCGCAAGAGTGACCCCTGAGCACAAGCTCAGGATAGTAAAGGCATTCAAAAACCGTGGACACGTTTGTGCAATGACCGGCGACGGTGTAAATGACGCACCTGCTATAAAAGAGGCTGACATTGGAGTATCAATGGGCATTTCAGGCACGGAGGTCACAAAGCAGGCTGCCGACGTGATACTTCTTGACGACAACTTTGCGACACTTGTGAACTCCGTTGAAGAGGGCAGGACTATTTATCAGAACATAAGAAAATTCGTGCGATATCTTATTTCCTGCAACATAGGCGAAGTCATCACTATGCTTGGGGGAATTTTAATGGGGCTGCCTATGGTGCTGCTGCCTGCACAGATACTTCTTGTAAATCTTGTTACAGACAGTCTGCCTGCCATTGCACTGGGACTTGAACCGCCTGAAAGCTCGGTAATGAAAAAGCCGCCGAGAAAAGAGGACGACAGCTTTTTCAGCGGCGGACTAATGTGGCGTATCATAATAAGGGGACTTCTTATCGGCATTTGCACGCTGGCAAGCTTTACGGTACTGCTCACGAACACCCACTCTCTTGGCACGGCAAGGACAGGTGCACTTATCACCCTTGTGCTCAGTCAGCTTATCCATGTATTTGAATGTAAGTCGGAAGAAAAAACGCTTTTCACAGTGCCGTATCTTTCAAACCCGTTCCTGCTTTTCTCTGTGCTCATATCGGCGGCAGCGTTGTTCGCAGGAATATGGCTGCCAATGCTGCAAAAAGTATTCATGACGTCTGTTCCGACGCTTAGTGAATTTCTCGTGGCGGCAGCTGCGGCGGCGATAGTTCCTGTGGGGGCTGGCATAATACCAAAGCTTTTTATAAGAAAAAAGTCACCTGACGTAACAGTGAACGTTGGGCAGGGATAGCAAAAGACCGACAGGGCGAAAGCTTTGTCGGTCTAATTTTTTAATCCATATTTTTTATCCAGTCTTTTGAATATCCTGCCAAAGGGTTTTGATAAAACCAGCAGGAAAAACACGTTGGAAACTGCGTATATAAGGGTAAAAAAAGCTGACGAGCCAACAAGGGCAAGGTATCTGCTGAGCACAAAGGCGTTATCGGTCCACAGGCAGCTCCACAAGTCCATGATAAGAGAGAACGCCGCTCCTGAGATGATACCATAGGTCACAAGGAGTGGCTTGCTTTTTATAAGCTTATCAGCCAACATTCCTGCAAAATATCCTGTCAGACCCCATACCAGCATTTGAAAAGGCGTCCATGCACCTTGTCCAAAATAGAAGTTTGAAATAAGGGCGGTCATTGCACCTGTCATAAAACCCGATTCTCTGCCCATATAAAGTGCGGTGATAATGACTATAGCGGTGCAGGGTTTGAACCCAGGCAGAAAGCTGAAAACTATCCTTCCGAAAACTGACAATGCGGTCATGGCGGCTATTATCACAAGCTGTGTGCTGTCAGATTGTTTTTTCTCAAAGTGGAGAAAATAACCTGCCACGGTAAGTATTGCAAGTGCGGCGGTGACGAAAGAGTAAAAACGCTCTTTGAAAAATATTATGCCGCCAAAGCACACAAGGGGTATGACAAGTAGGTAGACAAGCCCTGAAAAAAGTTTTTTCTTACTCATTTTTGCCTCTTTTCAGCGTCAAAAGCCGCTCTCTTGCCGCAGCTGATGTCACCGCACCGCTGAAAAAGCCTCTTGTGAGCCTTGCGGCGGCGGTGGTGTAAAAGCGGTTGCGGGAGAAAAATCTCACGGCGTTGTCCTCGGCGGCTATCTTTCCGTCAAAAAGCAGTCCGCACCTTTCGCAGTTTTCGGCGGCAAATTCAAGGTCATGGGTCACAAGAAGTATGGTCCTGCCCTCGGCTTTAAGGCTTGCAAGCACATCTCCCAACGCTTTCTTCGCAAAGCTGTCCATTCCCTTTGTGCACTCATCGAGGACAATTATTTTCGGGTCGGCAAGAAGTATCTTCGCAAAGGCACATTTCTGTATCTCGCCGCCGCTGAGATCCCACGGGTGGCGGTCTAAAAGCGGCTCGATTTCCATACGCTCTGCAATTTTTTTCACGGCGTTTTCGTCGGCCGACTGCAAAAGATCCTCACGGACGGATTCTTTCACAAACATCGTCACAGGCTCTTGGGGCAAAAATGCAAGCATTTCACGGAAAAGCGAGCCGTTTTTATAGGCTTTCTGTTTTTTGCCGAAAAGGGAAACTGCACCCATATAAGGCTTGCAAAGTCCGCAGATAACACGCAAAAGCGTTGATTTTCCACCGCCGTTCGAGCCTAAAAGCCCATAGCACTCCCCTTTTCTGACGGCGAGGTCACAGCCTTTAAGTATATCGGGAGAATCTTTTTCATATCTCTGCCAGATATTTTTGCACTCTAGGGCGTAAGGCTCAGTGCTTTCCGCAGTGCTCTCGTCAGTATGCGGGGTATCCTCAGTCACAAGATTTTCAAGCTGTGCTCTGCCCTGTCTTACGTTAAGAGGCAGGTCGCTGCAAAGGCCTGCAAAAACCTTTGCGGTTTCAGGAAGAAAGCCCTCAAGGTCATTTTGAGCGAAGTATTTCGCAGCCTTTGCAGGGGTATCAAAAAACGCAGTTTTGCCATTTGAAAGGTACAATATCTTGTCACAGGAATCAAAAAGCTCCTCAGGGTCATGCTCGGCAATGATAACGGTCACGCCCATTTCTTTGTTTAGACGGTCTAAAATGCTGAGCAGTTCTTTTGCGGCAACAGGGTCAAGCTGAGCGGTAGGCTCGTCAAGAAGAAGGATATCAGGGTCTGTGACCATTATGGAACACAGGGAAACAAGCTGTTTTTGTCCGCCTGAAAGGGTGGAGATATCCCTTTCATAAAGCGGCTCTATGCCGAAAAAAGCCGCCATTTCGCCCACACGGCTTTGTATCTCTTTGCTTGGCACGCCAAAGCTTTCAAGTCCGAAAGCAAGCTCAGAGGACACCTTATCGCAGACGGTCTGACTATCGGGGTCTTGCATTACAAAGCCTATTTTTTCGGCACTTTCCCTGTCGGAAAGCTCGGTCGCTGCCTTGCCAATAAGGTCAATGTCACCTGAAAGCTCTCCTCTTGGAGAAACCTCTCTTTTCAAAAGTCTGAGCAAGGTGGATTTTCCGCTGCCTGACGCTCCGCAGAGCATGACTTTTTCGCCCTTTTTCACTGAGAAAGTGCAGTCAGAAAGGGCATATCCGGTGCTTTCATTGTATTTGAACGCTACATTTTTGCAAGACAGTATTTCCATTTTATGCTCTCCTTTACTTCAAGAATAAACGGACAAATGCAGAGCAGTGCAAACATTGCGGCAGGCAGGACGCTGCTGTGCACTTTTATCACAGGGTAAAAATCCGCCGAAAGCTGTCCGTCCGCTGAAAACATAAGCACAGCAACGAACAGTGCAGAAAATATGGCTGTCAAAACGCCGTCCCACGGTCGAAATCTAAAAGAGTGTGCAAAGCTGCGTTTCTCCACGCCGTAGCCACGGGCTTTCATTGATGCGGCGGTGTCTGCTCCCCTTTCAAGAACGCCTGCACAAAGTGCGGTGAACACTGTGCAGTCCTTTTTCAGGCGGTCAAAACGGCTATCGGAGGTGTTCGCTCCTGAGCAGTTCAGGGCGTCGATAAGCTGTCGATGAAGTCTTTTCAGCTTTGGGATAAAGCCCATTGTCATTGTTATAACAAGGGCGGCTTTGGGCGTTTTTCTGCCGAAAATGTAAAGCATTTTTTCCCTTGTGAGCACTTTTCCAAGCACCTTGCACCACATTATAACGGCGGTAAGGGAAAGTCCTGCGGTAAAACCATAAAAAAGTGCCTCTTTTGTGTAGGCTTTGCCGTTTATGAAAAAAAGCGGCGTTACGCCCTTATGAGAAAAAAGCGGATTTGTGATAGTCAAAACGGCGGTGATAAAGGCATAGAACAGCAGGTCGGAAAGAAACTGTCTGCGGCTTTGGGTCACGGCACAAAAAAGGAACGCTCCCACTGCTGAACACACTGCCACAGCAGGCGAAAAGCAGAACATCGTTATCACAAGGACTGCCACGAAATACACAAGGGCTGTCACAGGGTGAAAGGCAGATAATCTCATTTCGCCGCCTCCTTTGTATAGTCGCAGACGTAGTAAAACTCCACGCTGTCGCCGTCGTTGAGCACATACTGCGAGCAACCTTTGTCAGGGCTTTCGCCGTTGACAGTATAAGTCCAGCCTGAGGACGGACCGCAGGAAAACTCATAGATATTGTTTATTCCACGGACATAAACGCTATTGTAGATATTGTCCCCTGAGCCTTGATAATCAATGGGTATCTTTTCGCAGCGTGCGGCTTTTTCCAGCAGGTCAAAAGCCGTGTCGCCGTCACGAAGGACATATTCTTCCTCAGGGAGCACAATGCCGTCAGAGGGCACATAACGCTCGTCACGGAGGTTTTGGTCAAGTTTGTCGTAATTATCCAAAATGTCAGAGCAATCAATGGTGAGGGTAACAGTATGTGCGGCATTTGCAGTATCGTCGCTGTGTAGGCTGTAATACTCGTCAACGGACTGTATATCAACGCCTTTTATGACCGCTGCCGCCGCAAGTATCACGACTATAAGCAGAGCAATATCCTTTTTCACCTTTTATCTGCTCCCTCCTGACCTTTGAGCTTTCTCGCTTTCTTTGCCAAAACTGCAAAGTTTTTCACTATCTGCATTTCCTGTGGGGAAATCTCAAGTTTTGAAAATCTTGCTTTTTCGTATATTTTCTCGCTTTCTGCAAAACTTTCCGCCATTGGAACGCCGTAGGTTTTCTTTATGCTTTCAAAAAGCTCCTGCGGAGCGTGGTCTGAAAAGCTTTTGCCGCACAACTTTTTCCTGCCCTTAAAAAACAGTTTTTTCACCTTTTCTTTGTCAGGCAGGGCGGAAAACCTTCTTTTTCTTATCAAAGCTATTATTGCCGCAATAAGGCAGAGTATAAGTATTACCGCACTAATAACGATATAGACAACATAGCTTTTTTTCTCAGGCTGTGTCTTGTTTTCCTCGAATATCTCTTCTCTCGGCTTGTCCTCTTCCTCAGGTGCAAGAGCCTCGCCGCCTTCGCTGTCGGTTTTCGCCTGTGCGGAACTGTCATCTGTTTTTATCATGCCAACAAGATCGGGGCAGACTTCAAAAGGCTGCCAGCCTATGCCGTCTTTATAATACTCCGCCCAGTAGTGGAGCTGCTTTGAGGTGACGGTCAAAGCGGCGTTGTCGGTAAGGTCTTTTGTCATATCAGATGTGATGAGATACCCTCTGCAAAGCCTTGCAGGAACGCCCTTTGCACGGAATATCTTCACTGCGGCTGACGCAAAATCTTCCTCTCCGCCACGGCAGGTGACTTCAAGCATATCTGCAAAAGAGCTTTCGCCCCCATAGATCTTTGACCTGTCAAGCACTGCATCAGACACAAAAAAGCTGAGCATTTCCGACCTGAGCTGAGCCTGTGTGCCCTCAAGGTCAAAGTGGTTTGCGGCAAGCTGTTTATCCTCGGCTGATATATCAAGACAGGTGGAATAAACATAGTCACGGTAGCCCTTTTCTGCCGCAAGGTACTCCTCATTGTCAGCAGCCCGCAGGCTTTCATATGTGCCAAAAGGTTTTGTGAGGTAGCTTTCCGACACCGCAAGCTTATAATAGCTTTTTTCATTCTCAAAGCTGTCGCCTATTACCGTGGGGTCAGAAAAGGCATTCTCTGCGTCGGTCATGCCATAGGTATAAAGAGGCTTTTCGCCCTTTTTGATGTTCACTGTAACAATGCTGTTGTCGGATATATCCAAGGCTTTGTCAAGAGAAGATGTCTGAAAAACGGGGGGAAGTTCCAGCTTGTCAAGCCAGTAAAACTCGTCCGCATAGGCATATTTTTCTTCGCCGCTGAGATGCTCCCAAACGCCGCCGTTTTCTTTCTCAAAACGGCTTTCAATAAGATACAAAGGCTGTGGGTGCTCCATTATTATCTCATACCGGCTTTTTTCATCAAAACGGTCGGCAAAAGCGGTACGAGATATTTTGTCTGCAAACCCTGTCAGACAGGCGGTCTGCACCGCACAGAAGGCCGCTATGAACAGCACGACTTTTTTCACACTGCCTTTCAGACTGCCTGAAAAACATATTGCGAAGATACCGAACGCCACTTCCGTGGTGGCATTTGTCAGCGGTATATCAACAAAAGCACCTGCGGACAGGAAAAGTGCCATAATTGCAACAGAAAAAGCCTTGCTGCCAAATTGGCAGAAAGCGCTCTGCACCGCTGCGACTATCACAGATCCCACCAAAAGTGCAAAGGCAGGGTCTGAGGCGTTTTCCACAAGCATTTCCACCGTGCCTGCACTTTTGCCGTGAACGGTCAAAGCGGCATTCAAAAGCCCTGCAAGGCTTTGAAAAAATCGGTCATGGAAAATCGCTCCTGCCAAAACTGCGGCAAAAATCGGAACAGGCAGCGTCTTTTTTGACACACCTGCAAGGGCGGTCAAAAAGCAAACGCCTGCGGCGGCAAAGGCTCTCCAGCCCATGTCAAGTGACAATGACAGCATGAGCATAATCAATGCACAAAATGCTAACTGCACCATATAAACGCTCTTTGGAGAGCTTTTTTCAGCACGGCTCATGCTTGCTGTCAATTTTATCACCTCTTTATTTTATCTCGATAACACGGCTTATGCCGCTTTTTTCAAACAGCTCTGAAAACTCTGCTTTATGCTCTTTTCCCTGCTCAGGCTGAGAAGAGAGCAGGCTGTCAAGGGCGACGGCAAAACTGTCGCTGCTGTCGATATGTTCAAATATCTTTCGCTGCTGCGAAAAGCTGTAAAACGCCATGTAATGCCCTGTTCCGTCCTCGGAGAGTGCCATTGAAAGGCTCAGGGCTTTGGCTGCAAGCTTGTCATAATTCTCAGGCGGAGTGCTGCCGCCTGTTTCGATATAGATGCACAGGCTGTCGGTGACAGGTTCGCCATATTCACGGACATATATATCACCAAGGCGGAAGGACAGTTTCCAGTGCACAGACTTATAGCTGTCGCCCTGACGATATTCTCTTATCCCTATAGGCTCGCTATGGTCAGAGCCCTCGTTTTCCTCGCTGTAAATATCGCTTTCAAGAGCCTCTTTCAGTATTGCCTCTTCACTCTCGTCTATCTCAGCGGCGTCAGGCATGATATTCACGCTGCCCTTTACCTCGCATTTTACCCTTTTCCACACAAGCCCTGTTAGGTCAAACGCTTTCAGGGACATGATATCGGCGGATATTTTTCCGCAAGTCTCGCTGTTCAGGGTGATATCCACAACGGCAGGCTTGCCGCCTGAGATAGTAAAGCTCAGTTTTTTTGTTATAGTTTGTCCTGTGAGCATATTTTTCAGTCTGAGCCGTCCGCTGTAATCCCCTGTCGAGCCTGTTAGGGTAAGTTTAATGGGGATATCCACATTTTTCAGCCCTGATCTTTCACAGCTCACAAGTGCAAAAAGCTTTTTCCGTGACAGCATATTTTCACAGGCAGACAGCAAAAAGCAGAGCACGCAAAAGCCCAGCACTGCCACGCCAACAGGTCTTTTCAGCACAAAAAGCGATATTCCCAAAGCTGTGCAAAGCAAAAAGCCTAGCCTTTTCATCAGCGTTTTTCCTCGTTTTCAGGGCATTTTACTTCTTTCATTATCTCTTCGAGCACGCTTTCTGCGGCAAGACCTGCAAGTCTGCCATTTGGAGAAAGTGCTATCCTATGGCTGCAAACGTGGACAAAGAAATCCCTTACGTCCTGAGGAACGACATATTCTCTGCCGTTATAGCACGCCCACGCCTTTGCTATCCTGCAAAGTGCCAACGCTCCTCTTGGTGAAACGCCAAGGGAGATGTTTTCATTATGCCTTGTGGCGTCGCAAAGGTCTGAAATGTAATCATAGATCGCATCGTCAACAAAGACCGCCTTTGCTTTTTTCTGCATTTCTATAAGCTTGTCAGCTGTGCAGACGGCTTTAACTGAGGAAAGGGGGTCACGGCTGCTGCGGTCTGACATAATGTTTCTCATTGCTGCTTTGTCAGGATATCCCATGGAAAGCTTTATCATAAATCTGTCAAGCTGAGAAACAGGCAGTGCCGCCGTGCCAACTGTGCCTGTAGGGTTCTGGGTCGCAATGACTGCAAAAGGTTCAGGGAGAGGATAAGTTCTTCCGTCAACAGTGCAGGCACGCTCTTCCATGACTTCAAGGAGAGCGGATTGTGTTTTTCCTGAGGTCCTGTTTATCTCGTCTGCAAGAAGTATGTTCGTCATTGCCGCACCGCTGTGGAAAGTAAAGCCCTGTGCCTGTCTGTCAAAGGCTGTATAGCCTGTGATGTCTGAGGCTACGGTATCGGGAGTAAACTGTATTCTCTTTGTTTCAAGCCCCAGTGCCTTTGAAAACGCTACCGCAAGGGTAGTTTTTCCCACGCCCGGCACGTCCTCCATAAGCACATGACCCTGTGCGAGAATGGCTGCGAAAACCATATCCACCACGTTGTCTTTGCCGATTATGACCTTTTTCACTTCATCTGTTATCTCACGCATTTTTACCCTTCTTTCTTATTTTTACACCCACCATAACGGCACACGCCACCGCTGCCGCCGATATCACATACACCGTCACGTTTTTATCCTCAGCCGATTTGATTATCTCCTGAGCCGATGTGACCTTTTTCTGCTCACTTTCGGGGAGTTTTTTTATCCTTTCTGCTGTTTCTTTCAAAAGCTCTTTTTTATCCTTGCCAACGCTGTCAACAGGATAAAGTTCTTTGCTTATTATGCTGTTAAGGTCGGATATCTCGCTGTAAAGTTCATTCGCTTTAGCGTTCATTTCTTCAAGTTCTGAAATTATTTTGTCACGCTCCGCAAGGTTTTCGTCGGCCTTTGCATGGGAAAGCAGCACCGCCGTAACAGTGCAGTCCCCTGAGGTGACGCCGTTTTTCCTGAGAGTTTCAAGCTTTTTCATATCGCTTTTTGTAAAGCCTGCTTTGCCTGAATACACCTCGGTTTTCTCGATACTGTATATGCAGCCCTGTGCATGGTCTGTGACTGCAAGTTCTTCCGTGAAATCCCTGTCGCTGAGGGTAAGCCCATACTCTTTTGCCGCATTTTCAAGCTGTGAGCCATATTTCACATAGGTACGCTCATCGCAGGTGAGGTCGTTAAAAAGCTTTAGTGCTTTCTCGGCACTCTCTTCGTCTTTGACCACCAGCAGTCTACCGTTTATGCCGTCAAGTTTTTCACGCTGGAGCACTGAAAGTTCTTCTCTCATGTCATAGATACGCCGCATTGTAAGCTTGTAACGCTTTGCCGCCGCAAGTGCACAAAGTGCCTGCCCTGAGGAAAGCTCGTCAGACTCGCCTCCTTTTTCATGTGCAAAGCCGCCGTCGCTGTTCTGATAGGAAAGCAATGCGGTCAAAAGGTCGAGATCTTTCAAAAAACGTCTGTCCGTGTCGGGGTCGATACCAAGGTCGCAAAGTGCGATAATGACCTGTGCGTCAGCCTCGGCGTTGCCGAAAGAACCGTCGCTGCCCTGCTTGACGCTGAGATACTCCACCGCTTTATCAACGCTTTTTCTCACATCATCACGGGAAAAATCGTTATAATACACCGACAAAGCCTGCAACGCCATGGCGGTAATGTCGATATCGCTTTCGCCTTTGGAAAGGGAAAATCCGCCGTCACTATTTTGTGCTGAAATTATCTCGCTGATGATACGTTCTCTGTCAAACGCCGCACCCTCAGGGGTCTTATAGCCCATTGTATCAAGGGTCAACAGTGCGAATATCCAGCCGTTAAGACCTTGCTTTCCCACGGAGCTGTTTTCATCTCTGCCGTAAACGCTGCCTTTTACAAGGTCTACGCCGTCAAGGTCGGCAGGGTCGCCGCCCATTGCAGCGGCTGTTATGGCACATCTTTGCCACTCGGTGGCATTGTCTTTATCAGAAAGCTTTTTCACACGCTGAGAAAGTGCAGTGAGATAAGCCTCATAATCTTCCTCAAAGCCGAACCGTGAAACGCCTATGGCGAACCAGTCCAAGCTGCCTGTGCCTGCACTTTGGAGAATATCTCCTGAAAAAACGCTTTCGTCCTGAGAAACGCCCAGCTTTTCACGCTGCCAATCACAGACCTTTTCGGCACTTTCTGTTATAATATCATCTTCCGCACCCACCGCAGGGACGTTTGCAAAGATCATCACTGCACAAACTAACGCCGCTGCCGTTTTGCGAAGAAAACTGCTTATTTTCAATGATATCCTCCTACCATGTTTTATCATAGCTGCCCTGAGCACCTGTGATATCTCTGCCATACGCCACTGTGAATGCAAGCCTTACGGTATCACCGTCAGTGAAATTCACCTTGCCCATTCCATAGGCAGGCATATTGCCGTTCACGGTATAGACCCAACCTGAGCCGTAGGTGTAGTCAAACTCGCCTAGGCTGTCGGCATTGGATACCCCGCTTTCGCCTATGCCGTCATTTTTTATAAGCTCTGCAAGCTCGCTGTTTATCGCTCCCCCTGCAAACGCACCGCTTTTGTGTATGCGGTGGAGGTAACGCTGATCTTTTTCTCCTGAAAAGTCAGCTGTAAAACCGTTTTGCTCAAGGAAACGCTCTATAACGTCAACGCCGCTGTCGCCCTCATATATTGCGACCTCGGACTGTGCACAAAGCTGACCAAGCCCTATGGTATCGGCGTCAACGCTCAATTTTACAACGCCTGTTTGCTCGCCCTTTTGTGCACTCACTGAATTTATCGTATAGGCATAGTCGGCATATCTGCCCTCACGGTCATATATCCTTATTTCAAGCAGGTTCGCACCGCCTGAAAGCTCCATATAATAAGCTGAATTCCTGTCCTGAGCGATACACTCCAGTGACAGTCCGTTGAGCCACACCTCGGTCTTGTCTGAATATATCCTGCCGCCCTGATAGTCCTGAGCATTGAACCGTAACGTATAGCCTGAGCCTTTCACAGTTTGACCGTCGGTGATATTTATATCTGTCTCTTATACACATCTCCGAGCCCACGAGACTAAGGCGAATCT
>UQAR01000007.1 GCA_900539095.1 uncultured Ruminococcus sp.
GAGATTCGCCTTAGTCTCGTGGGCTCGGAGATGTGTATAAGAGACAGGTTTATAGATGCATGGCTATAAATATCCGGAAATATATAACTAGGTTGTTATATATAATATGGGCAGTTATTCCTGTCTGTAATCGGCAAGGAAATCTTTCATTTCTTTCATGGAGTATTCAAGGTCCTCAAGCTTAGGCAGATAAACTATCCTGAAATGGTCAGGCTGCTCCCAGTGGAAACCGCCGCCGTGAACAAGAAGTATCTTCTTCTGACGGAGGAAGTCCAGAACGAACTGCTCGTCATTCGTGATGTTGAAACGCTTTGCGTCTATCTTTGGGAAGATATAGAACGCAGCCTTAGGCTTTACAGCCGACAGACCGTCGATGCTGTTTAGGGCATTGTAGATATACTCTCTCTGCTCGTAGATACGTCCCCCCGGCAGGAGCAGATCGTCAGTCTTTGTGTAGTCACCAAGAGCATATTTGATTATATACTGGCTCGGTACATTTGAGCAAAGCCTCATGCTTGAAAGCATATTAAGACCCTCGATGTAGCCTTTTACCCTGCTCTTATCTCCGCTGAGGGTCATCCAACCCACACGGAAACCTGCTATCCTGTGGGACTTTGAAAGTCCGTTGAGGGTGATGCAGAAAACATCAGGACAAAGTGATGCGATAGAAGTGTGCTCAACGCCGTCCATAAGAAGTCTGTCATAAATCTCATCTGAGAATATGATAAGCTCGTGGCGTCTTGCCATGTCTGCTATCTTTTCAAGTATCTCTTTCGGATATACCGCACCTGTAGGGTTGTTAGGGTTGATGATAACGATAGCCTTTGTCTTGTCTGTTATCTTCTTTTCCATGTCCTCAAGGTCAGGATACCATTCGGAGCTTTCATCGCAGATATAGTGAACGGCAGTACCGCCTGCAAGGGTAACGGAGGCTGTCCAAAGCGGATAGTCAGGTGCAGGAACGAGCACCTCGTCGCCGTTGTTGAGAAGTCCCTGCATTACCATTGTGATAAGCTCAGAAACGCCGTTTCCGGTGTAGATATCGTTAAGACTCTCAACAGGTATGCCCTTGAAGTGTGCATAGTCATAAATAGCCTGTCTTGCCTCGGTTATTCCCTTTGAATCGGAATAGCCCTGAGCGTTTCTCAGGTTGTCGGTCATTGCCTGTATGATCTCGTCGGGGGCGTTGAACGCAAATGGTGCAGGGTTTCCGATATTGAGTTTGAATATTTTCTCTCCCCTTGCAATCATTTCGTTTGCCTCGTCCATAACAGGGCCTCTTATATCATAACACACATTATCAAGCTTGCTTGATTTTGAAAAAGTTCTCATTTATAAAGCTCCCTTTCGCTTTTTGGTTTTACTTTTATCTGACCTCTTTGTAAGCTCAAAGCTTTGGAGGGTAAGATCTTCTATTTCTTCTCTTGGCACGTCGCTGTCAAGATACAATGTTATCCAGTGCACCTTGTTCATATGGTAAGCCTCAGTCACGCCTTCATATATCTTTTGATAAAATTGTACCTCTTCAGGGCGGAGTTTCAGATTAACTATCCACCTGTCATTGTGGAGCATCATAAGCCCGAACCACTTTTTAGTGTCCGAATGACGTAAAGCCGTTGTCTGAAAGTCCTCATTGAAAGGCTGGTCATATTTTGCACCTGCAATGGAACTGCAAAAGTCAAGATATTCTTCTTTTGTCACAGAAACACCTACCTTTGCCAAGTATAGCAAGCGTACTCGTTTAATAGTACACCTTATTATAATAGCACTGCTTTGACCCTCTGTCAAGACGGAAACAAAGAAAAAAGCTGCCCCGATAACTCGGGACAGCTCTTTTCCTGAAGTAAAAGAATATGAAAAAATATGAAGAAAGCTTTGTTATTTAGAAACCGTAGCCGTAATTGTAGCCGCCAAGGCCATTGCCATAGTTTCCATAGTAATCATCGTAGTTATTGTTGTTATCATTGTTGTCACTGTTCTGGTCGCTGTTGTTTGACTCGGAAGTATCCTCAGTGGACTCTCCAAGAACAACGTCAACGTTTATCATCTTCTTGTTTCTGTATATAGTAAGCTGAACAGTGTCGCCGACTTTGCACTTGTTCTTTATCTCGTTTAGCTCGTTGATGTTTGAGATAACAGTGCCGTTTATACCTATTATAATATCGTTCTCCTGAATACCGGCCTTTTCAGAACCGCTGCCCTCAGTAACTTTCTTTACCAAAAATCCCTGTGGGATTCCATAGTATGAAGAGTATGCACTTGTGATGTCGCTGCCTGAAATACCAAGGCTAGGTCTGCCTGTAACGTAACCGTTCTTCATAAGGTCCTCAATGATAGGAAGTGCCTCGTCGATAGGGATAGCGAAACCAAGTCCCTCGCCTACTGAGGAAGATACCTTCGCAGAAGTGATACCGATTACCTGACCGTATGCGTTGATGAGCGGTCCGCCTGAGTTACCGCTGTTGATAGATGCGTCTGTCTGAATGAGGTTCATCGTTCTGTCCTCAACTGTAAGAGTTCTGTCTGTTGCGGAGATTATTCCTGCTGTTACAGAGTTTGCAAGTGAGAAACCAAGCGGGTTGCCTATTACGATAGACGCTTCGCCCACCTGAAGGTCAGCAGATGTGCCGAACTCAGCGGCTGTAAGTCCCTTTGCGTCGATCTTCAAAACTGCGATATCAGTCTGAGTATCCTTTCCTACCAGTGTAGCTGTGTAGGTGAGGTTGTCCTCTGTGCTTTCAGAGCTGTCATCAGAACTCTTTTTGCTGTCGTCAGACTTGCTTGAAGAATCGTTGTAGCTGTCAGGGAGCACAACTGAGATAGACTGTGCACCGTCAACAACGTGTGCGTTAGTTACAATGTAACCGTCCTCGCTCATTACGATTCCTGAACCTGTTGCAGTACCGTTTGAAAGGATACAAGAGATACCAACAACGGAAGGCGATACCTTCTTTACTATCTCAGGGATAGTAAGTGCGTCAGACGGAGTTGAAAGCTGCTGGATAGTTGGCAGGTTTGAACGGTCAACTGTGCTCTTTGTGCTGTTTGATGAGCTGTCGTCCTTTGAAACAACTGTGCCGTTGTTTGAAGAACCTACAGCGTTCTTGCCTGTCACAAGATTGTAGCCCACGATAGAAGTCGTACCGATAGCCGCAACGCAAAGCACTGCGATGATACCGGAAAGTATCTTCTTGCCTTTGGACTTCTTCTTGTTAGGGTTATATGTGAACTCATTCATGCCGCCAGCCTGAGCCTGATACTGATTGTATCCATTCTGCTGTGTAAAGCCGTTTTCAAAGTTGTTATTGTTGTTATTATTGTTATTGTTGTTGAAGTTGTTATTACCATATTCATTCATGATGAAAACCTCCTGATATGTAAGCGGCATGAGCCGTCGTATTGCAATTTTTATCCGCCCCCCAAGGGGCTTTCTTGTTTCGTTATCTAATATTATACTGGTTTATGTGAAAACTGTATGATAAATAGGACAATGTTTAATGTTTTTTTGTGGGAAGAGAATTCCATATTACGGTCATTTTTCTTCACAATGGTCTTTTTATTATAGGTTAAAATTGCACAAATGCCCTTTTGGACGATTTTTTTACGTCGACCTTTATCCATTGTCAAGAACCGTTTTGCTTTTGCATATTTTAAATAAATAAATCAAATGTTTTTTGTGCATATCGGTAGAAACATTGCGGCTTTTATATGTACAAATGTAAAATTATTATTAATTATATCTGAAAATCCTGATAGCAACAGGGTTTTCAACTTTTTTTGACAAGTTTTCTTGCGAAATGCACAAAAAACGGTTTTGGGGTTTGTTTAAGGTGACTAAATCCTCCGCAAGCCTAGTTTTTATGGTATCTTAAACGTTTAATATCCTTGACAAAATCCTGATATATTGATATAATTAAGATTAGCTAAATAAGCCCTTTTCAGCATTTTTCATAAATTTATGGGCTGATTTGCATAATTTATAGCCTCTGTTTTGAACATATTGTACAAGAAATACAATATGTTGTGGTCGTTGCGTGCTCGTGACACGATATGTGAATAATGCACAAATTTTTTTACTGAAGTTTGAGTATATTACATACGTCAAAATCACCAATGGTGCGGCGGTCGGAAGAGGGGAAGAAGATAAGAGAAGTTTCTGTGTGATAAGGAGATGTGCGGTATGGATACTATACTTTCAACTGAAAATCTGTGCCGTGATTTCAAAATAGGCGACGGCAGTGTTGTGAATGCACTGAAAAATATCAACATAGAAATAGAAAAAGGCAGGCTGACGATCCTGAGGGGACGTTCGGGAAGTGGCAAGACCACGCTTATAAATATTCTCGGTGCACTTGACAAGCCAACAAAGGGCAAGGTCATGTTCGGCGGAAAGGATATCACAAGACTTTCTGAGAGAGCGAGAGATGATATAAGGCGTTATAAAATGGCGTTCGTGTTCCAGTCGGTGGCACTTATGTCGGGAATGACCGCTTATGAGAACGTGGATTTCGGGTTGAGGCTTGCGAAATATCCTTACGAGGAAAGAGATAAACGAACGAGGGAATGTCTGCGAAACGTGGGGCTTGAAAAGCGAATGTTCCACCGTCCGAGCGAAATGTCCGGCGGAGAACAGCAGCGTGTGGCTATAGCAAGGGCTATCGCTCATAAGCCTGATATAATCTTTGCGGACGAGCCTACCGCCGAACTTGATACGGCGACGGCACTTCACGTTGTAAAGCTTTTCAAAGAGCTGGTGGCAAGAGATGAGATGACCATTATAATGACGACTCACGACCCCAGCATGATAGATATAGCTGATAAGGTTTATACATTGGAGGATGGTGAGATAGTTGAGTGATGAACTTGATACTATTGTAGCTGCCAACAATGATAAATATATGATACGGTGTGAAAATCTGGTGAAGATATACAAAACTTCTGATGTTGAGGTAGTTGCACTTCAAGGACTTGACCTAGATGTCGAGCGTGGAGAGCTTATGGCTATCGTGGGAAACTCAGGAAGTGGCAAATCGACACTGCTCAATATGCTTGGAGGTCTTGATAAACCTTCGGCAGGAAGTCTTTATGTGGACGGCAAAGACCTTTTGAAGTTCACTGATAAGGACTATATGGAGTATAAAAGAAACACCGTAGGCTTTGTGTGGCAGAATAATGCAAGAAATCTTGTGCCGTATCTTACGGCTGTACAAAATGTTGAGCTGCCTATGCTGCTCAACGGCGGTCATAAGAGAAGGCAGAAAGCACTGGAGCTGCTCGACAGAGTGGGGCTGCTGAAAAGGAAAAACAGCAGGCTCGACCAGATGTCGGGAGGCGAACAGCAGAGAGTTGCAATAGCTATTGCACTGGCAAACGATCCGAGATTGCTGCTGGCAGATGAACCAACAGGCTCGGTGGATACAAAGACTTCCAATATGATACTTGATATATTCAAGGAGCTGAACAGGGACGAAAAGATCACTGTTGTAATCGTTACTCATGACGTAAAGCTCGCAGACCATATCGACAGAGTGGTGGCTATCAGAGACGGAAGAACGAGTTCCGAGATCGTAAGAAAACGTTCTTATGTGGAGGAACTCAACGAAATGGGAGATATCGTGCTGGTTGAGAACAGCGAGGAAACGGCTCATGAAGAGCTTATCGTGCTGGACAGGTCGGGACGCTTGCAGCTCCCTAAGGACTTTATGGACGCTCTTGAGATAAAAGGCGGAGATAAAGTCAAGGTCGAACTTGATGAGAACGGCGATAAACTTGTGCTGTTCAGATCGGGGGGGACATAACTTTCATTTTTCTTTATTCCCGTGGGGGATCACATATTGAAAGAGGTTCTATACTATTTATATTAGAATGTAATTAAGTAGGCTTGATTCTCGCAAAACCAAAAGCAAATTATTTAGAAAGGTGGATTCATAGTGAAAGACACAATGTTTAGACGCATTATCACTTCGATGCTGGCTCTTGCAATGTGTGCGAGTGCAGCTGTTCCTGCGTTTGCAGACAGCGAAACCGCAGACGAAGGCGTTCTAGGCACGCAGGAAACTGCTGATGATTCTGCAACAGGCGACGGAAGTTCCGCTGCCACGACGGGTACTGACTCGATCCGTCAGACTTCTTACACAAACTATGTTAAGAAGTATGCTGACGCTGCAAGACCTGACAAAACAGTTGAGGTCTTGGGCAAGGATTACGATCCTGCCTCAGTAACAGACGCTCAGATAACCGTTACAACAGTTGACGGAAAGAACGATGTTATGCAGTGGGCAAATCAGGAGGGCTCAGTTTCTTGGAAGGTGAACATTCCTGAAACAGGCGTCTACAATATCAAAATGGTATATGAGGCACTTGAGAGCAACACAAACGACGTTGAATTTTCAATGCTTATCGACGGTGAGAGCCCTTATGCAACAGCGTCAAGAATCACGCTGAACAAAAGGTGGATCAACGAATCTGAGATAAAGCAGGATTCAAGACAGAACGATATCCGTCCTGGACAGATATCAACTCCGTGCTGGCAGGAAACTCCTCTGGAGGACATCGACGGACTCTTCAACGAGCCGCTGGAGTTCTACATAGAGGCCGGTGAACACACAATAACATTTGAGTCTGAAAAGGCTGAATTTGCTGTTGAGAAGTTCACTTTCTATCAGTATGAGGCACCTGCTGCTTATGCAGCACCGTCAGACAGCGATCTGACACAGACTCAGGGACAGAGGATCACTCTTGAGGGTGAAACAGCTGCCTATAAGTCTGCAAGAACTCTTTATCCTACATCAGATAAGAGCTCATATCTCACATCAAGTGAGAACGGTTCAAGCCCTACTAAGACAAGATATAACACTATCGGTTCAGGCAGCTGGACACAGTCAACTCAGACAGTTACTTGGGAGTTCAACGTTGACAAGGCCGGCTACTATAAGATAGGTATAAGAGGCAGACAGGATCAGATGAGAGGTATGTACTCCAACAGACGTCTTTACGTCAACGGCGAAGTACCTTGCCTCGAGGCTAATCAGATAAAGTTCTACTACGGCACAGACTGGGAGATAACAACTCCTAAGGACGAAAACGGAAATGACCTTTATTTCTACCTCCAGGCAGGCACAAACACTATCTCACTTGAGGCTGTTCCTGGTGAGATCGGTGAGATCATGGGCGATCTGGATGAGCTTGTTTATAACATCAACAGCTACTACAGACAGATCAGACAGATCACAGGTCCTGACCCAGACGAATACAACAACTACATGATCGATACAGCTATCCCTTCTATCATTCCTGACTTCAAGGAGTATGCTCAGACACTGAGAGATAAGAAGGCTGAGATCGAGAAACTTTCAAACTCAGGCGGTACTGAGGCTGAAACTCTTGAGAAAATGGCTATCGTTCTCGATAAGTGCGTAAAGAAACCTGACCTTATTCCTGAGATGATGTCACAGATCAAGGATAACATCACATCAGTTTCTTCATTCGTAAACCAGTATCGTGAGCAGCCGCTTGAAGTCGATATGATCGAGGTCGTAAACTCAGATCAGGACTTCACTTCATGTGACAAGTCATTCTTCGGCTCACTGAGCTTTGGTTTCAAGGGCTTTATCGGTTCATTCTTTGAGGACTACAACGCACTGTCCGATGAGGACGAAAGTGCTATGGAGTGCTGGGTAATGCTCGGCCGTGATAACGCTGAGGCTCTCCAGCAGCTCATTTCAAGTGAATACAATCCAACAGCTAAAACAAAGATCAACCTCAAGCTCGTTCAGGGCGGTATCGTTGAGGCTACATTCGCAGGCAAGGGTCCTGACCTCGCTCTCTTCATGGGCGGCGACTTCCCTATCCAGCTTGCAGCCCGTGGCGTTCTTACAGATCTGACCACATTCAGCGACTTTGACGAGGTAAAGACACGTTTCGCAGACGACGCTACTGTTCTTTATCAGTATAACGGCGGTACATACGGTCTTCCATGTGACCAGACCTTCCCAATGCTGTTCTATCGTTCAGATATCCTTAGCGAATACGATATCGACCCGGCAACAGACCTCAATACTTGGGACGGACTTCTCAACTGTCTGCCAACACTTCAGAGAAACTACCTCGAAGTTGGTCTTATCCTCCCTGTAATGACAAGTACAGGCGGAACAACTCAGGTATCTGCTATCACAGAGCCTGGTAACACATTTGCTATGCTGCTCCTCCAGCAGGGTCTTAACTACTACAACGAAGAGCAGACAAAGACAACATTCGATACTCAGGAGGCTGTAAACGCTTTCGATACTTGGACAAAGTTCTATACAACATACAGTTTCCAGCAGACATATGACGCATTCACACGTTTCAGAACAGGTGATATGCCGGTAGTTATCCAGAACTACACATTCTACAACCAGCTTTCTGTAGCTGCTCCTGAGATCAAGGGCTGCTGGGGATTCCAGCCAGTACCTGGTACAGTTCAGGCTGACGGTACTATAAACCACTCAGCAAACTCCAACGGTTCAGGTGCTATCATCTTCACAAAGGCTGAAGATCAGGAAGGTGCTTGGGACTTCATCAAGTGGTTCACATCTACTGACGCTCAGGTCAAGTATGGTAACAACATCGAGTCTATCCTCGGTACAATGGGTAGATACGCAACAGCTAACGAAGAGGCTCTTCAGCAGCTGTCTTGGACAACATCAGAAGTAAACCTTCTCCTTGACCAGCTCAACTCACAGGTAGAGATCCCAATTATCCCTGCATCTTACGGCGTTACAAGAAACGTTATGAACGCATTCAGATCCGTTGTAAACGACTATAACAACGCTCGTGACGAACTGTTCTGGTACAACAAGGACATCAACGACGAGATCACTCGTAAGCTTGAAGATCTTGGTCTTTACGATAATTAATGAAAGGGGAGTAACTAATGGCCAAAACCAATCCTGAAACGCCTATGATAAAACAGGGCAAGTGGAAGTACACATGGCACATGATGAAAACCAACAAGGCTTGCTACGCAATGCTCCTGCCTTTCATGTCTTTGTTCCTTATCTTCACGGTAGCACCTGTTATAATGTCGCTGCCAATAGGCTTTACAAACTTTAACATGATCGAAACTCCTAAATTCGTAGGACTTTCAAACTTCTATACGCTGTTCCTTAACGACGACGTATTCCTTATCGCAGTAAGAAACACTCTTATCTTTGCGATATTCACAGGTCCGTTCTCTTATATCCTCAGCTTTATCATCGCTTGGCTGATAAACGAGATGAACGCATTCCTCAAAACATTCTTTACATTCGTTTTCTATGCACCTTCAATGACAACTTCCGTATACGTTACTTGGCAGCTCATCCTGTCAGGTGACTCCTACGGTTATCTGAACGCTGTGCTCATCGATCTTGGTATCCTGAACGAACCTGCACAGTGGCTCACAGATACAAACTATATCCTCACAGTTGTTATCATCGTTCAGCTGTGGATGTCAATGGGTGCAGGATTCCTTGCTATCCGTGCAGGTTTTCAGAACATTGATAAGTCAATGTACGAGGCCGGTGCTATCGAGGGTATCAAGAACAGGTGGCAGGAACTTTTCTACATCACTATCCCGTCAATGGGACCACAGCTCTTGTTCGCTGCTGTTATCCAGATCTCAGCATCATTCACAGTCGGCGTTGTTGGTCAGAACCTCGTAGGTCTGCCTTCAACAGACTATGCAGCTCACACGATCATGAACCACGCTACCGACTATGGTAACATTCGTTACGAAATGGGTTATGCGTCAGCAATATGCTTCGTACTGTTCGCTGCAATGCTCCTTGCCAATAAGGGTATCAACTGGCTCTTAGGCAAGTATCTTGACTAAAGGAGGGGAGTATATAAATGGCTAGAAAAAGAAAAAAGCAGCAGTCTATTGAAAAGCTGAAGGTCAAAGAGAAAAAGGCGAGAGTCAACGGTTCTCTTGGCGGAGATATAGTTATTTTCGTATTCCTCTGTCTTCTCGGTGCATTCATGGTGTTCCCGCTGTATTACTCAGTTATTCAGTCTATGAAACCTGTTGAGGAACTGTTCGTGTTCCCTCCAAAGCTTTATGTACTGAATCCGACTACCAACAACTTCTCTGATATGTTCAAGGTAGCCGCAAGCTCATGGCAGGTACCACTGTCAAGATATATCTTCAACAGTTTCTTTATTACAATAGTAATTTGTATCTGCAACCTTTTCGTTTGCTGCTGTGCAGCATTCGTTCTTGCAAAGTGTAAATTTCCAGGAAACAAGGTCATTAACCAGATCATCGTTATTGCCCTCTTGTTCTCCTCAAATGCAACATGGATCATGCAGTTCCTCGTAATGGCTAGGCTCCATATGATCGATACATACTGGGCACTGATCCTCCCAAGCATTTCAACTTCAATGGGTCTTTACCTCATGCGTCAGAGCATGACAACTATCCACGATTCCATGGTAGAGGCGGCTAAGGTGGACGGTGCAGGTCTGTTCAGGATTTGCTGGCAGATCGTCGTTCCAAACTCAAAGCCGGCATTGATGACACTTATCATCTTCGCTTTCCAGGGAGCATGGAACATTCAGGGCGGAGCACTTATCTACTCCGAGCAGCTCAAAACACTACCTACAGTTGTACAGCAGATCACAGCCGCAGGTCTTGCCCGTCAGGGTGTAACCTTTGCAGCAGCGGTCGTACTTCTGATACCACCACTGATCGTATTCCTCGTAGCTCAGGGCAACGTCATGGAAACAATGGCTAACTCAGGTATGAAGGATTAATTTGAACTTAAATTATAGAAAAGGAAAAAGGTGATAAGTAGTGTCGAGAAATAAAATCTCTCTAAAACGAATAATCTCTGCGGCACTGGCAGCAGGTCTGGCTTTGACCATGACCGTGACTGCTTTCGCAGATGAGCCTTATACAGCCTATAACTACGATTACTGGGACGATGCGATACCTTCCCAGAGTGCTTATCGTGTAGGTAAGACTGTAACAGGTAAAGATATGGGTCTTGACAGGCTTTCAGATCCAAGCGATCCGCTTTACATAAGCGATGACGCTCCTGCAAAGCTCTCAGACGCAAAAGACCTCTATTACGATCAGGACAATGATACATTCTGGGTTTGCGATTCAGGCAACAACAGAATACTCCGTCTTGACACAGATCTTAAAGTAACAGGCTGCTATACAGGCTTTACAGGCTCTACTGAGATAGCTGTTGGCGAGGACGGCAAGTCAACATTTGCCAATCCTAACGGTATCTATGTAAAGAAGAGCATCTTCGATGACGAGCTTTACATTTATATCGCTGATACAGATAACTCAAGAGCTGTTAAGTGCACTGTTGAGTCAGGCACAGAAATGAAACTTGTTCAGGAATATACAAAGCCTGACACAAAGCTTTATGATTCAGAAACATTCAACCCTTCAAAGATACTTGCAGACAAGGCTGAGAACATCTACGTTGTTTGTAAGTCAGTAAACACAGGTTCTGTTCAGTTCAATAAGGACGGCGAGTTCCAGGGATTCTACGGTGCGAACCGAGTTGAGGTAACAGCTGCCGTTATCGCTCAGAAACTGTGGAGAAAGATTGCATCGAACGAGCAGATCTCAGCAATGACAAGAAACGTTCCTGTTGAGTATGCAAACTTTGATATCGATAATGACGGCTTTATCTATACTGTTACTGAGGCTGCTAACACAACAACAGACGCAGTTAAAAAGCTGAACCCGGCTGGCTATAACATCTGGGACAACGCAGTCGGTGATGAGTATTCATTCGGTGACGTTTCATCTGAGTACGATTCAACAACAAACAAAACTTATAAGTGCAGACTTACAGATATCTGCGTTTCAGACAACGGAACAATAAATGTTCTTGACTACGAGAACGGTAGAGTGTTCCAGTATGACAAGCTTTGCAACCTCCTTTGCATCTTTGGTACAAAGAACTCCACCTCCGACCAGGCAGGTAGTTTCCTCGGACCAAACGCTATCGAGGCAAGAGGCAACGAGGTATATATCCTCGACGGCACAAAGAACGATATCACTATCTACACCGAAACAACTTTCGGCAACGTGGTACACAGAGCAGTTCTCCTTTATGACGAAGGCAGATACTCAGACGCAAGAGCTGACTGGGAAGAAGTTATAAAGAGAGACGGCGGCTATGCAATGGCTTATGTTGGTCTTGGCAAGGCTTGCCTTAACGACGGTGAGTATACAAAGGCTCTGGATTACTTCAAGACAGCTTACGATCAGGACGACTACGATAAGGCGTTCAAGTATGCAAGAGAAGAATGGCTCAGAGATAACTTCACAGCTATAATGATAGTTATAATCGTTATAATCGCTCTGCTCATCGTAAAAGCAGTTCTCAAGAAAAAGGGCATAAAGCTCATCAAACGCAAGAAGAAGGAGGGAAACTGATATGTATGAATTTACTCCTGTAGGTTGGCTCAAACATTGCGTTTTCCACCCTGTTGAAGGTTTTGAGGACCTGAGATGGAAGAAACAAGGCTCAATTAAAATATCGATGCTCATAGTTCTCTTCCTCTTTATTGCAATGGTCGTTGACAGACAGCTCACGGGCTTTCAGTTCAATGACAACTACGTTAAAGTATTCAACGTTGTTCCGCTTATCGTTCAGTCTGTAGTTTACTTCTTTACATGGGTACTCGGCAACTGGGCAATATGCACACTTCTCGACGGTGAAGGTACACTTAAAAAGATATGCATCTATTCTGCATATTCTCTCGTGCCTTACATCGTATGCACATTCATAGCAGTGATCTTCTCAAACGTTCTGGTACAGGACGAGTCGATCTGGATCACAGCTATCCAGTATCTTGGTATCGGCTGGTCTCTTATCCTTATGATACAGGCAATGAGAGCCGTTCACCAGTATTCATTCGGTAAAACACTTGCATCAATTATCGGTACGATCATCGCAATGCTCCTTATATTGTTCCTTGCGATACTTCTCCTTTCATTGTTCCAGCAGGTATATGTATTCGGTTACTCAGTTTACACTGAGATCATGTACAGAATCAGAGGCTAAAACAGAAACGGTGGTGTAAATAATAAATGCATAACAAAAGTTACAAGAAAGCAGCTGTCTTTGCTATCTGCCTTACAATGCTGATGCCTCTGGGTTCTATGGTGGTTTCTTCTACTGACGAGAGTTCAAGTCAGGCTGATTCAAGTGCCGCTGCAAAGGATACTGACAGCAGCGTTGATTCAGCAGCTGACGAGTCAAGCTCAGATGATTCTTCTGACGCAGTAACAACTGCCGATGAAAGCGGCGACAAGGCTGTTGACGATTCCGCAGCCGACAGTGCAGCAGATACAGAAACAACAACTGCTACAGCAAGCAAGGACGACGAAGTTCAGCCTATCACTGACGAAGAGGCTCTTGCAATGTGCGAAAAGGTAACAGAGAACGATAAGTTTGCTCTCTATCTTGATGAAGAGAACGAAAGACTCTGTTTGTTCGTAAAGGCTACAGGCAAGTATTGGTGGACTTCTCCAATAAACATTGAGGCTGACCAGACAATTATCGACACAGTTAAGGGCACAGCAATGAAAAATGCCCAGAGAAAGCAGATCGCTGCCAGTGCCGCTATAAGAGTCGGCGACCTCAGACAGGAAAAGAGAACTGAGTCCCCTGCCCCTGTTTACTCAAACAAGGCAAAGGTAAAATGGCAGACAAATTCAGACGGCGTCGTTGCTACATACAATTACGCATCTGAAGGCGTAAAGCTCAAGATACATTACGTTCTTGAGGACGATAACCTTTATGTTTACTGCGATTCAGACGAGATCGAAGAGAAGAACACTTCTCAGGTAGACGGCAAGGTGCTCACAAAGCTTGAGTTCTGCCCTAACTTCGGTGCTGCTGATTCAGCTGCTACAGGCTATATGATAGTTCCTGACGGCAGCGGTGCTGTAATAAACTACAACAACGGCAAGACCGATTACGCTGATTACTCTCAGCAGGTATTCGGCAGAGATTATACAGCTGTTCCTATAACAGCTCCAAGAACAACTCAGCAGGCTTATATGCCTGTACTGGCAACTGTAAGCGGTTCATCAGGACTTGTTTGCATTGCGTCTGACGGTGAGTCAAATGTTTATGCACACGCTCAGGTGGCAGGTCAGGAAAAACAGGCTTACAACACTTGCTACTTCGAGTTTGAAACAAGAAGTTCCGACTCATTCTTCATGAGTGGTGATAACTCAAACAAGATAACAGTTTTCGAGAAGAACGGAATCAAGACCGAGAGATTCGGCGTTCGTTACTATCCTGTTGATTCAGACAACGGCGAGGATCTTAACTACGCTGACTGTGCTGAGGTGTACAGAAACTACCTTATCAATAATAAGGGTCTGACAGCTAAGACTCAGGCAAATAAGAGCGATCTTTACGTTGACCTCTACGGCGGCGTTATGAAGGACACTTCTATCCTCGGTATCCCATTCAACCTCAAGACTGAGATAACAGGTTTCGACCAGGCGTCAGATATCCTCGATATACTCAAGGAAAACGGTGTTGACAACATCACAGTCAACTACAACGACTGGACAAACGATTCCATTAAGAACAAGATATCCACAGAGGTATCTCCTTCAGGTACGCTGGGCGGTTCAAGTGCATTTGACAAGCTTTTGTCAAAGGACGAGAACATGAAGATAGTACCTTCAATGAACAACTTCCAGATGGACAGCGGTTCATGGGGTTACATGGCACTCACAAGCACAGCTATCAGAGTTTCAAACGCTTATTCAAGACAGTCATCATACAGCCCTGCATTCGGCGTTGCAGAAAAGGGAGTTTCACCTGCTCTGCTCACACCTAACAAGTACACGAACGTGTTTACTGAGATGCTGGAAAGCTACAGCGATGAGAAGATGACTTCTATCGGTTTCGGCGACTATTCAACTAAGCTGGTATCAGATTACTCAAAAAAGGATCCTTCAAGCAGAAGTAAGACAATGACCACTATCGCTGACGGCTATAAGAGTGCAAGCGAGAAGATCGACACAGTATTTGCAGACGGTGCGAACTCTTATGTTCTCCCATATGTAACAAACGTTTCAAACGTTCCTGTTTACTCCAGCGGATTCAACGTAACAGACTACGATATCCCGTTCTATCAGATGGTCATTCACGGATTTGTTGATTATTCTTCAACACCTATCAACAAGAGCTCAAATTCAGATGAAACATTCCTGCTTTCACTGGCTGCCGGCTCACAGATACACTTCGATATGACTTACGCTGATTCTGATACACTTCAGGATACAGATTATGACGACCTGTATTATTCAAACTATGCAGGCTGGACGGATCTTGCAGCTAATCAGTACAAGAAGGTAAGCAGCATACTTTCAGGCGTTTCAGATTATACCATAACAAAGTATGAGCTGAGCGACGACAAGAACGTTCTTACCACAACTTATTCAAAGGACGGTGCGTCAGACGTTGTTATCAGCGTTGATAAGAAGAATGCGACAGCTACCGTCGGCACAGAGGTCTATGACCTTGCAGATTGTATAGAAGGAGGTTTGACAGAATAATGAGCGAAGAGATCAAAAACACTCCTGAAGAGATCGAGGCTGTAAAGGCTGAAGATCTTGAAGATACAGTCGAGAAGGAAAACGAGACTGAGGCTGTTATAGAAGAGATCTCCACTGAGGAGATTGTCGCAGAAGAGCCTGCCGTTGAGGCAGCCGCTCCTGCACCGGCAGTCAAGGAAAAGAAACACAGACTTTCTTATGAAAGAAGAAAGGGTCTTTATGGCTACGGCTTTATAGCTCTCTGGGCACTGGGTACTATTTACTTCTTTATCCTGCCTCTTATAGAATCTCTCATTTACTCATTCAACAAAACTGAGGTAACTCAGGGCGGAATGAAGATGACATTCATCGGCTGGAAGAACTATGTAAACGCTTTCCGTAAGGATCAGGACTATTCAAAGGCTCTGGTAGCAATGATCGAGAATACGGTTCTGAGAACTCCTCTTATCCTCATATTCTCAATATTCATTGCAGTTATACTTAACCAGAAGTTCAAAGGAAGAACTTTCGCAAGATCAGTATTCTTCCTCCCTGTTATCATCGCTACAGGTCCTGTTATCGACATCATCAACGGTAACATGAGCACAGGCGGATATGCAGGCGGATCTGAGCAGTTCAGCTCAATGTTCGAGGCAGACCTCGTTGACCAGCTGCTGAACTTCCTTGGTATCTACAACATCAGTGATAAGCTCACTGAGATAATAAACTCGCTGACAACAGACATTCTGAACCTTGTATGGAACTCAGGTATCCAGATACTTCTGGTGCTCTCAGCACTTCAGGGTATCCCGCTCTCAGCTAAGGAGGCAGCCCAGATCGAGGGTGCAACTTCATGGGAGTTCTTCTGGAAGGTCACAATTCCTTATATCAGCCCAATGATACTTTCAAGCGTGGTTTATACAATCGTTGACTCATTCGTTGATCCACAGAACGAAGTTATGACGATCGTTCTTAACAAGGCAAGTAACTGGGAGCACGGTTACTCAGCGGCAATGGCGTGGGCATACTTCCTTATCGTAGCGGTATTCCTTGCAATTGTTGTAGCTCTTGTTAATAAGTTCGTTTACTATGAAGTAGAATAAGGGGGGATTTAAGTGGCAACTAAAAAAGAAGAAAAAGAGTTCGAAAAAGAACGAAAGGCTGCTATTAAAGCCCGTTATAAAAAGATGAAGGAAGAGGGTCTTGAGAAATATCTCACCCCCGAGCAGATCAGCTATAACAGGAGAAGAAGAGCTATCGGAATGATTTGGCCATTCTTCAGATTCCTTATTCTGTTTGGTCTTTGTTTCGTAATCCTTTATCCTCTGATATTCATGCTTTCAACTGCGTTCAGACCAAATGAGCAGATGAACGACCCGTCAGTAGTTTGGATCCCTAAGAGCTTCACACTTGATAACATCAAGGACGTTTGGGGAGTAATGAAGTTTGATGAAACTGTTGTAAACACAGTTATCCTTAACCTCGTTGCCTCCGTTCTTCAGGTAATAACCTGTTCTATCACAGGCTACGGTTTCGCTAGATTTAAGTTCAAAGGTAAGGGAATCCTGTTCGGTATCGTTGTTCTTATGATCATCGTACCACCACAGATCACAACTATCCCACTTTACCTTCAGTATGCTTACTTCAAGCCGGCATGGCTCGCTAAGGTATTCACACTTGGCGAATCTACATCGCTTATCAACAGCGGTTGGACCATGTATCTTCCTGCATTGTTTGCAAACGGACTCCGTGCAGGTCTGTTTATCTTCATCTTCCGTCAGTTCTTCAGAGGACTGCCTAAGGAACTTGAGGACGCTGCATACCTCGACGGTTGCAGCCCACTGAAAACATTCCTTGTTATCATGTGTCCTAACGCAAAGTCTTCGTTCCTGACAGTATTCCTGTTCTCTATCGTTTGGTACTGGAACGACTACTATGTATCATCTTCATTCTTCACACAGAACGACACAGTCGCTCTTATGCTGAAGAACCTGAATACAAACCTGACACAGCAGCTGTTTGACGGTCAGGCGGTATCTGTAAGACAGATCATCGTATGGCTTGAGGCTGGTTGTCTTCTTTCTATCACACCTATCCTTATCATGTATGTATTCCTTCAGAGATACTTCATCGAGGGTGTTGAAAGATCAGGTCTTGCAAACTAATTTGCAAATATGCTTATCAAAGTCCTGCACTTCGGTGCGGGACTTTTTTTGCGTTGAAAAACTCTTTATGTTCATATTTTTAATGTTTATCAAGTTTGTACATATATGAAAGCATACTATTGTGCATAATGCCTTGAAATGTCAGGTTAATTTAGTATAATCGTGTATAGAAAAAACGCCGTTTTTTTGGTATAATTAACTTGGTATATTGTTTATAAAATTCAGCCAGTTAGGAGTCTGAACATGGATATAAAAGTAAACTTGAAAAAGCTTTTTGCAGCGGTGCTGTCTGCGGCGTTGTGCCTTTCGGCAGGGGGCTGTTATTTGCTGCCTGACGAGGAAGAGGTGCTCGACGCCCCGACTGTTAAGGCAAGCGACGTTACTTATTCAACAGTGACGGCGAAGAAAAAGGACCTTGAGAAGAAGATAGTCGCAACGGGCACTGTCACAGCGGAAAATCAGTACACGCTCTCATATGAAAAGCAGAGCGGCACGGTGTCAAAATTCTATGTGAAAGCAGGCGACAAGGTCAAAAAGGGCGACGTTATCTGCGACCTTGATACATATGACCTTGATTATCAGATAGAGGAAAAACAGCTTTATCTCGACAAAGCTAAGCTTAATGTGGATATAATCTACGAGGGCGGCGGAACGCAGGCGGAGATAGACTCTGCCTATGTTGACGTGCAGCTCCTTGAAAAAGAGCTTGAAAAATTACAGGCTCAGAAAGAGGATTCCAGCCTGAAATCACCTATTGACGGAGTTGTTTCTTCACTTTCTGACGTCAGAGCGGGCGACAACGTAAATCCGGGTCAGACCATTGCTACCGTTATCGACACTTCGGCTCTTTATATCGCAATACAGCCTGACGACCTCACCCAGTATGATATCGACACAGAAGTGCAGATAAGGATAGGCGAGGATTATTATGACGGCGTTGTTTTTATGACCCCTAAAAAGCTTGCGGATTATCAGGAAGAGCAGAAAGAGGATCATAACAATGTTGACGATACAGGTATAGATTATCAGGCGGACACTATCTATGTGAGATTTAAGGATACAGCCCCTGCCGAGGCGGTGGGTCAGCTTGCTGATACCATACTTGTTCTCGACAGCGTTAAGGACGCTATCGTTATCTCAAACAATCTGATAAAAAAGGTTGACGGCACAAAGGTTGTCTATGTGCTGAAAAACGGCGAGAAAACCGCCGTTGAAGTGGAAACAGGTCTTTCCACAGGCTCTCAGACCGAAATAAAATCGGGTATTAACGAGGGCGACGAGATCGTTATCAGATAGGTTTGAAAGGATAAGCTTATGTTCACCTTATTGTTCCGTAAAATGCGAAACACCAAATGGATGGTGCTTTGCCTGCTGATAGGATTCGTTATGGCGTCTGCCATGATGAGCACTATCCCTATTTATATGAACGCCTCCCTGCAAAGAATGCTTGTAAAAGATTTGGAATCTTTCCAGCAGGAATATGATATCTACCCCGGTGCTTATAATACTAGCTATGGGCTTAAAATGGATATTTCGGGCAGCGAACAGCAGAAAGCTGTTGAAAATTACAACAACAAAGTTGAGGCAAAGTTCAAAGAGCTCGGTCTGCCTGAAAAGCTTGATAAAAAGTATATAAGCGACGAGTATTTGTATGTGCGTTCTCTTGCGACTTCTGAGGGAAATTCTCAGGCGAGATTTACCCTCGGCGGCATGACCGATATCTCCGACCATATCAGCATCAAGCAGGGCAGAATGTTCACCGCCGGAAAGCGTTCAGACGGCGTTTATGAGTGCGTTGCCACAGAAAAAGCCCTGAAAAGCACCGAGCTTGCAATAGACACAGTCTATGAGATAGCCGACGTGTTTGACGATGATAAGTCAATAAAGATAGAGATAGTGGGCGTTTTTGACGTAAAGGACGAAAATGACGCCTATTGGGCAGAGGGCCTTGACTCTCAGTATACCGCCGCTATCTTTACAGATTATAACACAATGCTTGGGGATTGCGTTGATTCAGGTGTCGTGAATATCACAAAGGCTGTCCACAACTATGCCGTTGACTATGCCTCCATGAACATGACCGACCTTAACAGCACAAATGAGATGATAGCAAAGCAAAAGACCTATTTCGGCGATAATTCCATAGGCTTTTCAATGCCTGCATCGGATATCCTAAAGGATTATGAAAGCCGTTCATCACAGCTCCAGCTTGTTTTGTGGCTTTTGCAGATACCTGTCATACTCATGATAATATTCTATCTCTTTATGGTCTCACAGCTCAATGTTGAGCAGGAACGCAACGAGATAGCTGTGTTCAAAAGCCGTGGTGCGAGCCGTTTGCAGATAATGGCTATCTATGCACTGGAATCCCTTGTCCTTGGCGTTCTTACTGTTATAATAGGACCTTTTGCAGGCCTTGGACTTTGCAAGGTGCTTGGTGCGTCAAACGGTTTCCTTGAATTTGTCAACAGGCGTTCGCTCCCTGTGCATATGACCATTGAGGCGTTCGTCTATGCGGCAATAGCCGTGGCGGTGTTCTTTGTCACAACTATGATACCGATACTGCCTGCCACAAAGACAACTATCGTTGAGCACAAGCAGTCAAAAGCCAAAAAGAAAAAACACGCCCTGTGGGAAAAGGTCTGCCTTGACTTTATCCTCGTGGGCGGCTCTGTGGGTTGGCTGTATTATTATAACAAAACGCAGGAAAAGCTGGTGGCAGAGGGCGTAACAGATACCACAGCCACAGTCAATCCTATAATGTTCGTGGCATCCACTGCCTTTATCCTTGGTCTTGGACTGTTCCTCATAAGGATATACCCTTATATCATCAGACTGCTTGCAAGGATAGGAAGAAGAGTGTGGTCGCCTGCACAGTATGTTTCACTGACGAATATAGGTCGTTCATCAACGGGCAGAGAAAGATTTTTGATGCTGTTTCTCGTGCTCACCGTTTCGCTGGGCGTGTTCTTTGCAAATACGGCAAGAGCACTTAACCGAAACGCTGAGGAAAGCGTAGCCTATGAGGTGGGCTGTGACGCAGTTTTGACCGAGCAGTGGTATAGCAGTAAAATAGAATCTGCACAGCAGACAACTCAGCAAAGTGCTGCACAGCAGACAACTCAGCAAAGTGCCGCACAGTCAGGTGCAGCTCAGACCGACGCTGAGGAGGACGACAGCGATACTGAAACCACTATCCAGTATGTAGAGCCTGCTTTTGAACGCTTTGAAAAGCTTGCAGGCGTTGAAAACGTCACAAAGGTGTTCAGAAAAGACGGCGTGACTATCTCGTCAAACAAGATGAACGTTCCAAGACAGCAGACAAAGTCTGACGAGGAAAAGACCCGTGACGATTTTCTCGACCAAAACGTTGACAGCAGTTCGGGAAAAAGCTCCACAAGCAATGTTCAGCTTATGACCGTTGTGCCGAGCAACTTTTCAAAGGTTTGCAAATTTGAGGATAGACTTCTCCCTGTTCAGATAAATAACTACCTGAACGCCCTCGCCGAGTATACGCCGGGAGTTATCCTTTCATCAAGCTTTAAAAGCTATGGACTGGAGCTTGGCGATACCGTTGAGTGTAAATGGGGCGGCAACGAGTCCTTTGAAGTGACTGTGCTTGCCTTTGTTGACTACTGGCCGGGATTAAGCCCTTACAAAGAGGCGAAAAACGGCGGATATATGGACTTTGCCGTTATGAACTATGACTATGTGAACGTTCAGACCAGTATGGAGCCTTATCAGGTGTGGTTCAAACTCAAGGACGGTGCGTCTGTTCAGGCGTTCTATGATTCCATTGACGAGGCAGGCATAAAGCCGCTGACACTTGAATCTGCAAGTCAGCAGATGATAGAAAAGAAAAACGACCCTATGTTGCAAGGCATGAACGGTGCTCTGACGCTGGGCTTTATCATCATCATGGTGATGTGCATAATAGGTTTTCTTATCTACTGGATACTCTCCATAAAGAGCAGAACTTTGCAGTTTGGTATCCTCAGAGCAATGGGAATGAAGTTCAGAGAGATAATAATGATGATAGTCTATGAACAGCTTTTGGTATCAGGCGTTGCCATATTTGCCGCTATCTTTATCGGCGGCATAACAAGCGACCTGTTCGTGCCTCTGTTCCAAAGCATTTTTGACGCAAGTCAGTCAGTGCCGCCGTTTGCGGTGATACCTGAACGCAGCGACTATCTAAAGCTCTATGCAGTGATAGGAGTTATGCTGCTCACAGCCTTTGTGGTACTGGGCAGACTTATAAAGAAAATAAAGATAAGTCAGGCGTTGAAACTTGGCGAAGATTGATAAGGAGGCATTTTATGACAGCTTATGAGAAACTTACAAAATGCTATGAATGTGTGAAAAGCAAGATAGATTTTGAGCCGAAGGTAGCACTTGTGCTCGGCTCAGGTCTTGGCGATTATGCAAATTCCATAGACGTGAAATATACCCTCAGCTATAAGGATATAGAGGGTTTCCCGACCTCTACCGTAGAGGGACACAAGGGTCAGTTCGTTTTCGGATATGTTGGCGAAGTACCTGTTGTTATAATGCAGGGCAGAGTGCACTATTATGAGGGCTATGCAATGGAGGACGTTGTTCTGCCTGCAAGACTTATGAGAATGTTGGGTGCACAGGTGCTCTTCCTCACAAACGCATCAGGCGGCGTGAACGCAGGTTTCAAGGCAGGCGACTTCATGCTTATAACCGACCATATCTCAAGCTTTGTTCCTAATCCTCTTATCGGCAAGAATATCGACGAGCTTGGAACAAGATTTCCTGATATGAGCGAGATATATAACAAAAAGCTCAGGGATATCATCTCAGGTGCGGCAGAAGATCTTGACATAACCCTCCGCCATGGCGTTTATCTCCAGCTCACCGGACCGTCTTTCGAGTCCCCTGCGGAAATAAGAATGGCAAGAACTATCGGTGCTGACGCAGTGGGAATGTCAACAGCCTGCGAGGCTATCGCCGCAAATCATGCAGGCATGAAAGTCTGCGGAATATCCTGCGTTGCAAACCTTGCAGCAGGCATGACGGATAATCCTCTTACACACGCCGAAGTTCAGGAATGTGCAGACAAGGCAGCTCCCCTTTTCAAAAAGCTTATCACTGAAAGCATCATAAGAATAGGTAAACAGCTTTAAGGTTTTGTAACAGCTTTTTCAAAATAATATGTGACAAATGTCCGAAAAGGGCTGATGATGTGTACTTTTTTGCTAAACTTTGTGAAAAACTATTGACAAATCTAACGCTTTAGTTTAATATATTATTATGAAGTAAGTATCTTCAAAAAATATATCAAGAATATGGAGAGATAATATCATGGCAAAATTTTGTGGACATTGCGGAGCACAGCTCAATGACAATGCAACTTTCTGCACACAGTGCGGTGCGACTATAGCACCTCAGCAGCCTGCACAGCAGACCGCATCACCAATGGCAAACCTTCAGCAGGCAGCTAAAAACATCGATATGAACGCTATCAAGGACGCTGTTTCTGTTGAGAACATCAAAAATCTGAAAAACAAGCCTAATAAGCTCACTATCGCAGTTCTGGCAGTTCTGCTGGTTCTGGTGATTCTGGTAATTGTTATCCTTTGTTCGATATTCGGCGGCGGAAGTTGGAAAACTCCTATCAACAATGCAATGGACGTTCTTAATGACGGCGACGGTGATGCATATCAGGAACTTATGCCTCCTTACGTTAAAGATATGGCTGACGCTCTGGACGGTATCGTTGACATAAGCGATGAGGATTATGACGAAGAGGCTGAAAATCAGAGAGACAGACTTACAAAAAATTACGGCGATGACGCTGAGATAAGCTATGAGGTAGTTAAAAAGACTGAGGTAGACTCAGACGATATCGACAGCTACAACGAAATGTCAGATCTTGCCTCTGTGCTTGGTGCTAAAAAGGCTAAGAAGTATAAGCTAACAAAGGCTTATAAGGTAAAGATCAAGTACACTATCGAAGGCGAAGACGATGATAAGACCGACAAGACAACAGTTGTTGTTGGTAAAATGGACGGCACATGGGTACTTCTCGACAATGGCGATCTTCCTATCAGCACAGGTTTCTAAGTTATAACAAGATCAGTAACGGGCGGAGGTTTTCCGCCCGTTTTTGAAAAATACGGTGTTTGCACAATGAAAAAATTATCAGTGCTGTGCATACTTGTATGTGCGGCGGTGCTCTTTTGCTCCTGCGGAAAGGACGAAAGAGCGGTCCTTGGATATGAACAGCCAGTAGCAACTCTCTGCACAGCGGCAGAGTACAGCGATACAACGTCATATCTTTCCTGCTTTACCCCTGAGGCTGCGGCGGCGTATAAAAACGGCGACAGCTATAACGAGGCTCTTGCGGAAACTTTGCTCGCAAGAGGTAAGGATAAAGCGGAGTTTGCCTATAAGCTCAGCGATAAAAAGGAGCTTGACAGCGAGACTGTGAAAGATCTTGAGAAAAGCTATAAGGACAGCTATCACAAAAATGTGGCCATAAAAAAAGCTGTCATAATGACAGCAAAGTTCACACAGACCTCGGAGGGAGAAGAGCTGTCAGACAGCCGTGAGATAACAGTGGTGAAGATAGAAAACAACTGGTATATTTTCGGAGATGTCATAGAAAAATTTGATCTCAGTAAGAAAAGCTGAGGGGATAAATAATAATTTGAAAAGAGGGTATTAATATGGAAAATTGTCCAAATTGCGGTCTGCCTGTTGCTGACGGTGCAAAATTCTGTGCCGCCTGCGGAACGAAAATGCCGCAAAAGCTTATAAAAAGCAAGGTGTGCTCAGTTTGCGGAAATACACTCAATGCCGGTGCTAAGTTCTGCAATGTCTGCGGAACAGCTGTGCCGCAGGACGAAACGCCTGCGAACGAGCCTGAGGTCGACGAGAGAAATCCTGAAATGGAGTCTATCGAAGTGCCTGAGCTGCATTTTGACGATACGCCGGTGCAAAATCAGACCATTCCGCCAACAACTCCTGATATGCCGACAATGGACAGCGTTTATCTGCCGGGCCAAGAGCCTGCAAAACCTGCACAGCCTGTTCAGCCTACAGCCGAAGAGGTGGCAATGGCGTCAAGAACTGTGGAAATACCTCAGACGCCAACAGTTGCGGAAACACCGAACGTTGCCCCACGGCCTCAGCAGCCTGAGAGAGTTCTCACACCTGAGGGCTATCAGCAGCCTGCTCAGCCTGTAAACAACGCAGTTCCGCCGCAGATGCAGATGAATCAGGCAAATCAGATGAACCAAATGAACGGCGTTACTCCGGGCAAGGGTGCAAGTGCACTTGTGCCGATAATACTTATCATTCTTATACTTGCTGTTATCTGCGTTGACGTTTTCTGGCTTTTCAGAGATCAGATATTCGGCAAAAAGGACGAAAGCTCAAATGGCTGTGCAGTGATAACACTGGCAGACGAGGCTGACGATACAGCTGACGGAGCATTTTTCTTTGAGAAATAGAATATAATATAAAAAGGGACGTTTTAAAGCGTCCCTTTTTTGTGTATCAATACTGTCCCGCGTAAGAGATAAAGGCGACCTAAGGCCGCCCCTACTTTTAGTCTTTCATGCTCTCTATGATCTCGTTAGCCTTTTTGTAGATCACAATAGGCTCTTCGCCTATCTTAAACTCGCCGTCCTCATAAAGTACCTTTCCTGCACACATCGTGAGCTTGACATTCTGCTTTGAACCGCTGTAAACAAGGTTCTTGCCAATGTTGTTGAGCGGCTGCATATTAGGCTGGAAAAGGTCTATGACAATAAGGTCAGCCTGCTTGCCCTCTGCGATGATGTCGCAGTCTGAAAGTCCCATTGCCCTTGCAGAGCCCACCGTTGCAGCCCTCAGCACTGAGTCAGCAGGGCAGGCAGAGGCGTCATTGCAGGCTATTTTCTGCAAGCCCGTCATAAGGAACATTTCCCTGAACATATCAAGACAGTTGTTGCTTGCAGGACCGTCTGTTCCAATGGCGATGTTTATGCCCATATCCTGCATTTTAACGATAGGAGCAATGCCGCTTGCAAGCTTTACGTTAGAGCCTGCACAGTGAACAGCCCATACGCCCTTGTTTTTGAATATCTCAAGATCTTTGTCGCTCATGTGAACGCAGTGGAATCCTGCACCGCCAAAGTCGAAAATGCCAAAGCTGTCAAAAAGCTCTGTTGGCGTCATGCCGTATTTCTCTATGCATTCTCTTACTTCCTTTGCAGTTTCGGAGTTGTGCATTGCAACAGGTTCTTTGTATTTTGCCGCAAGCTTGCCAACGCCCTCGATAAGCTCCTTTTCGCAGGTGTATTCTGCGTGGAAACCAAGCATAAAGCTTATAAGAGGGTCTTTGCCGTTGTATTTCAGATAGTTGTTTTCAAGCCTTTCAAGGTTTGACTTGTCACCGCTTACCGCACCGCAAAGCACAGAGCGGAATCCGCTTTCCGTGCAGGCTTTTACATAATCGTCAAGCTCAAAGTACATATCGAACGCCGCCGTGCAGCCTGTTGTGAGATATTCAAGTATCGCAAGCTTTGTGAGCCAGTAAACTTTCTCACCGTCCAGCTTTGCCTCCATTGGGAATATCTGCTTGAAAAGCCAGTCCTGCAAAGGCATATCGTCAGCATATGAACGCAGAAAAGTCATTGCAGAATGTGTGTGTGCGTTTTTGAATGACGGCATAAGAAGATTGCCTTTGAGGTCGTATTCACGGTCAAAGACCTTTCCGTCAAGCTCTTCAGACGTAGGCTTGCCTACAAAAACTATCTTTGAGCCTTCCGTCCATACTTCAATATCCTGTGTGTCTATGCCATTGGCAAGGGTCATTACCCTGCCGCCGAAAAATCTTATCATAAAGCTTTTATCCTTCCTTATTCTATTTCAAGAACAGCCGTCTGCTCGCCGTGACGTGAGATAACTCTCGGCACTCTTGCAGAGATACCGCAGACTATCTCGTAGCCTATCGTTCCTGTCATTCTGCCGATATCGTCAGCGGTTATCCTCTCGTCCCCCTGTGAGCCTATGAGAACAGCCTCGTCCCCAGCCTTTACGTTTTCAACTTCTGTTACATCGCACATGAACTGGTCCATACATATCCTGCCTGTGATAGGGCATTTTTTTCCGTTTATGAGCACATATCCCTTGTTTGAAAGTGCCCTCGGATAGCCGTCTGCATAGCCTGCGGTAACAGTAGCAAGCTTGACTTTGCCCTCAGCGGTATAAGTTCTGCCGTAGCTTACGTCAGTTCCCTTGTCTATGTATTTCACCTGTGCAACAGCCGCCTTGAAAGTCATAGCAGGCTTTGGCTCAAAAGGAAGAGCCTTTGCAGGGTCAGGATAAAGACCATAAAGTATTATGCCCAGTCTTGCAAGAGAACTTCTCTCGTTGTAGTAGTAAACTCCTCCTGCTGAGTTGAGAAAATGCACCTTGTCAAGATGAAGTCCCTCAGCCTCGCATTTGTCAGCAACGGCAAGTATCTTTTCTGTCTGTGCCTTTGTGTATTCCTCGTCCTGCTCTCTCAGACTGTCAGCCACTGCATAGTGGGTGAAAATTCCCTCCAGAGAAATGTTCTCAAGTTGTGAGATCTCTTTTAGCTCACCGGAGATACTGTCAGCGTCACCGTGCAGACCTATCCTTGTCATGCCCGTGTCAATAGCGGCGTGTATGCGTACCTTGCCGTCAGCGTTTTCTGAAAGTGCTTTAGCATATGAAAGCTCCGTGCACGCCTGAATAATGTCAAGCTTTGTGAGCCAGCCTGCGTTCTCAGGCGGGGTGTAGCCGAGAATGAGTATCTCGCCCTTTATGCCCATTTCCCTGAGCCTGTGTGCCTCGTGTATGTTCGATACCGCAAACCAGTGCACGTTCATCTCGTTTTCGAGAAACGGAACTACCCCGTTGTCAAAATGTCCGTAGCAGCTTGCCTTTACAACGCACATTATGTCAGTCTTTTCTCCAATGAGCTTGCGGTATTCTCTTAGATTGTATTCAATGCAGTCAAGGTCTACTTCAGCCCACGCTCTCTTCAAAAAATCCATTTTATTATTCTTCCCTTTCGGCTTTTATAGATAAAATATTTGTCATTTTCTATTGAAAAAGATAAATCAATGTGTTATAATGTTCTTATCATGGGCATTGTGCAGTGCAAGCCCGTTCAGGAGGCTTTGATGTGAGTAATATCGTCCCCGCAGATGAATTCTTTTGCAGCCGGGAAACCTCGTGCTGCTTTACAGGTCATAGGGACAGGGACCTGCCTTTCGGCGGCGATGTCCATAAGCAGGGTATGAAAAATCTCCTGAGTATGCTCGTCCTTATGATAAAGGAGGCATATAATGACGGCTGCCGCACTTTTATATCGGGTATGTCAAAGGGCATCGACCTACGCTGTGCGGAAATAGTCCACAGCCTGTCTGCCCAAAAGGAATACAGCGATATGAAACTCGTCTGCGTCCTGCCTTATGCAGGTCAGCGTACAGAAATGAAGTCGCCCCTTGACAGCTATACATACTCACTGATACTGGATTCGTGCAGTGCAGTGGTGATAACAAGCCCCAAGTATGAAAAGGGCTGTTATAAGAAACGCAACAGCTTTATGGTGGAACATTCCTCACGGATCATCGGGGTCATAAAAGAGAAAGCCAAAGGTTCAGGCACTTTGCAGACAATAAACATGGCAAAGCGTGCAGGTCTTAAAATGAATATCCTGTGCCTTGACGATAACCCTGTTTTCTATATCGACTCTGACGCAGACAACCGTCCTATTTAGTTTACACCTAAATTGCAAATTGTTCAATAGTTTTCTTGAAATTTTCCGAAAAAATTTATGCGAGGCAGGCTTTGCCGCCTTATACATTATATAAAAGTAAGGAGATCAATAATATGGCTCAAAAGAAAAAAAGAAGATCTCAGGCACCTATCGCTCTGGTCTACTTTATAACAATGATAATATTCCTTTTTGTTATCGGTATGCTGGCGTTTTTCGCCCTCAAACAGTTCGGAGTTATAGGCAATGATGACAGCAATACAGATTCAGGAATAAAAAGCCCTGTTTACAATACCCTTTTTGCAAGAGTGAACAGCAAGGGCGTTCTTGCAGACGCAGCGGTCATAAGGGTCGCACCTGACGCCAAGAAGATAATCGTGATGCCTGTTTCAGCATTCACGGTGAGCGGCAGTCAGACCATGCGTGAGATACATGAAACAGGCGGAATGGTAAAGCTTGAGGCTGCCGTTGCCGATACTTTCGGTATCACTATCGACAATTATGTTTCCCTTACAAACGACGCTTTTGAAAATGCGGCGGATATTGTGGGCGGAATTACATATACTCCTGAAGAGGAGCTTTACTATCTCTCTCAGGATAACGACGAGAACGATATAGCCATTCCAAGCGGAGAGCTGACAAATCTCAGCGGTCATCAGATAAGACTTATCTGCCAGTATCCTGTTTTCTCAGAGGGCAGGAACGGCAACATGAAGTTCCTTGGAACAGCCGTTACAATGCTTTTGAACAACGCTTTCCAGCAGGCTAATATCACAAAGGATAATCTTGATAACTTCTATAATATTTTCACCGCAAACAGCGATACCGACTGGACGAATGCCCAGTTCAAGGACGAAAAAACATATCTCAAGGATATGCTTGACCAGAACCTTACTCCTGCCGAGGCTCTTGTGCCGGAGGGCGAGTGGACAGACGATTCACACTTCAAGGTGTCGGATAAGTTCAAGGAGAGCGTTCAGACAATGCTGAAGGATACCGCTCCTTCGGCTGCGGAGGAATAAGAGATACGCTGAGACGGAAAACTTTTACGGGGGCGATATACAGTGAAACTTCTGGTCATAATCCTTAATAAAACAGATGTCCTTGACTATCTGCTGGAGGGGCTTTCAGCAGCAGGCATCAAGGGTGCGACTATCATCGAGTCGTCAGGTATGGCAATGACCCTTTCAAGGCTCGACAGCAGCTTTCTCAGTGCCTCCATAAGAGGACTTTTCAGCGGCGACGAGGATAACAGAACTATCCTCTCAGTAATAAAAAATAATCAGCTCGATACCGCACGAAAGATAGTTTATAATACTGTGGGCGATCTATCTCAGCCCAATACGGGAATAATGTTCACCGTTCCGCTGGATTTCGTGGAGGGAACAGTGAAGAAACCCGTGGATAAAGAAAAAGCAAAACCTAAGGATATCCCTGAGGAGAATGGAAAGAACGTCAGTTGACGGAATGTTTACGAATTATTAACGGAATATTTAATTCTTTTCATTAAAAACTTTTGAATGTCCTTGCAAAAAAATGTTTTTTGTGGTATAATGATTACAATAGGCTTTTAATGAAAGACTGGAACTTGACTTCCGGTCTTTTGGTTTTGTATGGGGCTTTTTTTCAGGCAAAGCCGTTTGGCGTTGCCGAGAGAGCATTAACGGAGGTGCTGTATGGAAGTAAAGAAAACTACGGTAGAAAAGGTAAGAGAGCTTGCACAGCCTATCGCAGACGAGCTTGGCTTTTTCCTTTGGGACGTAAGGTTTGAAAAGGAGGGAGCAACGTGGTACCTCAGGGTGCTTATCGACAAGGACGGCGGCATAGATATGGACGACTGCGAGGCTTTCACAAGACCTATGAATAAGGCTCTTGACGAGGCCGACCCTATATCTCAAAGCTATGTGCTCGAGTGCGGAAGTCCCGGACTTGGAAGAGAGCTTAGAAGACCTGAGCATTTTGAAGTCTGCATTGGCGACGTTGTAAGGGTAAGGCTCATAAGACCAGACGAAAACGGCGAGAAAGAGTTTGTTGTGGGTCTTGTGGGATATGATAAGGACAAGATACTTTGTCAGACCCTCGACGAGGATATGAACGGCGTTGAGAATGTGGAGTTCAAGCTTGCAGACTGTGCGTATGTAAAGCTAAATGACGACGCAGATTTGTTCTGAATGAAGAATTGTAATAAACATGGGCAAAGCCCGCATCAAGTATGAAAGGATTGATCAGAAAATGAATAAGGATTTTTTTACCGCTCTAGCAGATCTGGAAAAGGAAAATAATATTGACAGCGAGGTACTTATCGAGAAAATAAAATCAGGTATAGAGAAAGCTATCAAGAAGGATTATCCTTACTGCGAGAATATCAGAGTAGATATCGACCCTATCACAGGAAAGCTGGATATGAAGATACTCAAGGAAGTAATGGACGTTATGTACGTTGACGACCCTGACAATGAGATCTTCCTGGACGAGGCAAAGACCTATGACCCTAACATCAAGGTAGGCGATATGGTGGAGATACCTCTCGACCCTGCAAAGTTCGGAAGAGTTGCCGCTCAGAACGCAAAGCAGTCTATCAAGCACGATATCAAGGATTTTGAAAGAGCAAGACTTATCGAGCAGTATCACGATAAGGAGCATGAGTGCGTTTCTGCCACAGTTCAGAAGGTAGAGCCTGCTACTCTGAACGCTATACTTACTATCGACAAGAACGAAGTTTATCTTGTAAGAAACGAGCAGATACCAGGCGAAACACTCAAGGCGGGTGATATCATCAAGGTTTATGTAGTCGGTATCGCAAACCCTGACAGAAAGCCTTCTATCAAGATATCAAGAACTCACAGAGAGCTTGTTAAAAGACTTTTTGAGCTTGAAGTTCCTGAGATCGCAGACGGCACTGTAGAGGTAAAGGCTATCTCAAGAGTTGCCGGTGCAAGAAGTAAGATAGCTGTTTATTCAAAAGATCCTAACGTTGACGCCGTTGGTGCTTGCATAGGCCCAAGAAAGTCAAGAATAACTTCTGTTGTAAACGAGCTTAAAGGCGAGAAGATAGACGTTATCAACTGGTGCGAAGACCCTGCCGACTTTATCGCAAAGGCACTTGCTCCTGCTGAGGTAATAAACGTTGAGCTCAGCGAAGAAGAGGGCGTAAGAGAGTGCCGTGTTACCGTTCCTGACAACCAGCTTTCACTGGCTATCGGTAACAAGGGTCAGAACGCAAAGCTTGCAGCAGGTCTGACAGGCTATAAAATAGATATCGTATCCGAAAGCTCTGCAAAGGCTGAGGCTGCCGATGATGAAAACTAAGAAGATACCAATGAGAATGTGCCTTGGGTGCGGAGAAATGAGACCCAAGCGTGAGCTTATCAGAGTGGTGAAGTCAAAAGAGGGAGAGATATCCCTTGACCTCACGGGAAAAAAATCAGGCAGAGGTGCTTATATTTGCAAAAGCGTCGAGTGCTTTGAGAAAGCAAGAAAAGCCAGAAAGTTTGAAAGAAGTTTTTCCTGCATGATAAGCGAGGATATATATGACAGCATGGAGGGCGAGCTTAAAGAAAATGAATAATAAAATAGGGCTTGTTACAATGTGCAGAAAAGCAGGAAAGCTTGTAATGGGTATGGACATGGTAAAGGACGCCTGCAATACAGGAAAAGCTTGTGCGGTGTTTGCGGCGACCGATTTTTCGCCTAAATCTCTCAAGGAGATAAAGTTCAACTGCTATAAAAACGGGATAAAGCTTTACAGCCTCGGTATAACAATGGACGATATACACTTCGGGCTCGGCAAGAGAACAGGAGTTATCGCTGTCTGCGAGGGCGGCTTTGCAAAAGCCTGTGCAAAAGGACTTGATGAGATCCCGATAGACGAGAACGAGTTTTACAGCATTTAATGAGGAGGTATTTTACAGCCTATGAGTATGAAAACAACTAAATATAAGCTTAGCGAAATGGCTAAGGATCTGAAAGTTACAAATAATGAGCTTATCGAGTGTCTTGGCAAGCTCGGCGGAGAGCCAAAGAAAACACAGTCTGTCCTCACACCTGAGGAGATATCCTACGTTCTGGAGTATTATACACAGAACAATCAGGTGGACAGCTTTGACGCTTTCTATGCAAACAACGTAAAGCCTGTTAAGGAAGAAAAGCCAGTAAAGGAAGAGAAGAAAGCTGCCAAGAAACCTGCTAAGACTGAAAAGCAGGAGAAAAAGGCAGAGCCTAAGGCTGAAAAGAAACCTGAACCAAAGACAGCTCCAAAGACTGAAACAAAGGCAGCTCCAAAGGCTGAAACAAAGCCTGAGCCTAAGACAGAACCAAAGGTCGAGAAAAAGCCTGAGGTCAAGGCTGAAACAAAACAGCCAGCTCCTGAGCAGAAGAAAAAGCAGCCTGAACAGCAGAAACCTGCAAAGAAGAAAGAGCATGGCGTTCGTCAGCAGCTTGGCGGTTTTTCTGATAAGAAAGAAAACACAGGCGGTTATACTATCTCTGAGGACAACGATTCATTTGGCACACAGAGAACTATCGACACAAGAGGAAGTTATATAGAGCTCGATAAGTATAACGAGAAGTATGATAACCTTGCAAACTCAAAGCAGAACAAGAGCAAGGATAACTTCACAAAGAAACAGAAACTCACTCAGAAATCTCAGCAGAGAAAGAAACAGCAGTTCTCACATAAGAAGGAAACTGAGAGCGAAAAGCTCCGCAGACTGGAGCTTGAGAGAGCAAGAAAACAGCAGCTCAAGGTTATGATACCTGACGAGATAGTTGTTTCAGAGCTTGCAAGCAGACTGAAAGTAACAGCTACTCAGGTCATCAAAAAGCTCATGGGCCTTGGCGTAATGGCGTCTATCAATGAGGTAGTTGACTTCGATACTGCCGCACTTGTCGCAGAAGAATTGGGTGCAAAGGTAGAAAAGGAAGTTCACGTTACAATAGAGGAAAGACTTATCGAAACTGACGAAGACCCAGAGGAGAGCCTCCAGGAAAGATGTCCTGTCGTTGTTGTTATGGGTCACGTTGACCATGGTAAGACATCTATCCTCGACAGAATAAGAAACGCTCACGTTACAGACACTGAGGCAGGCGGTATCACACAGCATATCGGTGCTTATCAGGTGGAGTATCAGGGCAAGAAGATAACATTCCTCGATACCCCGGGCCATGAGGCTTTCACAGCCATGAGAGCAAGAGGTGCGAACGTTACAGATATCGCAATACTCGTTGTTGCAGCAGATGACGGTATCATGCCGCAGACTATCGAGTCTATCAACCACGCAAAGGCAGCAGGCGTTTCTATAATCGTCGCTATCAATAAAATGGATAAAGAGGGTGCAGACCCTGAAAGAGTAAAGCAGCAGCTTACTGAGCAGTCCCTCGTCGTTGAGGAATGGGGCGGCGATGTTATCGCAGTTCCTGTTTCTGCTAAGACCGGTATGGGTATAGACGAACTTCTTGAGAATATCCTCCTCGTTGCAGAAGTCAAGGAACTTAAAGCTAACCCTGACAGACTTGCAAGAGGTACTGTAGTTGAGGCTAGACTTGATAAGGGTAAAGGCCCTGTTGCTACACTCCTCGTTCAGAACGGTACTTTGAAGTCAGGCGACGTTATAATTGCAGGCACTTCTGTTGGACGTATCAGAACGATGACCAATGATAAGGGCAGAAGTATCAAGGAGGCCGGTCCGTCAACACCTGTTGAGATAACAGGTTTGGGCGAAGTTCCAAGTGCAGGCGACGTGTTCAACGCAGTTGCAGACGAAAAGCTTGCAAGAGAGCTTGTTGAGCAGAGAAAGCATGAGGCTAAGGAAGAGCTGTTCCAGCAGCATCAGAAGGTAACGCTCGATAACCTGTTCAGCCAGATAGCCGAGGGCGAAATGAAGGAACTCCCTATCATCGTCAAGGCTGACGTACAGGGCTCTGTTGAGGCTGTAAAGCAGTCACTTGAAAAGCTTTCAAATGACGAGGTCAGAGTTAAAGTTATCCACGGCGGCGTTGGTGCAGTATCAGAAAGCGACGTTATGCTTGCAAATGCGTCAAATGCTATCATCGTTGGATTCAACGTTCGTCCTGACCCTGTTGCAAAGCAGAACGCAGAGCAGAGCGGCGTTGATATCAGACTTTATAGAATAATCTATGATGCGATAGAAGAGATAACAGACGCTATGAAGGGTATGCTCGCACCTAAGTACAGAGAGGTCGAAACAGCCCGTATCGAAGTAAGACAGGTATACAAGATATCCAATGTTGGTACTGTAGCCGGTTCTTACGTCCTTGACGGTAAGGTAGGCAGAAATAACGAGATAAGAGTCGTAAGAGACGGTATCGTTGTTGCCGAGGATAAGATGTCAAGCCTCAAGAGATTCAAAGACGACGCTAAGGAAGTTGCCGCAGGCTTTGAGTGCGGTATAACTCTTGAAAAGTTCACCGATATCAAGGAGGGCGACATTTTCGAGGCGTTTTATATGGAAGAATACAGAGATTGATAAATACTCGCACGGGGCGGAGCTGCCGCCCCGTAAGAGCATATTTAAGCAGGAGATAAAGATATTATGGCAGGTTACAGAGCAGGACGTATGTCCGAAGATATAAGAAGAATAATATCGGGCAAAATGAGAGATCTTAAAGACCCAAGGATACACGGAGGAGATATGCTCACCATAGTCCGCTGCGACGTGGCAGGCGACGGTTCATTCTGCAAGGTGTATGTGTCAAGCTTTGAGGGATATGATAAGGCAAAAGAGGCAGTGAAAGGCTTTGAGTCCGCAACGGGATTCCTTAAAAGAGAGATATCCAACGTGCTCAAGCTGAAAAAGTGCCCTGAGCTGAAGTTCATTGCTGATAATTCTATCGAACATTCAGCAAAGATAAATAAGCTCCTTAAAGAGGTTTTGCCCGAAGAAGAAAAAGAGGAGCAAGACAAAGAAGAACAATAGAGGGGAAAGGCAGGGTATTATGACATTTCAGGATATTCTCAGGATATTTAAGGAAAATGATGATTTTCTTATTCTTACTCATAAAAGCCCCGACGGAGATACGTTGGGTTCAGGCTTTGGTCTGTGTGCTTTTTTGAGAGATATGGGAAAAAAGGCTAACGTTGTAAATTCCGACAGCCTTCCCGAAAGATATGATCTTATCTATGAGGGCTATTACCCTCAAGAATTTGATGCAAAGTATGTTATCGCAGTTGATATCGCAGACACGAATCTTCTTGGCAGCAACCTTTCAAAGTATGCCGAAGAGGGTGCGATAGACCTTTGTATCGACCACCACATATCAAATAAGTATTTTGCAAAGCAGTCATATGTTGACGCCAACGCATCAGCTGCCGCACTTATAATGTATCAGATCTTCAAGGAGTCAGGCAGAAAAATATCAAGACAGATAGCAAGATGTCTTTATACCGGCATCGCTACCGATACAGGCTGCTTTAAGTATGAAAACACAACTCCACAGGCTCATATCGCCTGTGCTGAGCTTATGTCATATGATATCGACTTTGCTTATATCAACAGAAGAATGTTCGATATAAAGAGCAGAGGCAGACTTATGGTGGAGCAGTCGGTCACAGCGAATATGGAGTATTATTGCAGCGGAAAGTGCTCAATGATAGTGCTCACAAAGGAGCTTATGGAGAAAAGCGGCGTTGACGCTGCCGAGTTCGAGGGACTTGCCTCCATACCATTGTCTGTTGAGGGCGTAAAGATAGGCATAACAGTCAAGCAAAGACACGAGAACGTCTATAAGATATCAGTGAGAAGTGACGACGAGATAGACGCATCAGCGTTCTGCCGTGAGTTTGGCGGTGGAGGACATATAAGAGCCGCAGGCTGCGAGATAACAGGCAGCCTTGAAGAGGTGAAGGACAAGCTCCTCAAACATGCTGAAAAGGTCTTGGGCTGATGACGGCGGAAAATAATAAGGATAATATATGCGGTATCCTTCCTGTGAATAAGCCTGAGGGCTGGACGTCTTTTGACGTTATCGCAAAGCTCAGAGGCGTTCTCAGGATAAAAAGATTGGGTCATGCAGGCACTCTCGACCCTATGGCAACAGGCGTCCTGCCTGTTTTTGTGGGCAGAGCCACAAAAGCCTGCGATATTATCCCCGACAGACGAAAGATCTATACTGCAGGCTTTCAGCTTGGGGTAAGCACCGATACTTTGGACAGCACGGGAAAAGTGCTTGAGACCAGCGATAAGTCGGTGAGCTTTCAGGAGCTTGAAAAAGCCAAAAGCGGATTTGTAGGCGATATCATGCAGGTGCCGCCTATGTATTCTGCAATAAAAGTGAACGGCAAAAAGCTTTATGAGCTTGCAAGGGAAGGCAAGGAGATAGAGCGTGAGCCGAGGGCTGTCCATATAGACAGTATCGAGGTAAAAAACTATGATGAAACTTCACGCAGCGGCGTCATAAAGGTGGACTGTGAAAAGGGCACTTATATACGCTCTGTTATCGCCGATATAGGCGAAAAGCTGGGCTGCGGCGGAATGATGACCTCACTTGAGCGTTCCTATTCAGGGGGCGTTGATATAAAGGATTGCTATACTATAGAGGAGATAGCCGAGCTTTGTGGGCAGGATAAGCTGTCAGAAATGCTTATCCCACTTGACAGGGCCTTTGAAAGCTATGAAAAGACCACGCTTGGTCAGTGGGGAACAAAGCTTTATAAAAACGGCGTAAAGCTCAGACCTGAGCAGTCGGGCGTAAAAGAGCTTGCCGACGGCGGTCTTTACCGTGTCTACGGCAGCGACAGCAGCTTTCTTGGTATCGGCATTTATCAGGATGGCAGTTTCAGAAGTTTCAAAAATTTCTGATAACTTGTTTTATTCGGAGGGATATTTTGACGGATATAACAAACATCGGGCATATCCCCGAAAAAAAGACGGTGTGTGCTCTGGGACTTTTTGACGGAGTCCACAGAGGACATCAGCTCATAATAACAACGGCTGTGCAAAAGGCTCAGAGCCTTGGAGGACAGTCGGCAGTTTTCTGTTTCAAGACCGATACCGTGACCTCAAAGGGCCATGACGGCAGGATAGAAATGCTTATGAGCGACGACGAAAAGCATGAAAAAATGGCTGAGCTTGGGGTCGAGGTGCTTTTCTCACCTGATTTTGCATTGTTCAAAGGCATGGAGCCTGAGGGCTTTGTGAAAAAGGTGCTCAAAGAAAAGCTCAACTGCTGCGGTGCAGTCTGCGGAAATGATTTCACTTTCGGCAGAGGTGCAAAGGGCAAGGCGATAGACCTTAAAAAGCTTGGCGAAAAATATGACATAGACGTGGAGATAGTCAGCCCCCTGCTTATGGGCAATGAAGTCATAAGCTCCACGGAAATAAGACGCTGTGTCCGTGAAGGCGACATAGCGAAAGCAAATGAAATGCTGGGCTATCATTTCGGCTTTTGCATTGAGGTCGAGCACGGCTTTCAGCGTGGCAGAACGTGGGATTTCCCCACAATAAATCAGCAGATACCAAAGGGCAGAGTAATGCCGAAGTTCGGCGTTTACTGTTCCACTGTTGAGATAGACGGAAAAAAGTATGCAGGAGTAACGAATATCGGCGTAAAGCCTACCGTGCACGTTGAAACAGCTCCCCTTGCGGAAACTTTCATCGTGGATTATCACGGCGACCTTTACGGCAGAAAGCTTAAACTTGAACTGCATGAATTTCTCCGACCCGAAAAAATGTTTGACAGCTTTAACAGCCTCCGTGAGGAGATAGCAAGGAACAAAGAGCAGGCGGTCAGATATTTTGAGGAAAACGGCATTTGATATTAATTTTGAAAGGAAGATATAAATGAACAAGGTAAGAACAAGATTTGCACCTTCACCAACAGGTTATATGCACATAGGCAACCTGAGAACAGCACTCTTTACCTATCTTATCGCAAAGCAGAATGGAGGAGATTTTATTCTCCGTATCGAGGATACAGACCAGGAGCGTTACGTTGACGGTGCTGTTGAGGTAATTTATAAAACACTTAAAGACGTTGGTCTTAACTGGGACGAAGGCCCTGATATCGGCGGCCCTGTAGGTCCGTATATCCAGTCACAGAGAATGGGTATGTTCAAAAAGTATGCAGAGGAACTCGTTGAAAAGGGCGAGGCGTATTATTGTTTCTGCGATAAGGAAAGACTTGAGGAAGTAAGAGCCATTCAGGAGGCAAGCGGTATCGCTCCTATGTATGACAGACATTGCCGTAACCTCTCTCCTGAAGAGATAAAGGAAAAGCTTGACGCCGGCGTTCCTTATGTTATCAGACAGAAGATACCTACAGAGGGCGAAGTTACTTTCCATGACGAGCTTTACGGCGATATCACCGTTGACTGCTCTACCCTCGACGACCAAATACTTATCAAAACAGACGGCATGCCTACCTATAACTTTGCAAACGTCGTTGACGACCACCTTATGGGTATCACACACGTTGTAAGAGGTAACGAGTACCTTGCGTCTGCACCTAAGTATAACCTGCTCTATAAGGCTTTCGGCTGGGAAATTCCTACCTATATCCACGTTGAGCATATCATGAAAGATAAGCAGCATAAGCTTTCAAAGAGAGACGGTGACGCATCTTACGAGGACCTTATGAAAAAGGGCTACCTCAAAGAGGCTGTTATAAACTATATCGCTCTGCTTGGCTGGGCACCAAAGGGCGAGAACGAGATATTCTCACTGGAAGAGCTTGTTAAGGAGTTCGATATCCATGGACTTTCAAAGTCACCTGCTATCTTCGACCCTGCTAAGCTCAAGGCTATCAACGGCAAGTATATAAAGGCTATGACACCTGAGAAGTTCGCAGAGTATGCTATCCCTTATATTAAGCAGTCTGTCCATAGAGATGACGTTGACCTTAACGAGGTCGCAAAGCTTTTGCAGGCAAGAACAGAGCTGTTCACAGAGATACCTGAAATGGTAGACTTTATCGACGCTCTCCCTGAGTATGATATCGCACTTTATACACATAAAAAGATGAAGACAAATCCTGAAAATTCTCTGGAATCACTTAAAGCAGTCCTCCCTGTACTTGAGGGCGTTGAGGACTGGACAGAGGAAAATATCCATGACGCACTCTTTGACCTTATCGGTAAGCTCGGCGTTAAGAACGGTATCGTTCTGTGGCCTCTGAGAGTTGCAGTTTCAGGCAAGGCGTTCACTCCTGGCGGCGGTGTTGAGATATCTTATCTCATCGGCAAGGAAGATACTCTTGCAAGAATAAGAAAGGGCATTGAAAAGCTGTCATAATATGACCTGCAAGAACGTTGACAAACTGTAGGGGCGACCTTAGGTCGCCCGCTGTCCGATTATCCCTGTCAGCTGTCACCGACCGACGTATGTTGTCTGTCGACTGCCGACCAGCCTGTTGTCTAACGTTTTGGGCAAACAAAAATAAGTATCAGCGGAGCATTTTGAGTGTGTTACTACTTTAAAAATACTTAAAATGCTCTGTATTTCGTACAGCTATCACTCCACTGTCACATAAGTATTATAGAATTGTAAAGACTTATGAACGTTTTCCCTAAGAGGAGGAAATAAAATGATAGAGGTTATAAACCTTACAAAGAGATACGGCGACAAAAAAGCTGTTGATAATATCTCTTTCAAAGCAGAGGACGGCGAGGTCCTCGGATTTCTCGGACCTAACGGAGCCGGAAAATCCACCACTATGAATATCCTTACAGGCTACATATCCTGCACGGACGGAAAAGCACTTATTGACGGCGTGGATATCCTCGAAGATCCTATCAAAGCCAAAAAGCAGATAGGCTATCTCCCTGAGCTGCCGCCGCTTTATATGGACATGACCGTCAAGGAGTATCTTTATTTTGTGTATGACCTTAAAAAGTGTAAACTTCCAAAGGTGTCACATCTGAAAGATATATGCAGCCTCGTGAAGATCGACCATGTGTATAACAGAATAATCAAGAACCTGTCAAAAGGTTATAGACAGAGAGTAGGCCTTGCTCAGGCACTTATCGGCAACCCGAAAGTGCTCATCTTGGACGAGCCTACCGTTGGTCTTGACCCTAAACAGATAATCGAGATAAGAACTCTTATAAGAAAGCTTGGCAAAAATCATACCGTTATCCTTTCTTCCCATATCCTTTCTGAGGTGCAGGCTGTCTGCGATAAGATAGTAGTTATCAATGAGGGCAAGGTAGTCGCAAACGATACCGAGGAGCACCTGTCCCAAAAGCTTTCAGGCGAGCATAAGCTCACCGCAAAGATACAGGGCGATAAGGATAAGATAGTAAGAGCGATGCAGGGCATAAAGGGCGTTGAAAAAGTCGTTTGTGACGCAAGCCATAAGGACGGCGTGAACGATATAAGAATAGAGGCAAAAGAGGGCATCGATATCAGACGTGACGTTTTTGAAACAGTGGTAAAAAACAGTTGGTATCTGCTTGAACTCAAGACCTCTGAGCTTTCACTTGAAGATATATTCCTCAAGCTCACAATGGGCGAGGCTGTGCCTGCCCTTGCAGATAGTTTCGACAAGGAGGAGAATGACTGATGGGTGCTATATTCAGACGAGAGGTAAGGAGCTATTTCACCTCACCGATCGGTTACATTTTTCTTGCTGCATTCTATGCCTACGCTGGCATAATGTTTGCAAACTACAGTCTTGAAAGCGGCTATACAAAGCTTGATTCCGTTTTCAGTGCACTGCTTTTGATAATAATCGTGCTCATACCTGTACTTACGATGAGGACCATATCCGAAGAAAAGCGAACCAAAACAGACCAGTGCCTGCTCACAGCCCCTGTGGGACTTGGCAGCATAGTAGTTGGAAAATTCCTCGCAGCGTTTCTTATATACCTTATAGCAATAGCTATCACAGGCGTGTTTGCAGTTGTGGTATCCGCTTTCGGAACACCTGACTGGAACGTTGTCGTGGGCAATATCGTTGCTCTGGCACTTGTTGGCGGAGCTTATATAGCTATCGGTATCTTCTGCTCTTCTTTCACAGAGAACCAGATAGTTGCCGCAGTAATAAGCTTTATCGCACTTATCTTTGTGTCGTTCCTGTCAACTATAGGCAATCTTCTGCCATTTGAATGGCTCACAACAGTGTGCGAAAAAGTATCATTCGGCGAAAGATATTATTCATTCACCTACGGACTTTTTGACTTTTCTAACGTTGTGTTTTTTTTGAGTGCAATAGTGGCATTTCTTTTCCTCACGGTGAGAGTGCTTGAAAAACGCCGCTGGGGCTAAAGGAGGACTGTTGAAATGCAAGAGAATAATAATGAAAAGATCTCTGTATCAGGTGCAGACCTGCTTAAAGACGTGGTAGCAGACGAAAAGGTTGCAAAGACCGCCCCTAAGGATACAGAAAAGGATAAAAAAGATAAAGACAAGAAAGATAAAAAAGAGAAAAAGGCTAAGAACGGCAAAAAGTTCAATGCCAAAAAGCTCAAACACGGCACAATGGCAACAGTGTTCACCTGCGTGTTCGTTGCATTGCTCGTGCTCGTGAACGTTGTAACAACGATGATATTTGACAGATATCCTGTCACTATCGACCTGACAAGCAATAAGATATACTCAGTTTCAAATGATACAGAGGATTATGTAAAGAAAGTGAACGTTGACGTTCAGGTAACAGTGTTCGCCGACGAGAATACTTATACAAACTACAGCTCCTACAATAAACAGGCTGTCGAGCTGCTGAAAAACTATAGCAAGCTCAACCACCATATCACATATCGTTTCGTCGATATCGACTCACACCCTGAGATCGTTAAGGAGTATACCGATACTATCAGCCAGTTCGATATCATCTTTGAAACCAAAACAAAGGTGGACGGCAAGGAGATAAGCAGAACAAGAAAACTTGGTATGCTCGACCTTCTTACATTCACAGACGAGTTCGAGCAGAAACTTTCACAGTCAGGTTACAGCATCGATACCCTTGCTCAGCAGGCAGGCGGCGACCTTGCGTTCCTGTCATATTACGGCAGCTATGTTGAGTCCTCAAATGCCGAGCAGGCTTTCACCTCTGCACTTATGACCGTAACAGACCCTAACCCTGTTTACGTTACTATCCTCACAGGCAGAAGTGAACTTACACAGCTCACATATTTCCAGACGCTGCTCACAGCAAACGGCTATAACGTGAACACAGTTGATATAACTTCCGAGGATATCCCTTCCGATACAGACGTTGTCGTTATCCCTGCCCCTAAGACTGACTATCTTGAAGAAGATATCACAAAGGTCAGCGACTTCCTCAACAATGACGGAAAGCTTGGCAAACAGCTCCTTTATATCGCATCTTACGGTCAGGAGGATACCCCGAACCTTGACGAGTTCCTCTCAGAGTACGGACTTGCTATAGGCGACGGTGTTATCTGCGAAAGCGACTCAGGCAAGTATTATAACTCACCTTGCGTAACAGTTGCGTCAGATGTGTCCGATAACTTCACACAGGACGTTTCCACAGAGAATCCGGCTATCCTTTCAGCTCTCTGCCGCCCTGTAAAAACACTCTTTGACCAGCAGGATATGGTGTCTACAGACGCCTACCTCAAGTCCTCAGATTCTGCCTATACCGCAAATGTTAATATATCACAGACCACAGGTCAGGTGCAGATAGGCGACGCCTTGGTAAAGGGTCAGCAGAACTATATGGCTGTCGGCTCAAAGGCAAAATTCACAGACGATAACAAAACTCTCTATAGCAATGTTATCGCAGTTGGTTCAGAGGGACTGCTGTCAGATACTTATCTCCAGTATTCACAGTATCAGAACAGCGAGTATTTCATAAGCGTTATAAACGGTCTTACCGGAAAGACCGCAGGTATCACTATTACACCTAAAACTATCACAGGCAACGTTTTCGATATCACTCAGCAGCAGAAAACAGCCCTCAAATGGACATTCTGTCTCGGCGTGCCGGTAGTAGTTCTCGTGGTAGGCATAGTTATCTGGGTAAGAAGAAAGAATAAGTAAATAAGTTGATAACAGAGGTAATTACAAATGAATGGTAAAATGCAGGGTATCATTATCTGCGGAGTAACTGCGGCTTGTCTGGTGGGCGTAATGGCGTTTCTTAATTCCACATCGGGCAAATCTGACGCCGACTCCAGCTCATCGTCAACAGCAGCAGTTTCAAGTGAGGACGAGAGCGTTGTTATCCTCACAAAATCAAGCGACGATATCACAAGCGTAAAGGTGTCAAATGAACACGGCGAGTATTCCATAAGCAAGTCACAGTCAGGCAAATCCACATGGAGCATACCTGAACTTGGCAGCATAAATGCAAATACCACCGCCGAGTCCTCAATGATATCTAATCTTGACAGTTTCAAGGCTAAAAAGCTTGTTGAAGAAAATGTTGAGGATATGTCAAAATACGGCCTTGATAAGCCAACAGCGGATTTCACCGTTGAATACAGCGACGGCACTGCCACTACCGTTCATGTAGGCTCTGTTTCACCAAGCAACGAGAGATATACCTATGTCAGCCTTGACGATGAGAAAACAGTCTATATGATAATGAGCACAAGGCTTTCACACTATACCGACCCTGTCACAGCCTATGCGTCACTGACGCTCCTTGCAAAACCGTCTGATGACGCTTGGCCTGACTATGGCAAGGAAACAGTTACAAGAAAAGACCTTGACTATGAAATGGCATTTGAAAACAACCCTAACGAGATAGAGGGACTTTCAGGTCAGGTAATGACAGAACCTATCTTCTCATACCTGAACGTAACAAATTCTTCCACTACCACCCATGGTATGTGGGGACTTACAGCTCAGAGCTGCGAGATAATAGAGCCTGACGAAAAGGCAATGAAAGAGCATGGTCTTGACGACCCATTCGCAACAGTAAGGCTTTCAGGTGACGGCTATGACTATACCCTTAAAATAGGCGACCCTGTCTATGCTACCGCAGGCGACAGCAGCGAAACTACCGATACCGTGTCAGCATATTATTGCTACTTCGAGGGCGTAAAGGGCGTTGACGCTATATACCTCGTTTCAGCAGACAGCCTCCCATGGGCAACAGTCAAAGCCGAGGACGTTATCACAAGCCTTATGACTTCAAACTATCTTGTCGACCTTAAAGACGTTGAGGTAGTATATAACGGCAAAAAGACCACCTATGAGGTCGAAAGCTCAGGCACAAGTGCTGATACAGATTCTGACGGCAAAACTACCGCACAGGTAACAAAGGTCACAACAGACGGCAAGGAGCTTGATGTTGATAATTTCAAAACCTTCTATCAGTATCTTATGGGCTGCCCAACAAACGAGATATACTTCACAGACCCTGAGGGCGAAAGCTACCTGACCATAACATTCGACCGCAAGGACGGCAAAAAGGACGTTATGGAGCTTTATAAAGATTCCTCAAGACGTTCGGTAGTAAAGCTCAACGGCGAGACCTCGTTCAGGATACAGTCAACATGGGTAGATACCTTCGTTGCCAATATGGACAGAGTCCTTAAAGGCGAGGCAGTTGACGAGAACTATTAGTCATGTTTCGACAGCTTTTGCAAAGCATATGTGATACAATATGTATCCGGCACAAGGGAAGATGAAAAACTTGTGCAAAAAATTATTAAAAAACTCTTTTAATTTTGTGAAAAGTATGGTATAATAA
>UQAR01000008.1 GCA_900539095.1 uncultured Ruminococcus sp.
AACCTGTGACCCTCTGCTTGTAAGGCAGATGCTCTCCCAGCTGAGCTATGCTCCCTTTTAGCTGGTTCGTTGTTTTCAGGACTTTGTTGTGCCCCTCACAACAGTATCTATTATACACTATCAAGCACCGTTTGTCAACACTTTTTTTCAAGTTTTTTATGTTTTGTATCATTTTACAACCCATGCCCAATATTTTTAAAAACTTATGTGCACAACCAACATCAAAGCACTGCTTTTTGCCCTGAAAAGGCACTTTTTCTCCTCCAAACTCCCATAAAAAATCCGCCGAGCCATAAGCCCGACGGATAAATATTCTCAAAAATTATTTCTTATCAAGCTGCTTTTTGAGCTTTTCCTGCTCCTGCTCCATAAGTTTCATAAGATCCTCCAAAGATGCTGACGCTGTCTTTGCCGGCTGTGCAGGCTTTGCCGCAGCCTTTGACTTTGGTGCAGGCTTTTTCTCAGGCTCAGGTGCAGCTGTCTGCTCACCTGATGCAGCCTCGTCAAGGAGCTGTGACGCTCTCTCATAGTATGAACGGTCTATCTCTGAACGCTCCTCGTCCGACTGTGCAGGTCTTTCAAATACCGTTTCATCTACCTCTTCAAAGACCTCTTCCTCAACGACTTCTTCCTCGTCCTCAGCCTTGTGATGTGCCTTTATCTCATCATCAACGTGCTTGCGGTGTCTAGCGATCTGCTCGCCCTCGTTCTCGCCGCCGAAAAGGAAATCGTCAAGAGTAACGTTCTCTACCTTTTCTTCTTCCTCGTCATCATCTTCGTCCTCATCATCGTCAGAAGAATGTGTCACAATAGCAATGATAAGCTCGATAACTACCAGCAGGAAAACAGGCACAACGCCGCATACTATCATACCGAATGTAGACGACATGAATGTGAGCACCTTGCCCGCAGTCATATAATAAGTAGACGCAACGCCCACAACGTTCTTTGAGCTTATCTTATAAAGCTTTGTAGGGTCTTTTTCCTGATAAACGGTGTAAACAACGCCGTTGTTGTCGTCAGTAGAAGTGATGTCATAAAGCCAGAACACGCTCGTTCCGATGTTCGGCACGTTCTCGCAAACAACAGCCTCGCCTATCTTGTCTGTGCTAGGAGTCATGTTTGAAGTTATGACCAAAGCACCCTCAGGCACTCTGTCCTTCATTCCGTCGCCGTCCATTATATACAGGCTGTAGCCTGCGATACTAGGCGTAACGTCCTTGTTCTTGAACACACGTCCCACGCCTACCACGATAAGCATTTCCAAAATAATAAAAACAATAAAGAATATCAGCACATTCTTGCCGGCTGATGATTTCTGTTTTGTAGCACTGCTCATATTAAAAATAACATTCCTTTCCGAGAAATATACAAAATATCATAATTTATCGCACTATCGTATACATTATAGCACAATACGCCGAAAATTTCAACACATTTTCGCAGATTTTTTCTTTTTCCGAAATTTACTCATTTCTATAAAGTATTATCGTCACAGTGTAAAGATCATCATTTTTTATCACCGCATACTTTGAAGTTGACCAGTCGCCACCAGCCTGACTGTAAGCACGCCTTAGCACATCAAAAATTATGCCGCCGTTCTCGTCAAACAAAGTGTCCTCAGCATTGCTGTAGACCTCCTTGTCAGCACATTTGAGCCTTGCAAGACCGCTGCCGTCAGTCATTGCCTCCGTTACCGAGCTGCACATCATCTGCGATATATCGTCGCCCTCCTGAGCGTAAAGACCATTCCTCCTGTAGTAATTTGCCCCCGAAGAGAACGCCTCAGGATAGCTCAAAAATTTGTTATCGTCCGCCGTGTGGTCTTTTGCACACTCAGCGTCAGTGATGCCGAAATAGTCATATCGGATATAATCTTCTCCAGCGTCCGTCACAGGATCGTCCCAAGTGAGGTCCATGTTCGTCCATTCCCCGTCTATCATGACCTTGTTCCACAAATGCGGCTGAACAGTTCCCCCGTCATAGGCTTTTCCTGCCACAGGGATACACTTTATCCCTGCCTTTGTGCAAAGTATCTGCATAGCCTTTGCATATCCCTCGCAAACGGCTCTTCCGTCCACAAGACATCCGTATGCCGAATAAGGTTCATCAGCTGTGTCATCATAGGTGCAGCCAAGAATTATGCTGTCATGAAAATACAGCACCTTGTCATAATCGTTCCAGCCCTGCTCGATGCCTGCCAGTATCTCCCCGACCTTTTCATCAAGCTTTTCCTTTTCCGCCTGAGCCTCTTCAGCAGTCTTGTCATACGTCACCTCCACCGAAGTAACATACCCCTCGCCGTCAATGCAGATCGTATACTGCGACCCGATATAATCAATATAAGGACACGCCGAAGTAAGCATTGAGATAAACGCACCGATATCGTCCTTGCTTATCACTCCCTCGGTCAGCTCCACGGAGCTTTCAAATCCGCTCAGCCCCTTGTAAAGCTGCGAAAAAACACGTTTCTCATCATCTGAAAGGAAGTCGGCGATATACTCCGCCGTATCAGGTATCTCCAAAGCCGCAAAACTCTCGTTTCTGCTTTCAAGCCCCGTTTCCGTGTGCTTTTCCGAATTGCCCTCAACGTATGTCACATTGGTGTTGACCACCGTGTTTTTTGAACGGTCTTTATTTTTTTCTCCCGTTCCGCCCAAACTGCACCCTGCCGTGCAGACGAGCACCGCCGCTGTCAAAGCGGCAACGATCTTCTGTTTTTTCAATTTTTGTCCTCGATTTTTACACAAATTTTCTGTCTTATATCATATTCAAAAGCCTTTAGTCTGTGACATTTTTATTATCTCTTTTTATCACAGCCCTAATGCGTTCTATTCTCTTTTCATGAACGAGCAGCACCTTGAACTCAACGTTCTCCCACTGCACAGTCACACGCTCATTGTCCTCAGGCACATGACCGATCAAGTCCATAACAAATCCGCCGATAGTGTCATAATCCACCTCGCCGTGATATTCCTTGCCAAGAGTCTCCATAACATCGTCAAACGCCGCCGTTCCCACCATGTCATAGCAGTCAGGGGATACCTTTTGTATCTCCTCTGTCTCGTTGTCATATTCGTCCTGAATACTTCCCACGATAGTTTCAAGCAAGTCCTCCATGGTGATGATGCCGGCAGTTCCGCCGTAATCGTCCACCACAACAGCTATCTGAGTTTTTTCCTCAGTGAACTCCTTGAAAAGCTCTCCGCACTTGTTGCTCTCAGGCACAAATGTTATCTCTCTCATGAACTCTTTCACAGGAAGTTCCTTTTTATCCTCCTCAAACACCAGTCTGAGCAGATCTTTTGCGAATATAACGCCGCTTATGTTGTCGGCATTGTCGCAGTAAACAGGTATTCTCGAAAAGCCCTCGCCTATAACAAGCTGCACAGCCTCCGCCAGCGTGGAATTTTCTTCGATAGCCACCATTTCAGTCCTGTGCGTCATTACCTCACGAACTTCGATATCGTCAAACTCAAAGATGTTGCTTATCATCTCCGCCTGACTTTCCTCGATGCCGCCCGTTTCGTTTACAGCGTCCACCATCATGAGTATCTCTTGCTCAGTGACAGAGTCTGCCTTGTTTGTGGACTTAACGCCGAACAGCCTTAAAATTCCTGCCGAAACCGCTCCGCTCACAACCGCCAATGGGCTGAACACCGCAAGAAACACTTTGTATACGCCGCAGTTGTTTAAAATGAACTTCTCGCCCACCTTGCCTGAAATGCAAAGCTTTTTCGGTATGCCTATGCCAAAAGTGCATATAACAAGGGCAAGCAGACAGCTTATTATAACAAATGAACATATGCCGCTAACATAATACGGTGCCTGATAGTTAAAAAGCGTATAAAGCCCGTCAGAAATCGGCTCGTAGAAGAATATGACTCCCACCACCGAAACTACGATTATCATAATAGAACGTGCAATAAGGTTTGTTGCAACTACCCTGCCCGTTCTTTTCAGCAAAGCCGCAAGTTTTATAGCTTTCGGGTCTTTGTCCTCCTCAGCCATTTTCTTTAGCTTTGAGTCATTGAACTCCACAGCCGCATTTTCGCACAAGGTAAGAAAAGCCATAAGCAATATTACCGCCGCACAAACACCTATTCCTATCCACAGTCGCCCGACATCGTCCATTAAAAAATACCGTCCCTTTCATATAGGCGATAATGTTCGCCTTTTTATACTATTTATATACTACTTATTATAGGCAACATATGCCTCTTTGTCAATAGATATTATAACAAATTTTCCGTTTTTGCCACCGGAGCATATAGCCATATTTCAGATACAAAAAAGCAGACAAGCCGCAAAGCCTGTCTGCCCATATCATTCAATATTACTTCTCAGCCGCACCTATCTTGGAAACAGCGTCCCTTGTGGTATTAACGTCTTTAAGGCTCTTTGTAAGAACTTCAGCAGCCTCAGAGAGCGACTTGTTCAGATTGTCTGACAGTGCCTCACGGATAGCCTTGTCCTTAGCCTTAGCCTGCTCAACGATATCCGCAGCCTGCTTGTTAGCCTCCGCAGCTATCTGCTTTGCATAGTCAGCAGCCTGCTTGATGATCTCTTCCTGAGCCACCAGCTTTTTAGCCTCTTCCTTAGCCTTCTTTATTATCTCCTCAGCCTCTTTGTTAGCCTCAGTAAGGATATTCTTCTTATCTCTTGTCATATCCTTTGCACGCTTTATCTCACCTGGGAGGTTAAGTCTTATGCTGTCAATGTATTCACGCATCTGCTCAACATCGATCATTTTTTTCTGAGAAAACGGTACGCTTGAAGATTTGTCAAGCAGCTCGTCCATAAGTTCAAGTATTTCGTCTACAGTCATTTTAAACACCCTTTCATTACTGATCTATATTATTGGCAGGCTTATAAAGCCTGTCAGTGATCTTGCTCTGTATCTGTTTTGGCACAAAGCCAGTGATATCTCCGCCAAAGCTTGCGATCTCCTTAACAACACTTGATGACAGGAACATATTCTCTCCCGTTGTGGTAAGGAACACCGTTTCGGCGTCATTATAAAGCTTTTTATTCGCCAAAGCCATCTGGAACTCATATTCAAAGTCCGACACAGCCCTCAGACCCTTTACGATAGCATTAGCACCCGTCTTTTGCAGATAATCCGCCAGCAGACCGTTATAACAGTCCACCACCACATTGTCAAGGTGCTTTGTGACCTCGATTATCATTTCCATTCTCTCAGTCGGCGTAAAAGCAGCCCTCGATTTATTTGCATTAAAGGACACCAGCACTATCACCTTGTCAAAAAGCTTTGACGCCCTGTCGATTATATCCAAATGGCCCAGTGTAACAGGGTCAAAACTTCCTGGGCAAACAGCGATACGCATTATTAGTCCACTTCTTTCATTGGTATCTTATAGACCGTAAGAGCGGTCTTACCGTATTTATATCTCTTATGAAATTCAAGTCTGCCGTAACTTTTTTCGCCCAGATCAAGTTCTTTTTCATGCTCACACACAACTATAGCACCCTCATTGAGCTTGCTTTCCACCAGTTCAAGAGCCTTTTCAACGATACCCTTTCTGTAAGGCGGGTCGATAAAAACGATATCAAGACCTGACTTAGCGACCTTCAAATATTCCAGACTGTCCATGCCCAGCACACGGGACTCCTTAGTAAAACCGCATGACTCCACATTTTCCTTAACGATAGCCACCGCCTCAGGGTTGCTGTCAACAAAAACGCAGTGTTTCGCACCACGGCTGAGAGCCTCGATACCCATTTGACCGCTGCCTGCAAAAAGATCAAGCACGGAACTTGCGGGTACATCGAACTGGATAATGGAAAAAACAGCCTCTTTTACCATATCAGTAGTAGGTCTTGTATCCAAAGAATCCAGTGTTTTAAGTTTTTTACCTCTGCATGAACCTGTAATAACTCTCATAAAAAATAACTCCAAAATAAAAGTATACAATCATTATACTATATTAATTACCATTTGTCTAGACTATTCGCCGATATTTTTAAATTTTTTATACCGCACACAAAAAGGGACTTCACAGCGGAAGTCCCTTTAGTTATTTTAATTATTTGCTCTAAGAAACAAGTCCTCAGTCTAGATTACTTTCTCTTAGAAACTACGATAGCAGCACCTGCAAGAGCGATACCTGCGAGAGCGATACCTGCTGTAGCACCTGTAGCAGCTGTGTTGTCTGATGCAGCTGTTGAAGATGCAGGCTTGCTTGTGTTGTTAGTATTATTTGTGTTTGTTGTGCCGGCAGCTGTCGAAGATGTAGCAGCTGTTGATGATGTTGTACCAGCTGTTGAAGATGTTGTGCCAGCTGTTGATGATGTTGTGCCAGCTGTTGAGCTTGTGTCACCGCCCTGATTTGGGAATGTTACCTTAGCTGTGTATGTACCATTGCCTGTAACTTCTGGCATATCGAATGTAGTGCCCTTAGGGTTAACCTCATCCAGTTTGTTTCCGAAGAATGATGATGACCAGTCATTGCCGTCTGTTCTGAAACCGCCGCCTATATAAGCCTTGCCAGAAAGATTTGATGCAAGACCATCTATAGTGAACTTAATTTCGATAGTGTTCTGAGGCATAGTTGTGAATACCTTACCAACTGCGTCCTTACCGCCGTTGCACTTATCGTTGTAAATGTTTACGAGCTCAAGCTTGAACTCATCACCCTGCCAGTAAACAAAAACGTCACCGTTTGGAGTTACAACGTTGTCATCAAACTTGATCTCATCGATAGTAGCCTTAACTGGGATCGTGCTCCAGTCATCAGGCTCCTTGCCGTCGCTTGAGAGAACACCGTTAGCAATAGCCTCGTCCTTTGTCATGCCCATATAAAGACCAAATACGATAATAGAATCGTCATTGTTAGGACCCTTGCCTGCGTCAGCAGCTGCTACTGAAACTGCCATTGTTGTAGCTGCGATCGTAGCTGCAGCCATGCCTGCAATAATCTTTTTAAGTTTCATTTCTAAAACTTCCTTTCTTAAATAACTTTACTTACATTGTACTTTATTTTTCGTAAAATTTCAATCGGCCGATTTACCAAATATGTTATCGTTTTCTTATGCAGACATAACAAATTCCACTATATTTTTTTGGAAAAATAGACGAATAATTTACAACCGTGAAACATTTTTAACATATATAAATATACTAAACCGTCAATCTTCCAGTTTTTTCTTCTGAACTTTTCCCGTGACTTTTAGCACAAGACTTCTCGGAACAAACTTCGCACCAGTGCAAAGTGCTTTAATGGACTTCTCTGGAATGATTATGCACTTTTTATTAAACATTCCCTCAATGGCTTTTTGTGCACAAAATTCAGGCGTGATAGAACTTACGCCGAATTTGCAGTTCGCAACATCATTGAACTCCGTGTCAACAGGTCCTGGACATACCGCACAAACGTGCACCCTGCTGTTCATGCTCTTTAACTCTTCGCATATCGCACTTGTCAAGCTTACCACATACGCCTTTGATGCATAATAAGTCGCCATCATCGGGCCGCCGTACATAAGACCTGCGGAAGATGCGATATTCATTATATATCCCCTGTCAGCCGCAACAAAGTCTTTCAGAAACAGCTTTGTGAGCATATGCACAGCCGTGATGTTCGTGTCTATCATTCTAAGCTCAGTGTCAAGTGGAACTTCCTCAAAACTGCCCACCGCACCAAAGCCCGCACAGTTCACAAGCACCGATATCTTCTCGCTCTTTGTTTCCTCATAAAGCCTCAGACACTCTTCCCTGTCTGAAACATCGCAGACTATAACTCTTGTGTTCTCGCCAAGTTCAGCCGCAAGCTCTCTGAGCCTTTCTTCACGTCTTGCACAAAGTATGATGCGAAAGCCTCTGCCGTAAAGATCTCTTGCTATCTCTCTACCAATGCCTGAGCTTGCTCCTGTTATCAAAGCCGTTTTAGCCATTTATATACCTCCACCCGTCAGACGGGATATCATTTGATTTTTGTCATATTAGTATACCATATTGGTATCTCCATGTCAAGTATATGTAAAACAGGCAGAAGATCGTTTAAAAAGCGTCAAAATCTCTTGACAAATACTTCAAAGTGTGGCATAATGTTAATATTAAATTAAAAAATAGAAAAAAATTAAGCTCGAAAGTAGTGGGGGATAATTTATGAGCAACTATCAAACGGGCAATATAAAGCTTGAAAAGCTCGCAAAAGAAAATTCAGCTTTTCAAAACTGTCAGCCTGATATGTCTGACGTAAACTTTGAGATAGGCAAAAGCAGCAGCACAGCTAAAATATTTGCCGCCATAGCAGCATTCGCATTGATATATGGCATAAGACTTTTTGCACGCCGCTACGTCGGAAACCCAAATGGTTCAATGTCTGTTGGAGATATCGTTTTTTGGTGCTTTATAGGCTTGGTGATCGTTCTTATAGTTGTGACAACGATCAAGGAAAATAATAGTCCGACTATCTCAGTTATGGGCAAAAAGCTGTTCTATGACGGAAACTGTTGGTCAAGCAATGAGATATCCCATGTTAAATGCACAAAATGGTTTGAAAGGATCGAAGTATATTCGGCAGGCAAAAAAGTCCTGACTTTCCCATGGGAAAAGGATAACTCCGAGCTTTTTATAGCATGGGTGAAAAAGTGCGGAATAAGATTTGAAGATAAACGTATGCACTTATTCTGATAAAATATATAAATCAAGGAACAAGGAGATAATAATATGAGTTGTACCCTCTGTATACTTGCCGCAGGTCTTGGCAGCCGCTTTAAAGGCGGAATAAAACAGCTTGAGCCATTCGGCCCTAACGGTGAGATAATAATGGATTATTCTATCTATGACGCTGTCGAGGCAGGCTTTGACAAAGTCGTTTTCATTATAAGAAAGGATATCCGTGAGGCTTTTGATAAAATGATAGGCGACCGTATCTCAAAATATGTGAAAGTCGATTACGTCTATCAGGAGCTTGACTGCCTCCCTGAGGGATATACCGTTCCAAAAGACCGTGTGAAACCATGGGGTCACGGTCATGCAGTCTGCTGCTGCAAAGGCGTTATAAACGAGCCTTTCGCCGTCATCAACGCAGATGACTTTTACGGCAAAGAGGCTTTTGTAAAGCTCCACGATTTTCTCTGCTCACAGAAAGCCGACAGCGAAAAGCTGCACCTCGGCATGGCAGGCTTTATACTTAAAAATACCCTCAGCGACTTTGGTGCAGTAAACAGAGGCGTGTGCAAAGTCAGCGACGGTATGCTCACCGACGTTTTTGAAACATACAATATCCGCCGTGAAAATGACGGCAAGGTCTATTCAGGCAAGGAAGAAACTGCCGAGCTTGATGAGAACTGCTACGTTTCCATGAATATGTGGGCTTGTCCAAACGGCTTTGTGGACAAACTTAACGATATGTTCACCGATTTCATGAAGGATAATAAAGACAGCCTGACAGCGGAATTTCTCCTCCCAGCCGGTATAGATACTATGATAAGTTCAGGCGAGGCGGACTGCCGACTTCTCGAAACTCACGACAAGTGGTTCGGCGTTACCTATAAAGAGGATAAACCTACCGTAAAGGCTGAAATTTCAAAGCTTATCGATTCAGGCGTCTATCCTGAAAAGCTTTGGAAATAACACAAATAAAACAGCATAATGTGTCAATAATAAGTCGGGCGGACAAAATCCCCCGACTGTTTTTGTGCCTGTTTGTTAAAAGTGAAGAAAATCCTTAATTCGACAAAAAAGCACTTGAAAAAGACTGTAAAATGTGTTATGATAGTCTTTGAAATGGATCAGTAAGCCTACGGATCAGGAGAGGAAATATAATGGAGAGCCGAAACGGTAATAATATAAGGAATATAAGAAAAAAAAGAGCCGCCGCACAGCAAAGCATAGTGTCATTGAGCTGCCTTGCCTGTTTGGTATTCGCAGTGATATGGGGCTTTCATGCAGGCAGCACTAAAAATCAGCCTGTAGAGGTAAAGAAAATGACAGCCTCTTCAAGCTCTGTCGCAGTGAGCGACAGTTCAGAAAATAAATCCGACAGCTCTTCTCTGACCGAAAGCGTTTCAGATGAAAGCGTTGCCGACCACGTTACCGCAGACGACCTTTCCGACGCAGTTTTCATAGGCGACTCCAGAACCGTGGGTCTGCAAAACAACTGCGATAAGCCAAAGGCGACTTTCCTGTGTGCAGTGGGTATGCATATCGATACCGTTATGACCGACGCAAACATCACCCTTTCAAACGGCAATGCAGGAACTGTTATCGACGCATTGGGCGAAAGACAGTATGGCAGGATATATATAAATCTCGGCACAAACGAGCTTGGCTGGCCTTATATAGATACCTTCAAGGATTGTTATACCCAGCTTATCACAAAAATACAGGAAATACAGCCTGACGCCGTTATATATGCAGAATCTATCCTCCCTGTAACAGCGTCAAGAAGTTTGCAGGGCGACGCTATAAACAATACCAACGTTGCCACATTCAATCAGGCAATCTCCGAGGTGGCACAGCAGACCGGAATAAACTATCTTGACTGTACCTCCGCCGTGGCAGGTGCAGACGGAACGCTCCCTGAAGAGGCGTCCTCCGACGGAATACACCTTATGGGCGAATATTGCGATAAATGGCTTGAATATATAATCGACAACACATAAGAAAGGAAAGAAAATTATGAAAACAAAAAAGATAATTTGTACTCTCATGGCAGTTATGTGCATTGGCACAGCAGCATTGGCAGGCTGCGGCTCAGATAACAACAGCACCGCAAGCTCTGAAAATTCAGCAGCTGCCGCACAGACAAATGAAAGCGTTGACGTTGCCGCAGTTGCAGACAAGCTCAAGGACGGCATAGAGTTCAAGGACGAACTTGCAGAACTTGACGAGGCAAAGATAGAAAAGATAATCGGCATCTCAGCTGACAGCTATACAAAGGGCAAAGTCTATGTAAGCTCCTCAGGCGGAACAGCCGAAGAGATAGACTGCTTTGAGGCAAAGGACGCCGACAGTGCCAAAACTATCGCCGATACCCTTACCGCAAGAGTTGACAGCCAGAAAAAGGTTTTTGAAAACTATGTCCCTGAGGAAATGACAAAGCTTAAAGACCCTGTTCTTGTAACAAAGGGCAATTATGTTTACCTCTGTCTTTCAAACGACAACGATAAAGCAAAAGAGATAATAGGCTAGGAGTAATAAGTATATGCTTTTTTCAAGTACAACATTTTTGTTCGCTTTCCTGCCTATTGTACTGATAACGTATTATATCGTCCCACGCATAACACGCAATCTGGTGCTGTTTATTTTCAGCCTTGTGTTTTACGCATGGGGCGAACCTGTTTATATAGTGCTCATGATAGCCTCCACAATAGTGGCGTATGTAACAGGACTATTGGCAGACAAACAGCGTAAAAACGCAAAAAAATACACTCCCCTCATTGCAATGATAGCAGCGGTGGTGTGGAATATAGGACTTCTTCTGTTTTTCAAGTATACCGACTTTTTTATCGGTGCAGCTAACAGCATTTTCGGCACGCAGATAAAAACGCTGGGACTTGCCCTACCTATCGGTATCTCATTCTACAGCTTTCAGACCCTTTCCTACGTTATCGACGTTTATAAAGGCGAAGTAAGAAGTCAGAAAAACTTCCTTGACCTTGCCACCTATGTGGCACTTTTCCCACAGCTTATCGCAGGTCCTATCGTAAGATACATCGACGTTGCGGAACAGCTCAAAAAGCGTAACGAGAGCATAGAGCATTTTGCACAGGGCGTGTGGAGATTTTCCATAGGTCTTGGCAAAAAGGTCATTCTCGCCAACAGTATCGGCGAGCTTTTCGACACTGTTTCAAGATCATCACAGTCCGAACTCAGCGTCGCCGCAAGCTGGCTTGGCATAATAGCCTATACATTCCAAATATACTTTGACTTCTCAGGCTATTCCGATATGGCGATAGGTCTTGGCAAAATGTTCGGCTTTGACTTCCTTGAAAACTTCAACTATCCTTATATCTCCACCTCTATCACAGATTTCTGGAGACGCTGGCATATGTCCCTTTCAAGCTGGTTCAGAGATTACGTCTATATCCCTCTTGGCGGCAACCGCAAGGGCAAAGCAAGACAGTGCCTTAACATCATGATAGTATGGTTTCTCACAGGCTTTTGGCACGGTGCAAACTGGAACTTCATGCTCTGGGGCGTGTATTTCGGCGTGATACTCCTCTGCGAAAAGCTTTTCCTTGGCAAAGCCCTCAAAAAGATACCTGCATTTTTCCAGCATATCTACGCACTTCTCTTTATAGTCATAGGCTGGGGCATCTTCTCCTATGAGGACTTCGGCAAGCTTACACAGAACTTCAAGAATATGTTCGGTGCAGGCGGACTTCCGCTTATGAACCACCAAACTGTTTTCTGGCTCGCTCAGTATGCAGTCACATTGGTGATACTGGTCATCGCCTCAACGCAGCTCCCGAAAAAGCTTTGCCTGAAACTTCAAATCAAGTGCCCTGAAATATGCGGCTGTATACTCAAACCGCTCTGTACATTGGCACTTCTCGCAGTTTCCACCGCTTATCTCGCAGGCAATTCATTCAATCCTTTCCTGTATTTCAGATTTTAAAGGAGGACGGCAGATATGAAAAAACAACTAAAAAACTATGTCATGATAGTGTGCTTTCTGCTGTTCATATTCGGCTTTGCAGTGGCAAGCTTTATTTCCGAGGACCGTGAGTTCTCCGAAAATGAGAACCGCTACCTACAACAAGCCCCTGAGTTTTCCTGGAAAAAGCTGAAAAGCGGGGAGTTCACTTCCGATATCGAAAGCTATATGTCCGATCAGATATTCCTAAAAGACCAGCTTGTGAGCCTTAAAACCGCCACCGACCGCACACTTCTCAAAAGCTATCAAAACGGTGTCTATTTCGGCAAAGACGGCTATTATCTTCAGGACTATCAGGAAAACAGACCCCTTATTGAAAAAAACATCAGCTGCCTGAACGATTTTGCCGACAGCCTTGATGACTCCGTTGACGTAAGCTTTCTTCTCGTGCCGAACGCCGTTTCCGTCATGTCAGACAAGCTGCCGGCAGTCACACAGACCGACGATCAGCTTGAAAGCGAAAAGTATATAAGCTCTATCCTCAGCAGCAGGATAAATCTCTGTTTCCCATATGAGCAGCTTAAAGACGCCTCAGCCTCCACACAGGTCTTTTATAAGACCGACCACCACTGGACAGCCGAGGGTGCAAAAATAGGCTTTGACGCACTTATGACCGCCATGAACGAAGATATCCCACAGGTCTCCTACAATGTCGAAACAGTCAAGGACTTCCATGGCACGCTCTATTCCAAAGCCCCTTCTGACTTTTCCGCCGCTGATGAGATGCACTTCTACACAAACCCTGACAATAACGTAACGGTAGATTACGTCGAGGAAAACAAGCAGACAAACACCCTTTTTGACGATTCATTCAAGACCAAAAAGGATAAATACTCCACATTCATGGGCGGAAATTTTGCCCTCACAGAAATAGAAACAAACGGCGAAAGCGACGAACACGTCCTTATTATAAAAGATAGCTATGCAAACACCGTCATGCCGTTCTTTGCCGACAAGTATAAGCACATCACAATGATAGATATGCGTTATTACCACATCATGGATAAAACAGTCAGCGAGTATGTAAAAGGCAACGGCATAACAAAGGTCATTTTTCTTTATAATATGGACTTTGTGAACTCCGACAACAACTTCATCTGGCTTGAATAACTCAGCAGCAATTAGGGGCGGCCATTGGTCGCCCGCTATTTTTATCACACCCATATATAACGTCAACGTCAAACCCACAGAAAGAAGGACATAAAATGACACTTACCCCATACAAAAGAAAAGCCTTTTATTATGAAACAGACCGCATGGATATTATCCACCATTCCAACTACGTCCGCTGGCTTGAAGAGGCACGAGTTGACCTTATGGAGCAGCTTGGCTGCCCATTCCACGAGATAGAGGCAAGAGGGATAGTTTCCCCAGTGCTCTCAGTTGAAACACACTACAAGTATCCAGTACGTTTCGGCGACGAGTTCGAGGTACGCTGCAAGCTAACAGCCTTCAACGGCTGTGCCTACGAGCTAGACTACGAAGTCTTTGACCTCACCACACAAAAAACAGCCTGCCTTGCCCATACCTCCCACTGCTTTACCACAGCGGACCTTAAACCGGTCAGACTGAAAAAAAAATTCCCCGATATCTACGAGAAATTTCAGCTTGCATATGAAAACAAATAAAAAAGCGTACAGCTCCTGAGTGTTCTCCTCAGGAGCTGTGCTTTTGTGTAAAAAATGACAGACGTGACCTGTCACGAAGAAAGCAATTCATCAACGCCCTCACGCCACTTTTCAAAGCTGCATAACCCAAGCTTTGCCCAGCGACATTCCGAGCACAGTATATCAAATGCCTTTTTATCCATTTTGTTTCTCAGCCGCAAAAGTGCATTGCGGTAATTCTCCACTGACTGACGATCTATCTCCGCCAGTCTGCAAACCTCGCTGTCCTTCTGAGCCACCGTTCCGCCGCAGCCGTCAAGCAAGCAGCCGTCCTCCGTCCTGTTAGGGCAATGTTCGCATATCATATCTCCGCCGCATATAAGCTGCACCGCCGTGTCCTCAGCCTCGAGCCTGTCTTTCACAGACTGCATATTCACCGAGAAACCGTCGCTGTAGCCTTTTCCCTGAAAAAGCGGCAAACAAAGCAGGTGATGAAACCTAAGCTTAGGCTCTCTTGTAAGCATAGCAGCCGGTCTTTGCAAGTCTGCTTACAAGCTCGATGCTTATAAGGTAAGCAGCAACAACAGAGATAACGTCCTTTACAAGATAAGGAACTGATACAAGAAGAATAGACTTGCCGATAGAAATATTAGCAACGATAGCGTACTGGATAGCACCGAGCAGGTGGTCGCAAGCAAGACCTGCAATACCTAAAACGATAGCGATGATCTTACCGGTTACCTTGTTTGAGCAGAACTTAGCACCCAGACCGCAAAGAAGAGCCATAACGATAAATCCATATATAAATCCGCCGGTGTAACCCACAATAACAGAGAAACCGCCTGACCAGCCAGCGAATACAGGCACGCCTATAGCACCAAGCAGACCGTATACCAGTGCAGAGACCGCACCGCCCTTCCAGCCAAGAAAATATCCTGCCAGAGCCACAGCGAAAGTTTGGAGCGTAACAGGAACGTGAGTAGGCAGCGGAATAGTTATCTGCGAAAGTACAGCGATTATAGCCGTCATCAGACCGATACCGACTATTTGTTTAGTTGTGTTTTTAGCATTGTTGTTCATTGATAAATCTGTCCTTTACATTTTATTTTGACAATTAATATTGTATCACATACGCACCCGATTGTCAACCTAAAATGTTTATTTTGGTATACAATTATATTATATCGGTAGACGATATTTTATACAAAATCAATAACGAACAGCGAAACCACGATATTTTTCGTGGTTTATCCACAAATCTACCGTTTGTGCGTTGTTGCCCACTAAACAACAAATCTGTAGGGGCGAACACCGTTCGCCCGTCGAAGAAAGAAACCCACTTCAGCAACCAAAAAAATCTTGCCCACCGCATCTGTAGGGGACGACGCCCTCGGCGTCCCGATATTTCTCGCCCGTTGAATTAACGGAGAATATCACAATGATGTACCCCGAATAATTCGGCATCATGGGTGTGACAATTACAGCGTTGTCCCTCCATTCGGCAACCGAAAAAAATTCCAACATCAAAGATACAACAACCACGTCAATACCCCTCCGAACGGGACGCCGAGGGCGTCGTCCCCTACATTTTAGAATTTACAATAAATCCTGAGCACGGGCGACCTCAGGTCGCCCCTACAGTTTATTCGGGCAACTTCCTACTGCCGCAAAATCGCTACGCTCGGTGCTGTCTTTTACTTCGTACTTGAGCACAACTCTGTTCAGCTTTGCCAATTTCTCATTTCTCATTCCCCACTCCTCATTCATCACTTCCCCTTGTGCATTTTGCCCTTAAATCCTACCAAATTGATAGAATTAATATCAATTTTCACAAAAATGCGAAAATTCACTAAAAACCTATTGACATTCCTCTATGGGTGTGGTATAGTATAAATACGCTAAAACATACTAAACAGCTAGGATTAATATGAATTTGAAATGAGGCGTTGAAAATGACTGTAAATGTACTGAAATTAAAAACAGCGTATGATTCACGAATGTGTATGTGCTGTATGTGTTGCTGTTAGTTCAGCAGAAAGTTCAGTATCAAAAATTTTTATCGGATTTAAAAAAAATTAATTTAATGAAAGAGGTAATTTAAAATGAGCACAATAAACGAAAGAAAACTTAAATTTGAAACACTCCAGCTCCACGTTGGTCAGGAAACAGCAGACGCAGTAACAGACGCTAGAGCCGTTCCTATCTATCAGACATCATCATATGTTTTCCATAATTCACAGCACGCAGCTGACAGATTCGCTCTCAAGGACGCAGGTAACATCTACGGCAGACTTACAAACCCTACCGAGGACGTTTTTGAAAAGCGTATCGCAGCTCTTGAGGGCGGTACAGCTGCTCTGGCAGTTGCATCAGGTGCAGCAGCCGTAACTTATGCTATCGAGAACATTGCCCTCGCAGGCGACCATATCGTAGCTGCTAAAAACATCTACGGCGGTACTTATAACCTCCTTGCACATACCCTCGTTGATTACGGCATCACAACAACATTCGTTGATCCACTTGACCCTGCAAACTTTGAAAAGGCTATCAAGGAGAATACAAAGGCTCTCTATATCGAAACTCTCGGCAACCCTAACTCAGATGTAGTTGATATTGAGGCTATCGCAAATATCGCTCATGCACATAATATCCCACTTCTCGTTGACAGCACATTCGCTACTCCATATCTCGTAAGACCTATCGAGTACGGTGCAGATGTCGTTATCCATTCTGCAACAAAGTTCATCGGCGGCCACGGAACAACTATCGGCGGCGTTATCGTTGAAAGCGGCAAGTTTGACTGGAAGAAGTCAGGCAAGTTCCCACAGCTCACAGAACCAAACCCAAGCTACCACGGCGTAAGCTTTGCAGACGCAGCACCGGGAGCAGCATTTGTAACTAGGATCCGTGCTATCCTTCTCCGTGATACAGGTGCAACACTTTCACCTATCCACGCATTCATCTTCCTTCAGGGTCTTGAAACATTGTCCCTGAGAGTTGAACGTCACGTTGAGAACGCACTGAAGGTAGTTGACTTCCTTAACAAGCACCCAAAGGTAGAAAAGGTACATCACCCATCAGTATCCGACGACCCAAGCCAGCAGGCACTTTATAAGAAGTATTTCCCTAACGGCGGCGGTTCTATCTTCACATTTGAGATAAAGGGCGATGCAAAAACAGCTCAGGACTTTATCGACCACCTGAAACTCTTCTCACTCCTTGCAAACGTAGCAGACGTTAAGTCACTTGTTATCCACCCAGCGTCAACAACACACGCAGAGCTTAACGAGGAAGAGCTTGCAGATCAGGGCATCAAACCAAATACTATCAGACTTTCTATCGGTACAGAGCACATTGACGATATCATCTATGACCTCAGCGAGGCATTTGACGCTATCTAATAAAAACCTTGCCATTACGGTTTTTACCTTAAATACAGACCTCTAATATCAACAGCTGACAGGCTAAAAGCTTGTCAGCTGTTTTTTGTGCCCATAAAAAAAGCAGAGCGACCCAGTCGCCCTGCCCTTATAACGTAAAGAAAAGAGAAAAGTCAATCGCCGCAGGCGATACCATAATTCCTCATTTCTCACTCCTCACTACTTCTCCAGCTCAGATATCTTGTCGATACGCCTCTGATGCCTGCCACCCTCGAACTTAGTTTCAAGGAAAACGTCCACAAGCTCAATGGCAAGCCCCGCACCAAGTACCCTCGCACCAATACAAAGCACGTTTGCATCATTGTGAGCCCTCGTGTATTTCGCAGAAAAATAATCCGAGCAGCAAGCCGCCCTTATGCCCTTTATCTTGTTGGCACTCATTGACATTCCAATGCCCGTTCCGCATATGAGTATTCCCATTTCATACTCCCCTGCGGCTACCTTTTCGCAAACTTCCCTCGCCTTGTCAGGATAATCTACCTTTTCTCCTGCCTGTATGCCGAAATCAGTGTATTCAATACCCTTTTCGTCAAGATGTGCCAGTATCTCCGCCTTCAGTTCAGGACCTGCGTGGTCACAGCCGATAGCAATTTTCATTTTCTTTTCCTCCTGCTGATTTTTCTGCATTTTTCGCAATTTATTGTAGTGGCAACAACGCATTTATACAATAATGTAGATGAGCAGCGTCCCGCTCACCTTGTTACCCTGTTATTTATCCCTATGTGCCTTGTCTTTCTCCGCCTTCGTCGCCTGTAAATATGATACCTCAAGCTTGTCCGCCGAAACCATTACCTCAGGCTCAGCCTCTACCGCCAAACATAAAGACGACGCTCTTTGCAGCCTGTTCACATAAGCCGCCAACGCAACATTTTCGTCATCAGCGAAATATTTCGACTTTATCTCTGCCGCACAGTCCCCCACAAGCATTGTCTTTTCAGTAAACTCACCCGAAAAGACTTCCTCCTCAGAGCAAACTCTGTCAGCGGATATCCTCGTGATAACGCCGTTTTTGCACTCAAACTCGCCTGCGTAAACTATCTTAGGCCTTGCCCTCATAACAGAAATTATCCTGCCCTCAAAGCCTATGCAGTTGTAAGCCAGCGAAAGCAGCGTGGAAATTCCTGCACTTTTCAGGCTCTCACAGCCGAAACACATTCCCTTTACCGCCGCAACGCCTATCCTAAGCCCCGTGTAAGACCCCGGACCCTTTGCGATAGCAGCACAGTCAAGGTCAGCGTAAGTAAGCCCCGTTTCTTCAAGAGCCTCCTTTACCATTGGCAAAATGACCTGGGAGTGAGTGAGCTTTGTGTAAACAGACTTTTCCCACAAAAGCTTTTCCCCGTCCGTCACTGCCACCGATGCGACCTTTCCGCTGGTGTCAATAGCTAATATCTTCAAATCTTTCATCTCCCTCAGGTGCAGTTATCCTGATCTCTCTGCTGTCCTCGTCAATCCGCTGTATGTCTATCCTTATAGCGTCCTCAGGCAGCTCCTCCGCAATGTTCTCCGACCATTCCACCGCAAGCACAGTGTCCTCGTCCATGTAGTCGAAAAATCCCGTGGTCTCCAGATCGTCCGCAGAATTTATGCGGTACATATCAAAGTGTATAAGGCTGAGCCTGTCCCCACGGTATTCGTTCACCAGTGCGAACGTAGGCGAAGTCACCTCGTCGCCAAGCCCCATGCCAATAGAAATTCCCCTAGTAATAGTGGTCTTTCCTGCACCAAGACCGCCGCTGTAAGCGATAAGATCGCCGCCTCTCAGCCGCCTTCCTATCTCCTCACCCAAAGCGATAGTTTCCGCCGCAGATGATGTTTTATATACCTTTGTCAACCTATCACCTCATTTGACCGTCATCTTCCGTGTAGCCTACAATAAAAAGGCTGTTTTTATTCATAAGCTGATAAATGCTCTCCACCTCAGTCCTGTCCTCCGCCGAATTGTAGCAGTTGTAAACATACAGCCTGCCCTCCTCTTTAACAGCGAAAACCGTGTGGATACCGCTGAAAATATTCAACCCGATATGGAAAGAAACTATCACAGGCTTGCCCTCGTCAACAGCCGCCTGAGCCTCCTCAGCCTTATAAAATCTCTTGTACCCCACTCCCATTGCCTTAAAAAGACCGCTTATTTTCCTAGGATTAGACCCCAGCGAGCCGTCCGCCGCAATAAGAGCATTTTTCTCAAAATCATAAGCAAGCTTTGCCATGTCAGGCTCAAAGCCCTCATAGGTCAGGTAGTTATAAGCCGCAATGACCTCACAGCCTACCCCTGCGAACCTCTTCTTGCCAAGTATCATATCGCACACAGGTGGATTTTCCTGCCCGTATCTCACAAAGCCCTCTATCTTGATATCTTTGTTGTGTGCATAATTTTCCGCAGCCCTGCTGCTGTCAGTTTCCTTGTAAGTATCCTCAAAAAGCCGCCACTTCATATCGTCCTCCGAGCTGTCACTGACCTCAAAGCTGCTCTCATCGCCTACCTGCGAGCTTTCAGCCACTTCCACACTGTCCGCCGCAACGCTCTCCGCTGTGGTAGTAAAAGCCGTGTCGTTCTGCCTTTCACTATCCGTCTTGTTTCCGCATGAGCTGAACATTATCCCCAAAAGCAGCACAAAGACAAGTATTTTCATCATAGCTCACCCTTGTCCTTGAAGTAGTTGAGCATAAGGTCTACCATTCTGCCGTAAGACTGCTTACCGTCCTCAACGCCGTTGAGTTTCAGTGATTTTTCCATAGCCTTGTCCGATATCTCCCCCACCGCCTCGCTGTCGAAAACAGTGTCCTGAGCCTCGTCAACGCTCCTCCAGTAGTCCCAGTTAGCAGCGATATCAGTCCACACCTCATCGCAAATAGCGTTGTCAAATTCTATCTTTTTGTCATCAGAGGCATAGTCAAATATCTTGTTTCTCACCTGAGTTAAAGCCGCAAGATATCCCGAATAGCGATAATCCACATTATCCGACCTGTCGCACGCCATAAAAGCGATAAAATTCGCCTCGTCCTCCTGAATATAGCCCTTTGTGTGAGCAAGCTCATGGCAAACAGTGTCAGGAAGTTTCGCCTTGTACATGTCCTGATTGTAGTTCGCCTCCATAGAGAATGGGAAATAGATGCCCATAAGGTCCATCTGACTCATAAAGAACGAGCATTTTATAGTCTTCGGAGTAACATAGAACCCACCAAGGTTCTTAAACTCACTTCCCAGCCCACGCATAGCCTCCTGAGCCGTCTTGTCAAGGTCAGCGGTCAGCACAAATTTGCCCTCACCGTCACGCTGCACCTCTTTGCTAAGCACATTTATCTCCGTCACAAGCTTATCGCCCAAAGCCTCAAGCTCCGCCTTAGTGTGCTGTTCAGTAGGTATGCCGTTAAGCTCCGCAAAGCTTGAGCAGTGGTAAAGTACAAAGCAGTTAAAAGTCTGCACCGTCACCACAAAAGTGACTATCCACATATAAACAAGCCCAAAAACCTTAGCAGTTTTCTTCCTCTTGCCTTTTCTGACGATAACAAGCACCAGCATCGCCACAAGAGAAAGGGGTATACCGAACACCGCCACCGCAATAAGCAGCTCTCCGAAAGAGAAAGGCAGCAGCGAAGTGAGCCTGCCGTATGTATTTTCCCACAGAGGGAAAATGTGAGCCATATACCAGTCGCAAAAAGCCGTGCTTTTCCAAGCGACCACGTTGAGCACCACGCTTATGACCACAAGGCAAACGCAAGCCATGACCTGCCAAGAGAGATGTTTTTTCTTTCCATTCTCAGGCATTTTCGCACTCTGAGAAACATTTTCATTTTTCACCGCTGTATCTGTCACTGCCGCTCACCTCGGTTCGTATATTTTCACTTGCTATCAAAACACATTTGTTTGCCCGCCGAAGTAACAAGCCAACGGTAACAACATGGTTAGAATAATCATGAAAACTATCCTATCACATCTGTAGGGGACGACGCCCTCGGCGTCCCGTTATTTCTCGTCCGTTGAATTAACGGAGAATATCACAACAATGTCGCCAGAATAATTCGACATCAAGAATATGACGATCACGGCATTACCCCTCCGAACGGGCTGTCGCATTTCTGAATATCACGCCACTCTGCACACACGGGCGAACGCTGTTCGCCCCTACAATGTTTCAGGATAGTTTGCTCCGCCGCAAAATCGCTACGCTCGGTTCTGAGTGATCGGCTCGGTTCAGCTATGCCAATTCCTCATTCCTCATTTAACCCCCTGCTCCTCACTTAAACGACTTAGAACAATCCGTAAATATTGCCCTCATTATCACAATCAATATTATAAGCCGCAGGCTTTTTCGGCAGACCAGGCATTGTCATAATGTCGCCCATATACGCTACCACAAATCCGGCACCTGCTGAAAGTCTTACATCTCTTACTGTTATCTCATAATTCTCAGGCTTGCCAAGCTTTGTCGGGTCATCAGACAGTGAATACTGTGTCTTTGCCACGCAAACAGGGATATCCCCGAATCCCAGCTCAGTGATTTCCTTTATTGCCTTTTCAGCCTGTTTTGTATAGATCACGCCGTTTGCACGGTATATCTCTTTCGCAAGTATATCAAGCTTATCCTTGATAGGCAGCTTTTCATCATAAAGCGGCTTGAACTCAGAAGGCTTTGTTTCAATAGTCTTGCAAACCTTCTCCGCAAGGTCGATACCGCCCTCAGAGCCTTTAGCAAATATCTCAGCCAGTGAGAACTCAACGCCCAGTTCGCCGCAAACTCTCTCTATAACAGCCAGCTCAGCGTCTGTGTCAGTATGGAATCTGTTGATAGCCACAACTACAGGCACGCCGAAATTGTGCATATTTTCAATGTGAGTTTTCAGGTTCACGATACCCTTTTCAAGAGCCTCAACATTTTCGTTAGTAAGCTCAGTTTTCGGAACTCCGCCGTTGTATTTCAGTGCCCTTGCAGTAGCCACCAGAACAACGCAGTCAGGTTTCAGCCCGGCAAATCTGCACTTTATGTCAAAGAACTTCTCCGCACCAAGGTCAGAGCCGAAACCGGCCTCAGTGATAGTGTAGTCAGCAAGTTTCAAAGCAAGTTTTGTCGCTCTAACAGAGTTGCAGCCGTGAGCAATGTTAGCGAATGGGCCACCGTGGATAAGAGCAGGATTATTTTCAAGCGTCTGAACAAGGTTAGGTTTCAGAGCGTCCTTGAGCAAAGCCGTCATAGCACCGCAGCCGCCTATGTCTTTAGCGTAAACAGGCTTGCCGTCAGTGGTGTAAGCCACAAGTATCTTTTCAATCCTAGCCTTGAGGTCAGCGAGATCAGATGCAAGGCAAAGAATAGCCATTATCTCAGATGCCACCGTTATCTGGAAAGAATCCTCTCTAGGAATACCGTTCACCTTTGAGCCAAGACCGATAACGATATCTCTGAGAGCTCTGTCGTTCATGTCAAGGCAGCGTTTAAAGAGAATCCTTCTCTGATCTATGTGCAGTTCATTTCCCTGCTGCATATGGTTGTCGATAAGAGCACAAAGCAGGTTGTTAGCCGCAGTGATAGCGTGCATATCCCCAGTGAAGTGGAGATTTATGTCCTCCATAGGAACGACCTGTGCATATCCGCCGCCGGCAGCACCGCCCTTGATACCGAAAACAGGGCCAAGAGAAGGCTCTCTCAGTGCGATCATAGTTTTCTTGCCTATCTTGTTCATAGACTCAGCCAGACCAACAGAAATAGTAGTCTTGCCCTCGCCTGCCGGAGTAGGGTTGATAGCGGTAACGAGAATGAGTTTACCGTCAGGGTTGTTTTTAGTTTTAGCGTAAAGTGATTCAGAAAGCTTAGCCTTGTAGTGACCGTAAGGCTCATAATCCTCCTCAGAGATTCCCAGTTTAGCAGCTACCTCTCCGATTTTGAGCATTTTGGCCTGCTTAGCGATTTCGATATCAGACAGCATTAGATCATATCCTTTCGAGAATAAATTTTCATTTTTCAGCGATAAAGCCGATAAAAATATTATACGTTATATATTATATCATATATCTTATATTATTTCAATATTTCATATGTAAACAAACTATATAAACCGACACATTTCCGAACATCGCCCCACAAAAAAGCTGCCCTGTTTTCACAGAGCAGCCCAAAACATTTATAGAAAGGATTATTTCTGAATGTCGTTATCGTTAAATGGATCTCCGCACTCAGGGCAGAACTTAGGTGGATTCTTAGGGTCTGCCGGCTCCCAACCGCATTTGTCACACTTGTAAAGTGGCTCTGCTGCCGGCTTTGGCTTTCCGCACTCAGCACAGAATTTGCCCTTGTTTACTGCTCCGCATGAGCAAGTCCAGCCTACTGGCTTCTCAGGCTTTGGTGAACCGCAGTTTGCACAGAACTTTCCTGTGTTCTCTGTGCCGCATGAACACTTCCAGCTGTCTGCTGCCGGCTTTGGCTCAGGCTTAGGCTGTCCGCAGTTAGCACAGAATTTTCCTGTGTTTGTTGTTCCGCAAGCACAAGTCCAGCCGTTCTCAGGTGCAGCCTGTGTTGGTGCAGCTGCTGGTGCTGCCTGTGTCGGTGCAGCTGCTGGTGCTGCCTGTGCAGCCTGCTGATTCATCATGTTCTGCTGCATCTGCTGCTGATACATAGTTGCGTCCATTGGCTGACCCATCATGCCGCCTGCCATGCCCATGCCCATAAAGCCTGCCATAACACCGTTTGCGTTGCTTGCCGCTGCCTCTCTTGCCTTGTTGATAGACATTCTGTCCATAGCATAGAGCATTGAAGGATCACTTCCAACAGTTTTTGCCTCCTGGAATTTTGCGATTCTCTGCTTTGACTCTTCGTCCACGTTCAGCTCAATAGCAAGGCTTGTTATCTTAACACCCTTTGTAGCCCACTTTTCTTCAAGCTCTGCATTCATTGCTTCAGCAAGCTCATCAGGATAAAGACCAAGCTGATCGTATGGTATTTTCTGAGCGGATATCCTTGTAAGAGCTTTCTGGAACTTAGGTGTCATGTCTGCCTTCAGCTGGCTGAGAACTGCCACGCCGTCAGGGCTGTCAACAGTAAGTACCTTATTTACGTTCTGAACAACGTTCTCATAGAAGTTCATAGGGTTTACGATCTGAAGTTCATACTGACCATGACCCTGTGCGTTAAGAGTGAGGTTCATCTCGCCATCTCTGAAAGGTATCTTGCCGAAACCGATCTTGTTTCCCGGCAGAGGTCTGAGGTTTATGTAGATAAGACGCATGGTGTTCATAGCCTGACCACCTGCTGTAAATCTTCTGCCTATCTCCTTGATAGAAGCACCAAGATCGCCCCAGCCGCCGCCAAGAAGTGACGGAGATACAGTTGAATCATACTTATACTGACCTGCTGTTTCCTGAGTACCGATAACAAAGTCATGAACTCTGCCGTTCTCAATAAGCAAAGCAGCCTGATTAACTGCAACGTCAAAGCGTGATCCGTTTGAGATAACGCCCTCTGTACCGTTATTTACAGCCTTGCCCCTCTTTACAAGAGTACCAGGCTGACAGAGTATCTTAGTTGACATATCTTCACATCTGAAGTACTCCACTACCTGATCGGCAAATGTTGAGCCGACTGCTGATGTAAACATTCTGATAAGTCCCATAGTTAAATTCCTTTCGTTGTCTGTATTATTTTTCGCCCCACGGGCGTTGTTGATATGTTGTATCCTATCTCAGCATAGCTATCCTGCTGACTTTCCATGTACGCTCCACTGAGCTGTGTATCTCTGAACCGCAGTAAGGACACACATCTCCTGTTGTATCTACAGGTGCACCGCAGAACTGGCATATAAGGCTTGCGTTCTCTCCCTCATTTCCCATTGAGAGGTAGTATGAATAATCCGCCTCATAAATATGCTGAGCTTTTATATTGTTGAGCTTGTATTCCAGTGATACCTGAAACGTTGCCGTTGCAGCGTCATTATCCTTATGATAAGATGCGACCTGCGACTTGTGGATATGTATATCGTCATAGTGCTTAGGCAAAGCAGTTGACGAGTTGTCTTTCGCCATTGTGGCTACTCTCTGCTTGAAAGCCGCCGTACAGTATTCAAGGTCGTCCTCGTTTGCCTCTCCGTTTATAACGAGAAAATATTTCATCACCGTGTTTTCTACGATACTCTTTGCTATCTTCTCGTCATAGTCAGGAAAATCTTTCTTTATGTTGTTCACCACATTCGGGTCAACATAAGTGAACTGCATAGCGTTGTTCTGACGTTCCTCAGTTGCGTCATTTATAGTCTTGAGCAGATCTCCTGCACGCCTAAGCTGACGGCCAACAGTATTTGATACTGCCTTTTTAACAGAATACACCACCGCTACGCCACAGCCTATGGCAGCTGCAATAACGACTATCTTTATAATAAGTGCCACGGATATTTCAGGCATTTAGCTGATACCTCCCTGTTAGAATATTCCCATTATCTGAAGAATAACTCCGATAATATAGCCGCCCACTCCGCCAAGGAGAGAATAAGCTGCAAGCCTTCCCTTGCTTATAGGCAGGTTTCCGATAAACTTACCGGTTTGACCGTTCATGGCAAAGAAATAAGGCTTATCCATATAAGTGGTATACAATAGCCACGTTGGCAGCATTGCATATTTAACGTCCTTGATATCAGTTTTCTTTTCAAAAGACTGGACGTTGACACTGTCATAAACGCAAGTTTTTTTCAGTTCGTCACGAGTGGTGTTCTCGATACGTTCCTTTGCTCTCGGCAGGCACTTGTCTTTATCCTCGTCATATCTTTCAGCGAGATAGCCTGAAAGATATCCCGGATTGAACTCTGTCAGCTCCGAGTAGTCAAAAGGCTCGATAGAATCCATTGCATCATCTTCAGTTTTTGAAGATGCGTCAACAGGCACAGCTTTGAAATCCAGATTACCGTCACGGTATACGGAATAATATTTTTTCTCTGTGTATCTGTAATCTCCCGAAGTCCATGTTCTTGTGTTTATACCCTCTGCGGTCATCGTTCCGTGGCAGTTTCCTGAGTAAAGCCAAAACGGGATATAAACGCCCTGCATTTTGTCAACTATCTTATCGCAGTCAAAGTCCTTTGGTGTAAGAGGTTTTTGGCTGAACTTTTTGAAAGCGTCCATGACCTGATTTTTCGGCACTTTGAATGGTATAACATAGTCTGGGGAAAAGTTGTCGATTATCTGCTCTCCCATTATTACTGCATTTCCGCAATAGACGCACACGGTAGCCGCTGTTGAACGGTCTGTGATTATCTCCGCTCCGCAGTGTGAGCAGGTATATTTTACAAGGTCATTTCCTACAGTTCCGTCATTTGACATACTGTATTCGTCCTTATCGACCTCTTCATGCTTTTCAACATTATCCTTGTTCAGCTCTTCAGCCTTTTTAGCGTCGCCGCCAGCCTCTTCAAGCTCTTTCAGCGTGAACTGTCCGTCGCAGTATTCACAAGCCCAGCAGTTCTTATCGGCACTCCAAAAAAGTTCCGCACCGCAGTTTGGGCATTTATAAGAAATATTAACAGCCATTTATGTACCTCCCCTTAGTCGTTCTTTATCTCGGTCTTGCTCGTGGTGGTACGCAGATAGGTGTCGTTCTGCCCTGTGAGTTTCAGGTTGCTTTTTATATATTTGTCCGCCTTGGTCGCCTTCTGCTTTGTGCGGCTCATGGAAACGAGCACGCAGCCCGTTATAAGTCCGCCGGGTATGGCAAAGCACATACACGTTCCTACGCTCACGTTACTGTCGGCATAAGCCATGACAGGGGTGAAAAACAGGTTGCAGGAAATAAGTGCAAATCCCAATGTACGGTACAGCTTTTTTAACATTTTTTCTCCTCCCAACTTCTGATTTTACAGCCTTAAAACTGTAAAAGTGAAATTTGTTCACATATGATAATGATAACAGAAAACGCCTGTTGTGTCAAGAAATATGTCACATTATGTTCAAAGAAAGTTTGTTTTTGTGCTTTTAGACATATTTTGATACATCACATTGGTGCTTTTCACAATTTGCAGCTGTAAAAATTCTATTCTCCGCAGGCTCTATGTATTACATAACACGGTCTGCAAAGGTGATGATATGCCGCTATCCACTCCCTTGTAAAATAGATTATTTCAGATAATATTACCCTGCCGAGAACTGCCGTAAAAGCGACCCCCTCTCGGTTTAATATGATTATATCATAAGAGTGTTTCCAATGCAAAGTCCGACAAAGTTCGGGGAAGTCAGCGGCGGTCAGCGGCAAACATATTTTTTAATATAGCTCTCTCATTCTCCCGTGATCTCGTCTGTTCTCGTTCGCTCACATTCCCTCGTTGTTTTTGAGATAAGATATATCTTGAAAATTCCAGCATATGTAAAAGCTAATATATTTATATTCAGGCATAAAAAAACGGACGCATTTCTGCGTCCGTTTTAGTCTGTATAAAAATTCACGGTAAGCGTGCGAACACTGTTCGCCCCTACGAAAAATATCACATAAACGCCGATTGCAGGAAACTGTTTTCCCATATCATTCATGTGTTTTTCAACGTCATTTCTTTTCTGATGTTTTCACGGCTGTGAAACTCCAAACAAGTCCCGATGCGAGCCAGAAATACGGTGAAGATGTGACGGAGCTGATATTGAAAAACGCTTGTATCAGATAGCAGAGGACTGCCGTTGACACTGCACAGCCTACCCAGCTGTTTTTGTCTTTCATAAAGCCTGCTACGAGCTTGGACATTTTCACGATAGTAATAGCAAGGAACACCACGGTCAGGGCGAAAATTATTATTCCTCTTGACTGCAAAAGGTCTATATACTCGTTATAAGAGCGGTCAATTATTGCACCTGACTCGAATATCGTTCCCCAGTTGTCAGGGCCTGTGCCCCATATGAGGTTCTGCTCGGCGGTATACATTCCGTCGTCCCAGAGATATGGGTATATCCACTGGTCGGTATCGTCGCCTCTGCCTGTGCCTGTGATAGAAAGTCTGTCAAAGCTGTCATGGAAGATTATCTTCTCGTCAAGGAGCCTGAACTCTCCTGAGGCGAAAAGTCCTGCGAAAATGCCGGCTGCGACTACTGCTGCGGCAAGGCAGATGAGGACAGGCTTTTTGTTCTTTGAAACGCCTGATCTTGCGGCTGCAATGACAAGTGAAACGACATACACCGAGCAAAGTCCAACAAGTGCAGGAACAACGCAGGTGAGTATATCGGCGGCTGTCATGACTGCAAGTGAGATGCCATAGAATATTTTTCTAGGCTTTTTGTCGTCATAGAGCATACCGTTGAGTGCAAAGGCTGATATTACAGTGAGCACTGCCGCCAAGGCGAATGGTGTGCACAAAAATCCTGTTGGGACATACTCTGTGGTGTATGTAATTCCGCCCTTTGAAAAGCCTGCGAAAAGCTCTTTGAAGTAGTTCGGAACGACCTTTGCGGTGGCAGGTATTGCCTGTAAAAGTCCTACAACGGCCTCGAAAGCTCCAATGCCCACAATAAAGTCTGCAAGCTTTATTCTGCGGCTGTCGGCAGTGACGGTCATTCCTGCGGCGAAAAGTCCCCAATAGCCCAGTATAGTGAGCATACCCTCGGAACGGTCAAGGTAGCCGTAGAATGACGTAAAGACGTCAACAGACAATACACATGACACCACTGACAAGAGCACAACGGCAAGGGGCACGATAAGGCTCTTATTGTCTTTAAGCTCCACCTGCTTTTTCATATTGGCGATAAGGAAAATGATAAATCCCACAAAGCCTGTTGCAAGCACGGCGGCGGATATAAAGAATATGAATTTTTCGTTGAGATAAAGGTTACGGTTGGTACTTTCGTCAAGACCGTATTTGATGTTCTGCGTGAAATAATATGGTATTGTGATAACGCACAGAACTAGCACAGCGATAATGCTGTAAACTCCGCACAGCTTTTGTGCAGATTCGGCAGACATATTCAGGATAAAATCTGATTTTTCTGAGCTGCCGAAAAGATGTTTTTTGCCCTGATTGGTAGTGACATCTTTTTTCTCTTTTGCTTTTGACATAAAAAAATCCCCCAAAAAGCATAGATATTTTTGTCTGCCGAAAAAACGTCAGACCCACAGGCGACCAAAAGTCGCCCCTACAAGAATATTAAATTATAAACAAAGAAATGATAATTGAAAATTAAAAATACATCGCCGCAGGCGATACCTTAATTCCTCATTCCTCACTCCTCATTTCTCATTAAAAACAGAGCGGGAAATAAAAAAGCAGGCAAACCCTAAAGTCTGCCCGCTGTTTACACAATTTACTTTGCGTATTCGATAGCTCTGCTCTCACGGATAAGATTGACCTTGATCTGTCCCGGATAGTCCATTTCAGTTTCGATCCTCTTAGCGATCTCACGAGCAACGAGCACCATTTTTTCATCGTTGATCTTCTCAGGCTGTACCATGATACGAACCTCACGGCCTGCCTGTATTGCGAAGGATTTCTCAACGCCCTCATAGGACGTACAGATCTCCTCAAGTTTCTGAAGTCGTTTGATATAGTTTTCGTAGTTCTCACTTCTTGCACCCGGTCTTGCGGCACTGATAGCGTCAGCTGCCTGAACAAGTGCGGCAACGACTGTTCTTGTTTCAACGTCGCCGTGGTGTGCCTCGATAGCGTGGATAACTTCAGGGCTTTCTTTATACTTCTTGCAGACGTCCACACCTATCTGAACGTGTGAACCCTCTATCTCGTAGCTGAGAGCCTTTCCTATATCGTGGAGCAGTCCTGCTCTTCTTGCCAAATTTGCGTCAACGCCAAGCTCTGACGCCATCATACCTGCAAGGTGAGCGACTTCAATGGAGTGGTTAAGTACGTTCTGCCTATAGCTCGTTCTGTAACGCAGACGTCCCAGAAGTTTAACAAGCTCATGATTTACGCCGTGAACGTTGGTTTCGAGAATCGCTCTCTCACCCTCCTGCTTGATCTTCAGCTCGACCTCTCTCTTTGCCTTATCCACCATTTCCTCGATGCGTGTCGGGTGTATACGTCCGTCCTGAATAAGCTTTTCAAGGGCGATCCTTGCGATCTCTCTTCTCACCTGATCGAAACATGATATAGTGATAGCCTCAGGAGTATCGTCGATGATAAGGTCAACGCCTGTGAGCGTTTCGATAGTCCTGATGTTTCTTCCCTCACGTCCGATGATCCTGCCCTTCATTTCGTCGTTAGGCAATGCAACTACTGACACTGCTGACTCGGACACCTGATCTGCGGCACATCTTGAGATAGCCAGTGAGATATACTGTCTGGCCTTAGCCTCGCAGTCCTCCTTGACCTGATTTTCAAAGTTTGTGACCCTCACAGCCTTTTCATGCACCAGATCCTCGTCCAGCTTTGAAAGCAGGTAATCCTTAGCCTGATCTACAGTGAACTGAGATATCTTCTCAAGCATATCAAGCTGTGATTTCTTGATCCTATCGGCCTCAGCCACCTTTTCATCGGCATTTTTCAGCTTGTTCTGAAGAGTTTCTTCCTTCTTCTCCAAATTATCGAGCTTTCTGTCGATAGACTCTTCCTTTTGCTGAACACGTCTTTCCTGTCTGGAAACTTCGATCCTTCTCTCTTTAAGCTCTTTTTCCGTTTCTTGGCGTGACTTGTGTATTTCGTCCTTCGCCTCGATCAATGCCTCTTTTTTCAGAGTTTCAGCGTTTTTCTTTGCGTCGTCAACGATACGCTCTGCCTCTTTTTCCGCAGAGCCTACAGCAGCCTCGGCTGTCTTTTTTCGATAGCTTACACCCTGTTTAAAGCAGATAAATCCGCTCACACCGGCACCAAGAATAAGAGCAACTACACACAGTAGAATAACAATACCTGGTTCCATGTATAGCTTTCCTCCTTCTTAGAAAGTATGGATATCCTCTTCGCTATGCAAAAACATACAGCAAAAAGATATCCACCTGATATTAAATTGTAAAGATACAAAATTGCAAAATTTATTTTATAAAAAACGTCAGAATGATAAAATTGATACTTCATCTTTCAGTTATATAAAAATTATAATGCATAATATTATTGTATAATAAATTTTGTCTGTTGTCAAGAATTTTTTTAGCTAAAACCACAAAATTATATATTTTCTTACAAACCCCTTGACAAGGAAGAAAAGAGGTGATAAAATGTTAGTCGAGGCAGAAGATATGGTCTTTTGCCGTTATATATCAAAACTTTGATGGGGAAGCCCCTCGGCGAGAGAACCTTTCAGAGAGTGCCGCACGTTTTTCGACGGGCTGTGAGCGGCACAGGGTCATGCAGAGTGAGGATACCGCCCCTGAGTGCGTTTAATACACGCCGCAGGCTCAGCGTTAGAGGAGCGACTAATGAGTTGTACGGGGAACTGTACAAAAAGTTGGGTGGAACCACGATATTATCGTCCCATAGGATATTTGTATCCTATGGGACTTTTTTGTTATGCAAGAGGGTGATGATACTATGAAAGACAGGAAGGCGATGAAAACGAGGCGTATCCTTGCGATCATTTGCTATACAGTTGGGTTTTGTGCTTACGGTGCGGCAGGTTATGTTTCGTGGCTGGCGTGGGAAGGCACTATATCTAACAAGCAGGGCTTTCTGACTTTTCTGCCCATTTGGATAGTGTCCTACTGGTTCAACACGTTTTTCTCTCAGCTTATTTGCAGGGTAAAAAAGGACGGTTCTAAACAATGGGCCATAGGCAAGAGGGCAAGGCACGTTCTAAGCGACATTTCAACGGTTTTGAGCGTTGTGCTCCTTTGTTTCTGGATATATGTGTATATCACGCAGTATACTGAGCTGCTGAACTTCAAATAATATGCCTGTAGGGGCGATCTGAGGTCACCCGAATTATAAAAGACCATACGCAAGAAAACGCAGGGTGATATGCGGGCGAACGCTGTTCGCCCCTACAATGGACGAATTTCAAATGAAAAAAGCGTGTAATTTACACGTTATAATAAAGAATTACATTATTTTATAAATTGGAGGAATCAAAAATGATAAAGCTGAAATTAAAAGACGGCTCTGTCCGTGAGATCGAAAAGGCTATGCCTGCCAGTGAGATAATCAAGGATATCGGCATGGGACTTTACAAGGCTGCCTGCTGTGTAAAGCTGGACGGCGAGGTTTATGACATGAGGACTGTTATTGACCATGACTGTGAATTTGAGGTCATGACTTTTGACTCAAAGGCCGGCAAGGAGACTTTCTGGCACACTGCGTCACACCTTATGGCTCAGGCTGTAAAGGATCTTTATCCTGAGGCAAAACTTGCAAGAGGCCCTGCTACGGACACTGGTTTTTACTATGATTTTGAGGTAGAAAAGCCTTTCACGCCTGCTGACCTTGAAAAGATACAGGCTGAGATGAAAAAGCTTGCAAAAGAGGGATATGCTCTTGAGCGTTTTGAACTGCCTGCTGACGAGGCTATAAAGCTCATGGAGGAGAGGCACGAGGATTACAAGGTAGAGCTTATCCACAAGCATGATGACAAGGGTGAAAAGCTTTCATTCTACAAGCAGGGCGATTTCGTTGACCTTTGTGCCGGCCCGCACATCATGAGCGTTGCACCTATCAAGGCTGTAAAGCTGCTTTCATGCACTGGTGCATACTGGGGCAAGGCTGAGGACGGCAAGCAGCTTTCAAGAATTTACGGAACGGCTTTTCCAAAGGCGTCTATGCTTGACGAGTTCCTCAAGCAGCAGGAAGAGGCTAAACTTCGTGACCACAACAAGATAGGCAGAGATCTTGAATATTTCACGACTGTTGACTGCATCGGTCAGGGACTTCCTGTTATGCTGCCAAAGGGTGCGAGAGTTATACAGCTGCTCCAGCGTTGGGTAGAGGACGTTGAGCAGGCAAAGGGCTGTCAGCTCACAAAGACTCCTCTTTTTGCAAAGAGAGATCTTTACAAGATATCAGGTCACTGGGATCATTATCTTGACGGAATGTTCATTCTTGGCGACCCTTATGATGAGGAAAAAGAGTGCTTTGCACTTCGTCCTATGACTTGTCCGTTCCAGTATCAGGTATTCCTTAACAGACAGCGTTCATACAGAGAGCTGCCAATGAGATTGACAGAGACTTCTACGCTTTTCAGAAACGAGGACAGCGGTGAGATGCACGGTCTTATCAGAGTAAGACAGTTCACTATCTCTGAGGGTCACTACATTCTCAGACCTGACCAGCTGGAGGAAGAGTTCAAGGGTTGTCTTGAGCTTGCTAAATACTTCCTTGACACTGTTGGACTGCTTGATGACTGCACATTCAGATTCTCACAGTGGGATCCTGCTAACCCTAAGAACAAGTACGAGGGCACGGCTGAGCAGTGGGAGCACGCACAGGCTGCAATGAAAACTATTCTTGACGACCTTGGCGTTGATTACGATATTGGTATCGATGAGGCTGCGTTCTATGGTCCAAAGCTTGACATTCAGTACAAGAACGTATACGGCAAGGAGGACACGCTCGTTACTATCCAGATAGATATGCTGCTGGCTGAGAGATTTGGTATGTACTATGTTGACAAGGACGGTCAGAAAAAGCTGCCTTACATCATTCACAGAACTTCACTTGGCTGCTTTGAGAGAACTCTTGCTTATATGCTTGAGCACTTCAACGGTGTTCTTCCTCTGTGGCTCGCTCCTGAGCAGGTAAGACTTCTTCCTATCAAGGAGAGCCATGCTGAATATGCACAGAAGATAGCTGACAGAATGACTGCTATGGGCATGAGAGTTACTGTTGACAACAGAGATGAGAACATTGGTACTAAGATCAAGGCTGCAAGACTTGAGAGGATACCTTATATGCTCATCATTGGCGACAACGAGGTAAACAGCAACACGGTCACTGTTCGTTCGAGAAAAGAGGGCGAACTTCCTGCAATGCCTGTTGACGAGCTTATCGCTAAGCTTGATGAAGAGATAAAGACTAAGGCGAAGTAATCGGACGTATGGTAACATAGTGACAAAAGCGTTCGGGAAAAGCGGGCGACCTCAGGTCGCCCCTGCTGCACAAGCTTTGTATGTTTCAATGCGAACCGGTGTAGGGGCGAACAGTGTTCGCACGTTGGCTTTCGCTGTCAATGTGTTTTATACAGACGTTTTATGCGATACCGCACAGGGGAAAATTCTCTTGTGCGGCGTTGCCGTTTATAAAATATGGGGCGGATAGGATAAAATTCGTTTCGGAAAAGAGGTAATAGATGAAATCAGATATGATCTGGACGCTTGTAGCTTTTGCGTTTTACCTTGCGGGAATGCTGCTCATAGGCGTTGCTTATATGAAGAAAACAAAGAGCACGGAGGACTTTTTCCTTGGTGGAAGAGGTCTTAACGGCTGGGTAGCGGCACTTTCGGCTCAGGCATCTGATATGTCGGGCTGGATGCTCATGGGTCTGCCGGGCACTGTTTACGCTTTCGGAACAGGTCAGATATGGATAGCTGTGGGTCTGCTCATTGGCACTATACTGAACTGGGCTTTGGTATCAGGCAGGCTGAGGAGATACACTATCAGGGCGAACAACTCCATGACACTTCCGAAGTATCTTGAAAACAGATTTGAGGACAAGCACAAGATAATGCTTTTGGTATCATCGGTGGCTATCGTCATATTCTTTCTTGTTTACACGGCGTCTGCTCTTTCGGCAGGCGGAAAGCTTTTCAACTCTATATTCGGTATCGACTACAAAATATGTCTTACTATCGGTGCGGTAGTAATTTTGGGATACACTTTCATGGGTGGATTTATGGCAGTATGTGTAACGGACTTTGTTCAGGGTCTGCTCATGCTGGCAGGAGTTGTGACTATACCTATCATTGCGTTTTTCCTTGTTGGAGCAGGAAACGTTATGGACAACATCACTGCAAGCGGTGTTGAGGCACATCACTATCTTAACATACTCAATGATGAAAAGGGCAAGCCGCTTTCATTCATTGACATAATCTCACATCTTGGCTGGGCACTGGGATATTTCGGTATGCCGCACATTCTGGTAAGATTTATGGCTATAAGCTCTGAAAAAGAGGTAAAAAAGTCAAGAGTCATAGGCTGTGTATGGTGTGCGATATCGCTTACGTTTGCCTGCTTTATCGCTATAGTAGGCAGGGCGTATCTTGTGCCTGCACTGGAGAACAGCAAGTCGGAGAATGTTTTCATTGAGATGATACAGAAGGTATTCAACTCTGACATAGGCATACCGTTCATAGGCGGAATTTTCCTTTGCGGAATACTGGCTGCCATAATGTCAACGGCTGATTCGCAGCTGCTTGTAACGGCATCGTCGGTATCGGAGGATATTTACCACTCATGTATTGCACCTAAGGCGGAGAACAAGAAGGTACTGCTTGTGAGCAGGATAACGGTTCTTGTGGTAGCGGTCATAGCATACATTATAGCACTTGATCCTAAGAGCAGCATAATGGGACTTGTTTCAAACGCATGGGCAGGACTTGGAGCGTCATTTGGTCCGATAGTTCTCATGTCCCTTTACTGGAAGAGGACGAATCTTGCAGGTGCGGCGGCAGGTGTTGCATCGGGTGCGTTATCGGTAATAATCTGGGACTACATTCCGCTTATAGACGGACAGACTTTAGGTGACAAGACTGGGCTTTACTCATTGGTAGTAGGTTTTGCGGTAAGTCTTATACTTATTGTTATAGTGAGCCTTTGCACAAAGAAACCGTCTGAGGCAATGCTCAAGGCATTTGATGATGTCAAGAACGGTGTGAACTGCGGCTGTGATGACAATGCTGAGAGGGCTTAGGTTCAGGTGACATAAATGTGGATAATAAAAAACACGGTGAGTTTATCGCCGTGTTTTTTTGTGTTGGTTTTTGGGTGATGATGCTAGGGGTACGAATATGCGGAAATACGGGCATATGAAGAGCGGGCAGTATTAGGTCGCATCTACGGAGAACCGAGGGACAAATGGTTACAAATTGTAATATTTAGTGTGATGTTTGAGCCAGTGGCAATTTTTGTGCGTTTTTATGGGGATATGTTGACATATCGAACCTGCGTTCCCTGTGAAAACAGCCAAAGATTTTGGTCATTTCGGCAAAAAGGAAGAAAATCTGTTGCCAAATTGTAACCTTTATGATATCATGGGCATAGAGTGCGAAAATGGGCGGAAAATACCCATTTTTATCATATAGGGCAAAGGAGGCGTCGAAATGGAAAAGGCTGTGAGAAAAAGGCTCAGGGGGCTTTTTTCGGTTATGGGTACGGTATTCTGTGCGGTAATGGCGATGATGATATGCCAGACGGCAGACGCTATATACTACAATGAAAAGACTGCCACTGTGGACTATGACTATCAGGTCACGGACTCCTTTGAGGGTGTTGACGCCAAATATGTGCTTGGATATTCCGACACCGGTTACTACTGCTGTGCGGGATATGTTTCGAGGTTTTACGAGGAGAAGTTCGGGGTCATTGTTTACAACATCAATATCATTGACGACAAGCCCAGCGTTTACTGTTTCGGCAAAAGGGCTGAACTGCGTGAAGTGAAAACGCCGCAGCCCGGCGACATCATGCAGGACAAGGACTACTCTCATGTTGCCATTGTAAAGGACTGTCAAGGTTCGACGGCGACGCTTATTGAGCAAAACTACAAATGGAAATGGAACGAGCAGGTATACACTGTTATAAACAGAAAGGTGCTAACGAGCAATCACTATTTCTACAGGCTTTACATAAACGGTGTTGAGCAAAGTCTTGACCTTGACACCACGAAACCTGTTATTGCAAACGCCGGCTGTGAGAACATCACCGGCAATGGATACACTGTTACGGCGGACATTTCTGACAACAGGGCTGTGGCATCGGTAAAGGTATCCACTTATTACAAGGGCGACAGTTCGAAGGCTGTGACGAGGGTATACAACTCGGCGGTGAACTCGCTTTCCCACACGGTCAAGGTTTCGGACTTGGGAGGAAAGGACGGTTACTATGTGACCACCATAACGGCTGAGGACGAGGCCGGAAACAGCTCCGAACAGGTCATAAGGACATACGTTGACACCACTGCTCCAACTATCTCGGGGGCAAAGGTGGAGAATATCACGGCAAAGGGTTTTGACATTTCATGCAATGTGAGCGACAAGAGCGGCGTTTCAAGAGTGGTATTCCCGACGTATCCCACAAAGAGCGGCGAGAGCACAAAGAAATATGCTGAGTGTGGATTTGACGGCAAAAAGGCGGAGGCTTATGTTTCGGTTGACGAGCACGGTGCAAAGAGCGGCGAATTCACGGTAAAGATAACGGCTTATGACAAATACGGAAACTGCTCGACAAAGACTGTTAAGGCTAACATTAAGCCTGCGACTTCGGTGAAAGTGAACAAGGTTTCGCTTACTCTTGACAAGGGCAAGAGCAGTGTGCTCATTGCCACAATGGGCGGCGGCAGCGGACTGACGGACTTCGTTTCATGGAAGTCATCAGACAGCAAGGTGGTTTCGGTATCAAAGGGCAAGGTCACGGCAAAGGGCGTTGGCAAGGCGACTGTGACGGCTTTCACCACTGGCGGAAAAAGTGCGAAATGCACTGTCACTGTCAAAGGCAGCATTGGTGACGCAAGCGTAGCGGCGATAAAAACGCAGGTATACACCGGCAAGGCTATCTCCCCTGCTCCGGCGGTGACATACGGCGGAAAAAAGCTTACGAAAAACAAGGATTACACTGTGAGCTATTCTTCAAACAAGGCTGTGGGAAAGGCTAGTTTGAAGATAACAGGCAAGGGACTTTATAAGGGCACAAAGACTGTAAACTTTAACATACGCCCTGCTGTCGTTAAGAACGTCAAGGTAGTTTCCACAGGCGAAAAGAGCGTGAAACTCACTTGGAAAAAGGTAACGGGGGCTGACAGCTACGCTGTTTACAGATATGACGGCACAAGCAAGAAGTGGAAACGCATCAAGACTGTAAAGACGGCAAGCTACACGGACAGCGGTCTTGCTCGTGCAAAGGGCTACAGCTACAAGGTAAAGGCTATAAAGAAAGCGAGCGGAAAGGAATATATCTCTGCGGACTACTCGAAAATCGCTAAGGCTGTGACAAAGCCTAAAAAGGCATCATGCACTGCAAAGGCTGCTGACAGCGGCGGAATATCGGTATCATGGAAGGCTGTAGGCGGTGCAAGCGGATATGAGATATACGTTTCCGACAACGGAAATGATTTTGTAAAGTCAGCACGGGTGAAGTCGGCACGGAAGAGTGCTGTTTTATCGGGTTTTGAATCTTACTCGCTGAAAATGGTGAAGGTGAGGGCTTACAAGACCGTGAACGGCAAGACTTCTTACGGGGCTTTTTCACAGGCTGTTATGGTCATTGTGAAATGATGATATCAGAAGTGACGATATCAAACAAATGATATGAGCAGGCGGCAGACGGGCAACCAAAGGTCGCCCCTACCATACATGAGCGGTTATGATATCTACAAAATTAAGGTAAACAAAACGGGCGAACGATGTTCGCACCTACATTATGTTGACACAAAAAAGGACAGCACTTTGAAAATGCTGTCCTTTTTCTATATTCATATGGGGTTATCTTTCCATTTTCCAGAACTCTACGGAATATGGTTTAAGCTCGCTGCCGCCGCCGAAATCGTGGATAGTGCCTGTGAGGAGTTCCTGTGCCTGACCGCAGCCTGCATCAAAGTGGGCTGTGAAAGGCTGGTCGTCGGCGTTTATTGCGACGAGGACACGCTCGCCCTCGAACTCACGCTCGATTATACACTGTCTATTGGTGAGGACAGGTATTTTTATTGAACCGTAGCAGAGAGCCTTGCTGTTTTTGTGTATCTCTGCCATTTTTGAGATAAGCTCGGTGAGGTCGTTCCACTCAGGCTTTTCAAAGCTTACACGGAGTGCAGGGTCGCCCTCGCTCTTATTTGCTTTCGTGCCCCACTCAGAGCCGTAATAAACGCATGGCATACCAGGCATACCAAAGAGCATACCGTAGATAAGCGGCAGGTGTTTCTCGTTTGTGAGCTGGCTTGCTATTCTTGAAACGTCATGGTTATCAACAAAGCACAGCAGGTGCATTCCTCTATATCTGCACCAATTCTCAGGTCCGAACTGGTTTTTCAGTGAATGGCATATCTCGAACATATTCATGCAGTTAAAGCTTGAATACAGTCCCTTATAGCACTCATAGTTCGTGCAGGAATGGAGCATTTCAGGATTTACCCACTGGGCATAGTCGCCATGGAGCAGCTCGCCGATAAGGACAAAATCCTGCTTGAGCCAGTCGCAATGCTGTCTAAGGCGTTTGAGAAAGTTCTTATCAAGGCAATATGCAACATCAAGGCGAAGTCCGTCTATATCAAACTCCTTGACCCAATTTGTTATGCACTCTAAGATATGATCCACTACCTGCGGATTATTGAGGTTCAATTTAACAAGGTCGAAGTGACCCTCCCAGCCTTCATACCAAAGACCGTCGTTATAGTTGCTGTTGCCGCCGAAATTGATATGGAACCAATCTTTATACGGTGAGTTCTCACGGTTTTTCAAAACGTCCTGAAAAGCCCAGAATCCTCTGCCGACGTGGTTGAAAACGCCGTCCAAGACCACCTTTATGCCGTTCTCGTGGAGCTCTTTGCAGACCTTTGCAAAGTCCTCGTTGGTGCCAAGGCGGCAGTCTATTTTACGGTAATCTCTGGTGTTATAGCCGTGAGTGTCGGAATCGAACACCGGCGAAAAATATATCGCATTCGCACCGAGCTTTTTTATATGAGGTATCCAATCTATGACTTTCAGTATCCTGCTTTCCTCTTTGCCGTCATTCTCAAAGGGTGCTCCGCAGAAACCAAGCGGATAGATCTGATAAAAAACACTTTCGTATGCCCACATAATATTATCTTCCTTTCTGATACTAATAGAAAATGTTGTTCGCAGGTAATATAGATCTGCCGAAAAAGGGCGGGCGAACGCTGTTCGCCCCTACAGGGGTGGCATGACGTTTCTAGTCCTTAAATTTCTCAGCTTATTTATATTTTATGAGATATCTGCGAAACTATAGTTAAACTATACAAAATACAGCATTACTATTATATCAAACTTTGGCATATTTCTCAATACTCATTTTTCATTAATATAATCCACACTTTTGTGCATTTTGCACAACTATTGACAAGTCAGGTGTTAGGTGATATTATATTTATAACAAATATCAAGGATTGATTTTTGATAAAGGCAGGGATAGAATGAAGAAGATACTTGTACTTTTCACCGGGGGCACTATCGGAAGTGCCACAAATGACGGGATAATAGATGTTGAGCAGGGCGGAAAATACGCTGTTGTGGAGGCTTACAAAAGTGCATATGGTGATGAGATAGGGTTTGAATGTCGGCAGGTGCTCAATATCCTCAGCGAGAACATGGGCTTTTCAGGCTGGGAAAAGATGATACACGAGATAAACGGCATTGACAGGTCGCAATACTCAGGAGTGATACTCACTCACGGCAGCGACACCCTTGCTTACACTTCGGCTCTGCTTGGAATGTATTTCAGGCATTTTGACATACCTCTTTTTATAATAGCAAGCAACAAGCCTATCGGTGAAAAGGGGTCTAATGGGCTTTTCAACTTTTCATCGGCGGTGGAGCTTATAAAAAGCAGAAAATACAAGGGCATTTTCACTTTATATGAGAGGGTCATGCTGCCGACGAGGGTGATACCTGCGGACACCTGTCGGGACAGGTTCGGGGTATACGGTTATGACGGTTTCAACGACTTTTCTGTTTTCAGCGGAGTGAGCGAGAATATGCTTTCAAGACCTCGTGAGCAGCTTTTTCACGATGACATTGCTTTCAAAAATCGTATCATGCTTATTGAGGGCTGCCCTGCCATGGACTTTGACTGCTTTGTGCCAAACGAGGACACGGCGGCGGTGCTTTACTCACCTTATCACAGTGCCACAGCCTGCACGGATATTTCTGAGGGGAAAAGCTATGCTTTGACGGAATTTATAAAACGGTGCATAACAAAAAACATTATGGTATATATTTGCGGCCTGAAAAGAAAAGTGCCTATCTACTCGACGGTGGAGGAGATAATAAAGGCAGGCAGCATACCGATATACTCAACGTCTGCGGCGGCGGCTTACATGAAACTGCTGCTTGCATACAATCAACATGAGATGCCTGTGAAAAAGGTCATGGGGACAGACCTTTTCTTTGAGGAGGTAAAATTCTCATAAACATTGTTTCAGTTATTGACAAAATGCTGAACCTGTGATAAAATCAAAGTGTATCAAAATAGTATATTTAGAAAGCAATACAACGGAGGTAATAAAAATGGCAGACACAAAGATATCAGATTCAGTTATTTATATTGGTGCAAACGATCATGACATTGATCTTTTTGAGAGCCAATATGTTGTGCCGAACGGTGTTTCATACAACTCTTATGTTATCATTGACGAGAAGATAGCGGTAATGGACACTGCTGACCCTAGGGTAACGGACATTTGGTTTGACAATCTTGAAAAGGCTTTGGACGGCAGGACGCCTGATTATCTTGTTGTTCAGCACATGGAGCCTGACCATGCAGGAAACATCAAAAAGCTTGCGGAGAAATATCCTGAGATGAAGATAGTGGGAAATGCAAAGACTTTCCCGATGATGAAACAGTTTTTCACCATTGACGGACTTGACGAGAGGTCTGTTGTGGTAAAAGAAGGGGACACACTTTCCCTTGGCAGCCACACGCTGCAATTTGTAATGGCACCTATGGTACACTGGCCTGAGGTAATGGTGACATACGAGCAGAGCGAAAAGCTTTTGTTCTCAGCTGACGGTTTCGGAAAGTTCGGTGCACTTGATGTTGATGAGGACTGGGCTTGCGAGGCGAGAAGATACTATTTCAACATTGTGGGCAAATATGGTGCACAGGTGCAGGCACTGCTGAAAAAGGCGTCGGCACTGGACATAAAGATGATACTTCCTTTACATGGTCCTATACTCAAAGAAGATCTTGGTTACTATCTTGGACTTTACAACACATGGTCAAGCTATCAGCCTGAGAGCAAGGGCGTATTCGTAGCGTATGCGTCGATACACGGAAACACTGCAAAGGCGGCTGAGAAGTTCGGCGAGATGCTTAAAGAAAAGGGTGCTGAGAAGGTAGTTATCAGCGATCTTTCAAGAAGTGACATGGCAGAAAATATCGAGGACGCTTTCAGATATGACAGGATCGTACTTATGGCAAGCAGCTATGACGGCGGTGTATTCCCTGTTATGGAGGATTTCCTTATGCACCTGAAGTCAAAGAACTATCAGAACAGAAAGATAGGTCTTGTGGAGAACGGTTCATGGGCTCCGACTGCGGCAAGAGTTATGAAGGGATATGTGGAGAACTTCAAGAATGTTGTTATTGCTGAGCCTGTTGTGACTATCCGCTCCACGCTCAACGAGGTTTCAGAGAAGGCTCTTGAGGAGCTGGCTGAGGTCATGGCTAAGGGAGAATAAGTTTCTCTAGAATATATCGGGCGAAAAAATGCGGGCGACCTCAGGTCGCCCCTACAGCGTTTGCAAAATAAGTAGGATTTGTCGTGTAAACAAAAACACGGGCGAACAGTGTTCGCCCCTACAATAATGTTTTGCGGTTATCTCTAATTGTTTGCTCGTACAGATATGCAAAAGGCAGGACGTGCGAAACGTTCTGCCTTTTGCCTTTTTGTGTTATATTACTCTGCCGTCTGTGGTGATTATTCTCACTGCGACGGGGATATTTTTGCCGCTGTTCGATACGGCTTTTCTTACGGCGTGCTCGATGCCACCGCAGCATGGGACTTCCATTCGTGCAACTGTTATGCTGCGGATATTATTTCTTTTCACTAACTCGCCAAGCTTTTCGGAGTAGTCTACGTCGTCAAGCTTTGGGCAACCTATGACGGTTATTTTGCCTGTCATAAAGTCAGAATGGAAACTGCCGCAGGCATAAGCTGTACAGTCGGCGGCGACAAGCAGGTCTGCACCGTCAAAATAAGGTGCGTTCACAGGGACGAGCTTTATCTGCACCGGCCACTGCATAAGCTGTGACGGAGTTTTTGCTGACGGGGTATCTACCGGGGCTGGCTTTTTGGCAAAGGTTTTCATCATTGAGCCCGGGCAGCCATGGAAAACCGGTTTGCCAAGACGCTTTTTGTTTTCCTCCACTGCTTTTTCGTCATAAGCTGCTGCCTCACGCTCAACGAAAGATATGGCGTTTGTTGGACAGGCAGGGAGGCAATCTCCCAGACCGTCGCAATAGTCATCTCTCATGAGCTTTGCTTTGCCGTTCACCATGCCTATTGCACCCTCGTGGCAGGCTTTTGCACAAGCTCCGCAGCCGTTGCACTTTTCTTCGTCTATTTGTATAACTCTTCTTATCATAATGTTACCTCCGCAATATCTTTGATATCTTTATTTTCGGCATAAAGTTCTTGACTTTATGATATGATTATAATATAATCT
>UQAR01000009.1 GCA_900539095.1 uncultured Ruminococcus sp.
TTAGTCTCGTGGGCTCGGAGATGTGTATAAGAGACAGGTTGTAATGTCGCTGCCGAACCAAGTTGTTGATATCTCAGCAAGCTTGCCGTCCTCTTTCATCTCGTGGAGAACTTCTTCAATCTTGTCGCAAAGTGCCTGATCGCCCAGTCTGAATCCGATAGCGTATTCCTCAGGGTCAAGACCGTCAGGGAGGACCTTGTAATCCTTGCCTGAAGTTGATATCTCGTAGTTTGCAACTACTGAATCAAGAAAAGCTGCGTCGACCATGTTGAGTTCGAGCTGCTGAAGTGCCTCAACGTTTGTTGCAAGCTCTGTCGTTGTCGCACCGTTTGCTGTTACAACGTCTGACGCAAGGAGTGTTTCCTGTGCTGTTGAACCGTTCTGTACTGCAATGTTCTTGCCTGCCAGGTCAGCCTGTGACTCGATATCGCTGGAGCCGTTTACAACGAATACCATTTCGTTTTTCATGTAAGGCTCGCTCATGAGCATAACTTTCTTTCTCTCGTCGCTGACGGAAAGACCGTTCCAAATGCAGTCGATCGTGCCTGCGTTAAGATCCTGCTCCTTTGTGTCCCAGTTTACGGAGTAAGTTTCAAGCTCGACACCAAGTCTTGAGCAAACTTCCTTTGCAACGTCGATATCAAAACCTACGATAGTGTCGTTCTCGTCGGTGTAGCCCATTGGTTTGAATGTTGGGTCAAGACCAAGAACGAGCTTGCCTGAATCGAGCACTTTCTGAAGTGAATTATCCTCGCCTGTTGCAGCTGTGCTGTTTGTGCCTGCTGCTGAAGATGAGTCAGATGTACTGCCGCAGCCTACAGCCAAAAGCATCATGGCAGCAGCGGAAAGAGATGCGATAGTTTTAAAAATAGATCTTTTCATTATTAACTTCCTTTCGGGCATTGAAAATACCGTTTTAATACTTTAATATAATAGCATATTATAACGCTGCTGTCAATTATCATTATTGACCAATCATTTGCAGGCTGTCAGCTCTTTTTCATAGAAAATGACCGCAGGTGTGGAAATATCAGCATTTGCCCAGCTTTTTGGCTCTTTCCATGAACCTTGCATACTTGCCTATGACCGCCTCGCCTTGTGTTATGCCGGCGTTTTTCAAAATATCCAAAGGCTTTTCGGGATAGTCTGCGGTGTATTCAAGTTCAAGCTCATAGTCGGTTAAGCCGAGATAGTCGCTTTTATCAAGGCATATCTCTACGCTGTCAAAGGCTGTGCACAGCTTTCGCTGAGTGTGCAGAGAACCTGCAAGGTCTGCGGCAGGGAAGTCGCTGCCCACAAGTTTGGAAAGCTCCTGTGCGGTGAGCGTTTCAGGCAGGCTGTCAAGCTGTTGTTCATACTCTTTTTTCACATGAAGTGCACCGTTTTCGGAGATAGGTGCTTTAAGCTGCAAAAAATATTTTTCGCCTATCTGCCTGACACGGATACTTGTCATGCCTGAATCTCTTTGTGGGATATAATAAAAATTGGTCTGCTCGATTATTTTGTTCCATTGAAAAAGCTTTTCAGCGGTCTTGTACTGCTCCTGTGTGAGAGAAATTTTTATCTCACGCTCTATATTTTCGCTCATGGTAGCCTCCTGAATATATTATCATTTTACTACATTATAGCAGTATCATGCCCTAAAGTCAACTGACGTATAAGGTTGACAAAATCCCATAAAAATAGTAGAATTTAAGTATATGATTTTAAGGAGAGTTTGAGATGTCAAGAATACTGACGCCGCAGCAGAAGATAGAGCGGAGCATCGTTACTGATTTTCGCAGAGATATATGGAACAAGTTCGTTATGGGATATGAGCGTTACGATATGATAAAGCCCGGCGACAAGATAGCTGTTTGCATATCAGGTGGAAAGGATTCTATGCTCCTTGCTAAGTGTATGCAGCATTTGCAGAAATATCAGGGAATGGATATCGGGCTGGAGTTTATTGTGATGAACCCAGGCTACAGCGACGCAAACAGGCAGAGGATAATCGACAATGCAAAGCTTATGGGAATACCGATAAAAATGTTTGAAACAAAGGTCTTTGACATTGCATACAATACAAAACGCAACCCATGCTATTTGTGTGCAAGAATGAGGCGTGGCTGGCTTTACAAATTCGCTCAGGACCTTGGCTGCAACAAGATAGCTTTGGGACACCATTTTGATGATGTTATCGAAACGATACTGATGAGCATGGTCTATGGAGGACAGATACAGACCATGATGCCGAAGTTACATTCGAGAAACTACAAGAGCATGGAGCTTATCAGACCGCTCTACATGGTCAAGGAGGCGGACATTTTACGCTGGGTGGAATACAATGACCTGCATTTTATTCGCTGTGCCTGCCGTTTTACGGAGAGCTACGAGGGGCTTGAGAAAAAGGGCGAGGTATCAAAGCGGCAGGAAATGAAAGAACTTATTGCGAAGTTCCGTGCCACCAACCCTAACATTGAAAACAACATTTTCAAGAGCGTTTACAACGTCAACTTGCGTACAGTGATACAGTATGAATACAAGGGCAAGAAGTACAATTTTATGGACACTTACGACGATTATGACCCAAATATCCAAGCTGACGACGCAGATGATGAAGAAATTGAATAAAAAGTGATAAAAGTTGCGAAAAGGGCTTGACAAAGCGGCGTACATAGTGTATAATATATTACTGTAATTGGTATGCTGCTATGGCTCAGTAGGTAGAGCACGTCCTTGGTAAGGACGAGGTCACCGGTTCAAGCCCGGTTAGCAGCTCCACGAAAAAGCCTTTAAACTGCGTAAAAACGTGGTTTAAAGGCTTTTTATGTTTTATGTGATGTTTTGTCATATGCCGTGAATTTTTGCGTTAACGTACAACGTAGCGTACAATGAACTTGTTTATTTTCTCAATTTGGACATTTCAGCAACAAGTGCCTGGCTGTCCTGCCCTGAGTGGTTATATATGTCAGCGGTGGTTTCATACTTTGCGTGACCAATTATTTTCTGTAGCTTTTCGGGCTGCATACCGCAGTCCGCCGAGAGGGTAGCAAAGGTATGACGACAACAGTGAGGAGTTATCTCTGTATCATATTTCTCACTGGTCCTTCCGTTCTTTAATATCGTGATAGTAGGAGGAGAAATTATTCCAAGTTCTGAAAGTGTAGGGTAAAAATTACGCTTGCGAAAATTGTTTGTATCGCCGTTAAGTAGGAACTGCGTCTGACTTTGTTCATACCAGTTTTGCACAAAATCTTTTATTTCAGGTATTTGAGAGGGAAGAGGAACGAGACGGTTTTTACCTGCCTCTGTCTTTATGCCGCCAATTATGTACCCTTCGTTGAGATGTACATTCTCTTTGAGTATAGTGAAAACTTCACCAATACGAAATCCTGTGTAGATCATAAATAAAATGACCTGTACCGACTGGTCGGAAGAGTGTTCCCATAGCTTTTTGATCTCCGCTCTTGTGAAGATTCGACGCTCTTTCTTTACCTCTTTCGGCAAAGTTATGTATTCGGCATAGTTTTTGTCTATGATATCGTTTTGAGCGGCATATTTGCATAACTGTGAGCACAGCTGCTTTATCTTTGCACATTGTGAACGGCTGAATTGCCTTGCACAGTTGTCTACACAGCGTTGATAATCGGCTGTTTTAAGCTCAGCTATTTTTCTCCCGGCAAGGCTGTCAAGGTACTTCCAAGCCGTTTTATATCCTTGTTCACCGCTCCTTGTGAGGTTTTCAAAGTGCTTTTCGCTCCATTTTTGATATACCTGAGCAACAGTAAGGTTTTCGTATTGGATATGTACGCTGTTGAAGTACTTGTCCAGTGCCGCCTGAGCCTGCGTATAAGTTGGATATGCACCTAGATATCTTGAACCTGCACCTGATATTGTTGCTGGTGTAAAAACGGTATACGGATTATACCTGCAATCAGGTCTGTATCGTATGCAACCTGTGCCTCTTGGTCTGCGGCGTACTTTTCGCTTAGTGGTTTCCTGCTTTTTGCCGCAGCGGTTACAATATAGCGACCCCTCAGGAATTTCCTTGTGACATTTCTTGCATAGCATAAAATATTCCTCCTATTCTTGACACTTCCTCGAAAGTGTGCTACAATAAAAGGGCAAAATTCGCCCTTTCTTAACGGTTTTGGGTGTGAATTTTAATCGAGCTGATACTGTCAATATCGGCTCACCTGTCCTCTGAGTGCTGTCAACGCTCGGAGGACTTTTTTTATTCAGTCTATTTTATGAGTAAAGATTGCCTATACTGTTCAGCTTCTGGAACGTCAGTCCATTCAACTGTTTTATCAAAGTTTTCTCTTACAACTTTCTTTATCTCATCAAGGGTAACGTGGAAAAATTCTCGTCTAGGATTTATCTTGTTTACTTTGCGGTCCGCAAAGGCTGTGTGAAGTGCAGTTTCAAGCCCTGGAGCGTCATCTGTAAATATCAATGCGTGAACATCAAAGTTGAACGGTACCGAAGCGTCACCTAGTTCGTTTACTCTGTCCATTGGCTCAAGTCGGCGTGTCATGCCTATTTTGTAAACATCTTTGCCAAATGCACCTATATTACTGATAACATAAACATATCCTGCACGTTTGTTGGCTTCACGATAATCAACATCTTTTATAGCCTTTTCAGTATCTTCAATGTTAAGTTCCAACTCTCGACGCTTAGCAAGCAAGTCGGGATTGTCCGGTGTTTTTGAAAGCTGCTCCTCTACTGCTTTAAGGGCATTTTGGTAATGAGACTGCTCTTTTGCAAGCTTTTTGCGTGCTTCTTCAATTTCTTTCTGAGCTTTAGCTTCCTCACGCTGACGTTCACGTTCTTCTTTGATACGCTCTTTTTCCTCTTGCTTTTTCTGTTGAAAATCTAACGCAAGAGATACCTCCTCTATTTTAAGCTTTACATAGGCGTGAGTTATTGATATAGACATTATAGAACCTAACTTTGATATCTGCTCACAGGATTTATGTATTCTGTCTTTTGATTTGTCAAAGTTGGATATCTTGATGTTATCTACAATATCGTCACATTCAACATTAAAGGCTCTTAACAGAAGTTTCTGCATATCCTTTACCATTTTGTTGCCCTGCGATTTGCTGCCGTTTACTGTCCAGCCCATGTTTCCTGTGCAGGCTTCACCTTGCCTTATCATCATTTTTTGCTCATTGCGTACCTCTTTGAGCCTATCTTTGTATAGGTCGGAGTTTGCAAAAGTAAACGTTGGTGAATAAATGCCATAAGACTGCATATCTATATCATCATCAAGCTTGAAGATCTCTATTTTCCTATCTTCAATTTCCTGTGCTTGCTTTGCAAGAGTGATTTCATAACGAGAAAGCTGCTGTTGAATATCAAAAAGCTTTGCCTGTGCGTCTGTCTGCGACTTTTCCAATTCTACTATATTTTCTTTGAGCTTGATTATATTCTGCTGTTCAGGTGTGAGCTGACTACGCAGGTTTTCTATTTCAGCTTGAAGTGCCTGTTCTTTTTTCTTTGACCCGAATATTCCCATTTGTTTTACCTCCCTATAATTATCTATTTGCGTATATAATAGCGAATATAAGACATATGGCTAAAAGTATGATGCCTATGCAAGTGACGATCGTCAGACAGCCGCTTGTTTTAGTCTTGTTCGCAGAGTTATCAAACTCAATTTTGCCACTATTAACCTTTTTATTAAAAGTGAAATCAAAGCACTTGCTACGTTTTTTTCTCTTACGAGATTTTGACCCCATAAACGTTTCCTCCTAATATCTACATTGTTTCGACTTCTTCAAGAGAGCCAAAACTGAAAAAGTCACCTCTGACTATATGCTCCATTTCGTGAGCTATAGTCTTTTTTTGTTCCTCATAGGATAGCCTAGAGTTTATGTATATATTATAAAATCCGTCAGAATCCATTGCTGTCACACCCTTTACCGTTATGGGCAAAGGAACGTATCTAATGCAATAATCCAATCTATTCACTATCCTTTTGCATACGCTTTAAAATCTCAACTGTAGCTTCTATATCCTCTTTGGTGACGTTCTTTGACACACTAAAGAGGATCTTCATTTCTGGTCGTGTTCTCAGCTCATCTATTATATCTCTTGTTTCGTCATCAAGATAGATAGGCTCGTTGTGTGCTTCAACTTTGATACTCTCATCACTGTTTTCAGTAAAATAGGTAATAGGCACATTAAAAAAGTCTGCTATCTTCTGGAGTTTATCAAGCTTAGGTTGACTCTTTCCTCTTTTCCATTCGCTAAAAACAGACTGACTTATTCCCGTTTCTTTTGATACCTTATACGCAGAAACTCCGTAATCTTGTAGCAGTTTGCTAAATTTTTCGTACATAAATTATACACCTTTCACAAAAATTAAATACTTAGAAAATTCTAAGTCAAAAAGTGTTGACAGGTTAGAAAATATGTTGTATACTATGTACATGCTTAGAAAAACGAAAGTGTATTCACCGGCAAGTGATTTTTTTGTTTTCTATGGTATGTAAAATAATATGCTGCGGATTTTCTCCTGTTGATATTCTAATTATATAGGAAATCCTAAGTATATTAAATACAAATGATGTTATGGAGGTGTAAATAATCTATGTATGAAACGTTTGCGAAACTGCTTTCAGAACGTGGCATATCCACTTACAAAGTCGCACAAGATACAGGTTTGTCACAAACAATGTTTAGCGATTGGAAAAATGGAAAGTCTAAGCCAAAGGTAGACAAGCTTAAAATACTTGCCGATTACTTCGGAGTAAGCCTTGAAACATTTGTTGAGTAGATTATACTACTTAATTCAAGTAATGTCAACAGCTAACAGTCCGTTTGAACGGACAGAAAATGAGGGGGTGAGAAAATGAAACTGTACAAAGTAACAACAGTAGACCAGTATCATTATAAAAGGGTGTTCACAGTAGCAGCAAAGAGTCAGTATGAGGCTCTGACAAAGGCAAGTGTTATTTGCCCCGATGAGAATGTTTTGACTATCGAGGAGGTGAGCTAAATGCTCAAAGTGATATCATCGGCAGAGGCGGTGGAACGGCTGAAAGCCGCAGGGTTCAATACAAATGTGAACAGGTTGAACGCAGGGCTTAGACAGGGCGTGTATCCTTTCGGCTGTGCCATAAAGCTTAATGATTATGTGTACGAGATATATTCAACGCTGCTCGACCAGTGGATAGCAGAAAGGTCGGAAAGGACGTGAGAAAATGATAGCAGTACTGGAGATAATCAGGTTTGCGGCAGCCATAGCACTGGTGGTGGCACTCATAATGCTTGCAGGAGCATGGTGGTATGAAAACCTGAGAGAAACCGCATACACTGAGGCAGGTGAACAGCTTGAAAAAGCTATCGAGAATGCCACAAGACCAGTAGTCAAAGTCGAGATACAGACGAAAGGAAAGTGGTAAAATGGCGTTGATACTGCTGATAACAATAGCCGTGCTTGCAGGGATAGATGTAGTGATGTATCTTGCGTTGAGCGTGGCTGATAGGCACTGGGAGAAACGTTTTGAAAACGAGGAGGATAACGATGATAGTAATGAGAGAGGTTTTTAAGAGGGACAAGCCCCTTGACAACGGCAGTGGAGCGGTAAGCCTTTGCGTATTCCATTCAAATGTCAAGTCTGATGAGTGCGGTGCACTGACAGTAAAGCCGACGAAGGACTACTGCCGTAGATGTGCATTCTACAAGACCCGTGAGGATTTCGACAGAGGGCTGGGCAACGCTGCAAGGTCGCTCCGTGAGAAAGGGCTTAAGCCTGTGCAGAAGATGAACTATGACGGCAAGCAGTATATGAGCGTACAGCCGGTAAGGGGGGATAGAGATGATACCGATGATGACAAAAGAGGAGTTTGAAAAGGCGTTTGAGGTTTGCACCAGTGCAGATACGAACTGTGCATACTGTCCGCTCAGCAAAAAAATCTATAGATGCGGCGGATATTTTGCCCGCTACATAAAAGAAAACGAGCCTGCACTGTCTGCCAACAGCACAAGCTCGGAGGTGGTATCAAAAGATACCGATTCAACACACCTTGATGATAGCACAAAAGAGCAGATTTGTCAAGCATATGAAACCGCTGACAAAGCCTGTACAGATATACTTCTTATCTATGACGAAATGTCAGAATGTGAACAGAGAGCCTTTGATATTGGTGAGGTGTACGGAAAGATATGCAGCACAAGGGATAAGCTTGAAAATTTGAGAGGAGCGAACTAAAATGAAACTTCTGAAACTGAAACTCACAAACTTTGAGGGCATAGGCACTTTGGAAATATCACCTAGCGGCAAGTCTATGACTGTGTACGGAGATAACGGCACGGGTAAGACCACTATCGCTGACGCTCAGAGCTGGCTGTTGTTCGGTAAGGACAGCACATTCACAGCGAATTTCTCTCCGAAAATGCGTGACAAGAACGGCGAGGAAATACATAACTTAGATTGCTCCGTTCAGGCAGTCTATGAGCTTAACGGCATAGAAGTGACCCTCGAAAAAACTATGCGTGAGGATTGGAAGAAAAAGCGTGGTAGTTCTGAGGCTGTTTTCTCAGGTCACACGATAGCATATTCTATCGATGGTGTTCCGAAAAAGGAGAAGGAGTTCAATGACTTTGTTTCCTCTATCGCTGATCTGCAAACGGTAATGCTGCTGTCTGTGCCAAAGTATTTTCCTGAGATACTTGATATCAAAAAACGCCGTGCAATGCTTATGGCTCTTACTTCTGATATAAATGACTTTGATGTTATTAATTCAGATGATGAACTGAAACCTCTGCTGCACCTTATGCTCAAGCCCGGCTCAACTCAGCTTTGGTATGGTATCGACGAGTTCTTGAAGATAAGCAAGGCAAACGCCTCTGAGGCTAATGCACGGCTCAAAGAGATACCGGGCAGGATAGACGAGGTAAATAAGACTATCCACGATAACAAGGCGGACAAGACTTTGGAAGAAATAAAGTCCAGTATCGCCGCATTGACGGCTCAAAGAACAGCCTTGCAGATCAAGCTTGGAGCTACTGAAAGTCAGATGATAAATGAGATATCTGAGGATATCTCCAAAGCACAGCTAGAGCTTGCTGAGAAAAAAGCCGCATATGCTGAAAAGGACAGAGAAAAGAATGACGCTGTCCTTGAAAAGATAAGCGGTCTGACTTCTCAGAAATATCAGATAATGAACGCCATAAGTTCTTTGGAAAGTCAGAAAGAACAGCTATCAAAGCAGATTGACGATATGAACAAAGAACGTTCTAAACTCATAGAGGCTATCGTAAGAACTCAAAGTGAAACATGGCAGGGAGACGCCATATGTCCTGCCTGCGGACAGGCTATCCCACAGGAGCAGATAGATAATGCTATGGCACAGTTCAATATCCACAAGTCACAGACCATAGAAGAACTCAATGCTCATGGCAGAGAGCATTGTTCAAAGGATATGATAGCGAAAGTTGAGAGCGATATAAAGGATATCGGTGAAAAGCTGAAAGTTCATAAGGCAGCTCTTAAAAAGGTGGAGCAGGATATAGCTTTACTGTCAGAGAAAAGACTTGCATATTCAGAGCCTTTTGAGAACACCCCTGAATATATCGCCCTTAATAATAAGGTAGAAACCATGAAGTCGCAGATAGTTAAACTCAGAAGTTCTGATGATAGTGCAAAGAAAGCAATGGCGGAGAAGATAGTCACTATTGACGGACAGATATCCAAGCTCAATGCAATGGCAGCAAAGTATGATGTGTTAGACAGTGCACGCCAGCGTATGGCAGAACTTGAAAGGCATGAGAAGAAACTTGCAGAAAGCTATGCAAAAGCACAACAGGGAGTTGAACTTTGCGAGCTGTTTTCAAGAGTAAAGGCTGATATGCTCACGGACAAGATAAACAGCAAATTTAAGAATGTTCGTTTCAGGCTTTTTAAAATGCAGATAAACGGCGGCATTGCAGACGATTGCGAGGTAATGGCACTGACCTCAAACGGATATATCCCATACAGCACAGCCAACAACGCTGCAAAGATAAATGCAGGACTTGAGATAATACGGACTTTTTCAGAGCAGGCAGGAGTGACAATGCCTGTGTTTGTCGATAACGCTGAAAGCGTTACAAAACTTGACAGCGAGGGCTTGCAAGTCATAAGGCTTGTGGTTTCGGAGAATGATAAGACACTTAGATTTGAAACGGAGGAATGTTAAATGAACAACAATCAGCTCACACCTGTGGATAACTTCAAGCAGGTGCTTAACTCAAATGACATAAAGGCAAGGCTGAAAAACAGCCTAAAAAACAACTGGACGCAGTTTTCAACGTCTATGCTTGATCTCTATTCAGGCGACAGCTATTTGCAGAAATGCGACCCATATGCTGTTGCAATAGAATGTGTAAAGGCGGCAACTCTCAATCTCCCAATATCTAAAAGTCTTGGTTTTGCCTATGTTGTGCCTTACAAAAATGTTCCGACTTTTACTATCGGATACAAGGGACTTATACAGCTTGCACAGCGTACGGGTCAGTACAGGACTATCAATGCTGATGTGGTGTATGAGGGGGAGTTTGCAGGTTATGACAAGCTGTCGGGAATGATAGATATATCAGGCGAAAAGATACTTGACGAAAAAGGAAAGCCTGTTCCTGTTGGATATTTCGCATATTTCAAGCTTGTGAACGGCTTTGAGAAAATGCTGTATATGACTAAGAAAGAGGTCGAAGAATGGAGAGATAAGTATTCGCCGTCTGCTAAATCGGGGTACAGTCCTTGGAAAACCGAGTTTGACAAAATGGCTCTAAAGACTTGTTTACGCCGCCTGCTTTCAACATATGGCATTATGACAACAGAAATGTGCTCTGCTCTTGCACAGGATAATTTTGAAAACAATGTGCAGAAAAGAGCGGAAGAAAAGGTACAGTCCAACGCAAACAGTGTAGTGATAGATATTGACAGGAATACAGGCGAGGTAGTTGAAAAAGCAGTGGAAACCGCTCCGACGAAACCACAGGTGGACTTCTAATGAAGATAGATGTATACGCTTCGGGCTCAGGCGGCAACTGCTACCGTCTGAGTGACGGAGCTACAACGATACTTCTTGAATGTGGGATACCCTGCAAGCAGATCATGAAGAAGATACGATTTGAGATACGCAGCATTGCAGGGGTGCTGCTCTCTCATAACCACATGGACCACGCAAAGGCAGCGAAAGACCTTGCAGGCTTTGGTATCGATATTTACAGTGGAGAGGAAACATTCAAAGCACTGGGGCTTAGTGGGTATCATTTCAAGGTGGTCAGAGCGTTGCAAAGCTTTGATATTGGCACGCTTAATATTTTTCCATTTGACGTTCAGCATGATGTACCAGAGCCGCTGGGGTATCTTATCACAAGCAGAACAACAGGTGAACGGCTGCTGTTCTTTACGGACACTTACTACATAAAGTACCGATTTCCTAATGTAGATATAATAATGGGTGAGGTCAATTACAGTCTTGATACCATAGACGAAGATATCTGCCAAAGCCGCAGAAACAGACTTATGGAAAGCCACATGAGCCTTGAACATTTTAAGGAGTTTCTTAAAGCTAATGATCTATCGCAGTTAAAGAGGATATATCTTCTTCACCTATCGGACGATAACAGCAGCGAGGAGTTTTTCAAAAGGGAGATACAGAAACTCACAGGTGCGGAGGTGACAGTATGCTGAAAGAGAATGAGGATATAGAGGACTTGAAGATACAGATATCGGTCATGAAACAGGCGGCTATCAGACTTCGCAACAGTGGCGGCGAGCCAAGCGATAATTTCAAAAAGCTGCTTTGCATGAAAGTGGCAAGGCTGAGAGAGGTAAGTCAAGAAAACAGCATTATTCGAAAAGGAGAATGAAAATGGATAACACAGTATCAATTTTGGAAATGGCTAAGGGTGCGATCATGGAGCAGTTTGATGTCGAGGTCGGTAAGGTGATATCAAATATCCTTGACCCGAACACAGAGCCTAAGAAAAAGCGTACTATCACACTTACGGTAGAATTTATCCCCGACGATTACAGGCAGAATATAACTGTTCAGGCAACTGCAAAGTCAAAACTTCTGCCTAACAATGCAATAAAGACAGGGCTTTTCATTGGAGCAGATGTCAACACAGGAGAGCTACAGGCGACAGAGCTTGTTCCGCAACTGCCAGGGCAGATGTCTTTTGAGGGCGATGAGCAGGAAGAGCCAAAACATTTTAATATCGCAGTAGCAGGAGGAATGAGATAATGGACAGCATAGCTATCAAAGAAATCGTAGAGCTCGCAAGACCAAATATAATCGCAGAACACGGGTATGTATATTCAGATAAATCCCTGAATGTCATTAACGAACCACAGGTAAAGACGATCAGATTAAGCACTCTGAAAAGCCTTGTTGAGTTACTCAACAAGGAATGTGATGAATTTACGTCACCGATTATAATTCACGTTGAAGGACCTTGCAGTGTGACTGTACATACGGGAGTTTCTGAAGCTGACAGGCAGAGAGAAATCCCTTACTGTGTATCGCCTGATATCCCAGTGATCTCATTTGACCGAAAAATGGAATATGAGAATATGATGATAGGTCTTAAGTCAAAGTTTGTTGAAACTCCTGAACTTAAAGAACTGGTCAGACTTCTTGGGACTATCACAGAGGAAAATAATATGCAGATCGCCGACGACGGCTTTACACAGACTGTAACAGTACGAAAAGGTATCGCTATCAAGGGAAACAGAGCGGTAAACCCCATTGTAAAGCTCAAACCTTATCGCACTTTCCTTGAAATAGACCAGCCTGAAAGCGAGTTTCTCGTAAGGCTGTTTGAGGGTGGTTATGTAGCTCTTTTTGAAGCTGACGGCGGAGCATGGAAACTCAATGCTCGCAATGCGATACAGGATTATCTCAGTAAGAGTCTTTCGGAGCTTATTGAAAGCGGTACAGTAATAATAACAGCATAGAAATAATTATCCATATATTAATTTCGGCGGGGCATGACAGCTCCGCCGTTATGGGAGGTAAAAATGCTCAACAAAGTAATAATCATGGGCAGGATAACCCATGACCTTGAACTAAAACAGACGCAAAGCGGTGTTTCGCTCCTGCGGTTCAACGTCGCAGTTGACAGAGGTTATGTCAAGCAGGGCGAAGAACGTCAGGCGGACTTCATAAGCTGTATAGCATGGGGGCACAGGGCGGAGTTTATCAATGGCTACTTCTCAAAGGGCAGAATGATAGCTCTTGAGGGACAGCTGAGGACAGGCTCATATGATGATAAGAACGGCGTGAAACATTACACTACTGATGTCAATGTGGACAACGTTTCTTTTACAGGCGAGCCTAAACAGCAGGATAGCGGCGGATATCCACAGCCTGAAAACAATACTGGTGCGGATAGAAATGTTACCACAGGCGGAGATCTTTCTGTAAGTGATATTGCAGATTTTGAAGATATAATAAATGACGGAGCAGTTCCGTTTTAAAGAGTAAGGAGAGACTATGGCAGGATATAATATGCCTGCGATCTTGCTACCTACTGTTGACTGGAGCAAGCATTATCCTGATAAGGTACTCGAATGTTTTGAGTATATCGAGGCGTCTTATGGTTTGAAAGGATATGCTGTACTGATAAAATTATGGCTAAAGGTTTGTGGTAGTGCTGAGGGGTACTACTGTGAATGGAATGATAGGGTGTGCACTTTGTTTGCGAACAAGATACACGCAGGTAAAGGGCTTGTTCTTGAAATATTGAACGAACTTTTCAAAGAGGATTTTTTTAATGATGATTTGTATGAGAAATACGGCATTCTTACCGCTGACTGGATACAAGACAGTTGGCTGAAATACATGAGCCGTAGGAAAAATGCAAAAATTTTAAATAAATACCTCTTGGTCAAGTGCGTCAAAAATTCCGAAAGTGTCAGCAATTCGGGCAAAATTGCAAGCAAAAAAGATAAAAATGCAAACAAAAATGAAACAACAGAACTGTACTTAACTGAACATAACTTATCTATACTTGACGGACCTGAGTACAAGCTCAGTAACTTTTCAAAGGAGCAGTATGACATACTTGTGGCAATGTCTGACGAGCGGTCTGTCGATAGATATATAGGCAAGGTCATAGAGTGGCAAAGAAACAGCCACAAGACTTGCAGAGAGCCTTTCAAGACCATATCCAAATGGATAAGTGAGGACAAGAAGTCGGGCAAGCAAGTCCGTGACACTTCATATGATCTTGATGATTATGAGGAGTTCGCTATGAACTACGATCTGAGTGAGGTGCTTGATAAAGATGATAAGCTTTAAGATACCGTTCAGGCTGCCGTCGCTGAACGAATACATAGATAAATGCAGGGGCAATCGTTACGGAGGTGCGAGTTTTAAGAAAAGCATTGAGAATGATATAATGCTTATTCTAGGCACAAGGCATTTTCTGATAGCCTCTCCTGTGAACGTGACTTTTATCTGGCACGAGCCGAACAAACGCCGCGACAAAGACAATGTGGCATTTGCAAAGAAGTTTATTCTTGACGCTTTGCAGAAGTCGGGACGGTTGAAGAACGATAACAACAACTTTATCGCTGGGTTTAGGGACGAGTTCGTTTATGACGGGGGCGAGGGGGTGGAGGTCATTATTGAGAATGAAACACACTGACCACACCCTCTGCTGGTACTGTCGCCACGCAGTGCCGACAAAGGACGAGATGACAGGAGAATACCTCACAGGCTGTGCATGGTCCATATACCGCAGACCGGTTGAGGGTTGGAAAACACATCAGCACAGAATGTATGAGGCTCAAAAGGGCGGTATGATACATTCGTATACTGTGACGGAGTGACCGAGATTTGAGGAGGGGTAAAATGGCAAAGGGCAAAACACCCGAAGAACTGTTAAAGCAGTATTCGGCAGAAATTTTAAGGTCAATAGAGCGGTACAAGTCCATTATCGAGCATGGCTGCAGTGATCCATCATGGCCTGACGGCTGTAATGCCAACTTGTGCAGAAACCACGTTCTAGCGTATAAGCAATATATTCTGGATATCTGCACGGATAACGATTTGGAAATCCCACAGGAATATTACCTGCCAACGCCGCCTGAACAGGACAATCGCTTTATGGCTGACAAGACTAGCGAAAGGTACAAAAGGTTGAACAGCTACCCTGATTATAACGGCAGGCTGACAACGAGGAAAGTTGACTATGATGACAGTCAGATGAGTTTATAGGAGGGATAAGAGTGAAAACACATGATCTGAAACTTAGCATAGACTTTTGTGACGCTGTTCTGAGCGGTGAGAAAACTTTCGAGGTCAGAAAGAATGACAGGGGTTTTCAGACGGGAGATCTGATAAGATTTATACCGACTGACGGAACGTCTTATCGTAGCTTAGACGGCACAGTAAGAGAACACGCAAAACATGAGATATCAGGACATACATACAAGATAACATATATCCTCAACGGCTGGGGAATAAAGAATGGGTATGTTGTGCTGGGAATTAAGGAGTATAGACAAACTGAGGAGGTATAACAATGTCAAGATATATTGACGCAGAAAAGTTAAAGTGTTCTATTGATTCGGAAACAGACAGCATATTTGATTGGGATATGACCATAGAAGAACTTTATTATAACCTGTGCAAACTGGTTGATGATGAACCTACCGCAGACGTGCAGGAAGCAAGGCACGGAAAGTGGGAAAGCACAGAATTAATGTATGAAAACGGCTGTACAAGATGTAGTGAATGTAAAACAGAATATTATGCAAGCGATTTAGAAGAAATATGCGGCGATACGTTCCCGACTTATTGTCCACTTTGCGGAGCAAGAATGGACGGTGTTGCTAATGGCTGACCCTATGACCATGTCACGCCTGAAAGCCTACCGCAGGAACGCCTCAGCCATTGAGGACATCAAGACAGAGCTTTCGGGCAAGTACGTTGCCGACAGTATCAGCGTATGCACTCCACCGTCCTACACGCCCCACAGCACACGCATAGACGGCTTTCTGCCAAGCGGCGATACACTTTCGCTGCTGTGTGAGCAGGCACGTTTGGAGCGTGAACAGAGGGCTGTGGAGGAGTTTATCAAGGGGATAGAGGACTGTCAGACACGGCGAATGTTCGTGCTGAAATTCATCAAGGGTAAGACGTACTTGCAGATAGCTATGCAGGTGAGTGGTGGAAGAATCACAGAGGATGCAGTTGAAAAGAAGATAAAAAGATATATTTCAAAAAAATCTTGATTTGTCGGTTTTGTCGGTTTTCACTATGCTATAATTTATACTGAGGAAAGTGTAGATGTACCTCAGACTTGTACTTTCATTGAAGTCACCTCCAATTTTCTAAGCCCCGTAAGGGGCTATGCAGAACGTGAGTGCATGAGCTTGCGGTTTGCCCATACGGTCAGTTGGTTTCCCGACAAAGCCAGCACATAATATTTGAACCGCCGCCAAGCTTTCGGGCTTCGGGCGGTGTATGCAGGGAGAGCGTGCCAGCTCAACATCTGCTCCAACATTTACTTAACTCCTTATAATATATTTGCGAGAGGCACTCCTATGGGGGTGTCTTTTGCGTTTAGTACTTACAAATTCGTAGAAACAATGATCAAAAGCATTGACAAAATGAATTTATTTATGGTTAATAAATTCATATAAGCTGAAATATTTTCATATCTATATGCATATGACAGATGTATTTTAAAACTTATGGTTGACAACACTACGGCATTATGGTATAATATATAAGATTATTGCAATTAAAAATTGCGATGGTTAGACACAATGATTGAGAGTGTACAATAAGTAGTAAATAAAAAAAGAAGGCAGTTGGTGGCTACCTTCTTTTTGGGGCTTGTCTTATTTTGAATTAAACATCAAGTTAGTGATAACTGCTATGATTACATCAATGGTTGCTTCTGGGAAGATACGCAATGTGAAACAAATCACTAGTGTAAGAATAGACACTTCAAGCGAGCTATACATCCTACTACTCGATGAGCGGTTGTTTCTATCGCTCATATTATACACTCTCCTTTCTTGGTATTATTTTCTTTTAAAACTTGTCCTATTGCCTCACATTTAGTTCGGCTTGGTTTTAAATTGGTTATAAAAAAAGTACAAGTGGAAATACACTCCCACTTGTACTAACTTGCAACTCGAATACTGTGTCAAACAGTTGCTAAGTGATAAAGTTTGACACAATTTGGCTATTTGTGTGCAACAAAAATATAGTAGGATGTAGGTGCGATATATTCAATATCATTTTGAGTATTAACATTCTGATTTCCTCGTCAAATTTAAGGGCTTATTTTTTACAGTCTAGTCGCCATTTGTTATTTAAATTACGGTTGGTTTATTTTATTTGCAGTGTACTGCCATCCATGTATTATACATGGATTTTTATTATACATGGATTTTTTGGCCTTTTTATAAATAATATATTAACATTGTTTAAAGAATTGTCAGTTGGTTGAAATTTAACTTTTCATTAAATTTATATTTGTCGGTTTTATTATATCAGAGTATTTCCGTTAATATTGCGAAAATGAGTTTGGTAGCTTACCAGGCTCATTTTTTTTATAAATAAATTAGTTAATCGAGGTGAGGTGAATGCCGAATGAAAAGAATTTAATAGTTCCAAGCTCGAGTGAAGCTCGAAAAAACGGCTCAAAAGGCGGTAAAAAATCAGGCGAAGTCCGCAGACGTAAAAAGACTATGAAACAGGTAATGGACTTTCTGCTTGAACAGCCTGCCAATACCAGAGCCGACTATGAGTTCCTCGTTGAGCAGGGCATTGACCTTAACAGCCTCGACCCTGACTTCATAAATAATATGCTCCTCGTCAATGCGGCTCTTATGGCGAGGGCAAAGCAAGGGGACGTTGCAGCGGTGAAAGAGCTGCGTGACATTATCCGTGATGACGATATGCTCAAACATAAGATTAAATACGATAACGCAAGGCTCAGGCTTGAAAAACAAAAGCTTGAGCCTGTTTCTATGCCTGATAAGGCGTACAGCGGTATCCCTGCGAGCCTTGTTGCTCCTACGTTCTCACCCGTCCTGTTCGATATTGCAGAGCAGGAACATTCCGAGTATGTTTTCCCTGGCGGACGTGGCTCGACTAAATCTTCATTCTGCGGTCTGAACGTTATCGACCTGCTTATGAAGAACGAGAATATGCACGCCTGCGTCCTGCGTTCTGTGGCGAATACTCTTAAAGACAGCGTTTATTCTCAGATACTCTGGGCAATATCTGCACTTGGTCTTGATGATGAGTTTGCCTGCACAAAGTCGCCCCTTGAAATCACACGCATTTCAACAGGGCAGAAAATATACTTTCGTGGTGCTGATGACCCGCACAAGATAAAGTCTATTAAGCCGCCTTTTGGCTATATCGGCATCGTGTGGTTTGAGGAGCTTGACCAGTTCGGCGGTGAAGAAGCTGTGCGAACGATAGAACAGTCTGTTATAAGAGGCGGCGAGAGAGCATATAAATTCAAGTCTTTCAACCCTCCGAAGTCGGCTCAGAACTGGGCGAATAAGTACATCAAAGTGCCGAGAACGGACAGACTCGTTACCGAAAGCACTTATCTAACTGTGCCGAAAAAGTGGCTTGGCAAGCCTTTTCTTGATGACGCCGAATTTCTCAAAGAAACCAATCCCACTGCCTATGAGAACGAGTATATGGGCGTTGCAAACGGCACAGGCGGCAATGTTTTCGATAACGTCCTCATAAGAGAGATAACCGACGACGAGATAGCACAGTTCGATAACATCTATAACGGCGTTGACTGGGGCTGGTATCCCGACCTTTACGCTTTTGTCAGAGTGCATTACGCTCCTGCTCAGCACACGCTGTTCATATGGCAGGAGTACACCTGCAACAAAACAAAGAATGTTGATACCGCAAAGCATTTGCTGGAGCTTGGTATCACGGCAAACGATCTTATCACCTGCGACAGTGCAGAGAACAAGTCTGTTGAAGATTACAGAGCATACGGCTTGCTTGCAAGAGGTGCAGAGAAAGGCCCTAACAGCAGGGAGTATTCATATAAGTGGCTGCAATCTCTGCGAAGTATCGTTATAGATAACAAGCGTTGTCCTGTGGCTTGCGAGGAGTTCATCAACTGCGAATATGACAGGGATAAAGAGGGCAACGTTATAAGCGGATATCCCGACGGCAATGACCACGTTATCGACGCCGTTCGGTATGCAATGGAAAGAGTATGGAAAAGGCGGGGTCAGTAAGCTATGGGCATTATTTCAAAAATAAGGGAGTGGATAAGCAGAATGCTTTCAAAGTCAGATATAAAGGGCGTTTACGGTATTGATATCGCCGTGACGGACAGTATGATAAGAGCTATCGACAAGTGGGACAGAATGTATGCAGGTAATGCAGCACCCAAGGGAGTTCACTCTCTGCGGCTTGAACACGCTGTTGTGAGGGAGTTTGCAAACACGGCTATCAATGAAATGGCCCTGAAAGTTTCCAACGATAAGCTTGATGCCATAATGAAAAACGCCCTTGAAAACCTCAATAAAAATCTGCAAAGAGGTCTTGCAACAGGAGCAATGATAATAAAGCCGCTGGGTGCTGATAAGGTGCAGTATGTTCCGCAGTCGCAGTTCATTCCTGTGGAGTATGACGTGAACGGCAGGCTTATAAAGGTCATTTTCCCTGAGATAAAACGCATGGGCGATAATGATTACCGCATAAGGCTTGAATATCACGCTCTGGACTATGAAAAAGGGCTGACTATTACAAACAGGGCTTTCCGTTCCAATGACGGCGTGTCTCTTGGTGCTGAGATACCTCTCGCGGCTGTTGCAGAGTGGGCGGAGCTTATCCCTCAGATAGCCTATCCCCTTATGCTGCAACCCTCTTTCGGCTATTATGTCAACCCTATCGACAATACAGTTGACGGTTCACATTCAGGCGTATCAGTGTTCGCAGGGGCGGAAGAAGTCATAAGAAAAGCTGATATCCAATTCGGCAGGCTCGATTGGGAGTTTGAATCGGGAGAACGTGCAATAGACGTTGACGAGGCTGTGCTAAGACCTGTTACAGACCCGTTCACAGGTAAGAAACGTGCAGAAATGCCTAAGCTCAATGAACGGCTTTTCAGAGGGGTAAACGTGTCGGCTGGCACGAGCGGCGACTTTTATCACGAGTTCTCACCGCAGTTAAGGCAGGCGGATTTTATCGCAGGACTTGAAGAATACAAGCGTGAGATAGAGTTTGCTGTGGGGCTGTCCTATGGGGATATCTCAAACCCTCAGACAGTTGATAAGACGGCAACGGAGATAAAGTCCTCAAAGCAGAGAAAGTTCGATACTGTCACGGCGATACAGAATAATCTCCGTGTCTGCCTTGAAGACCTCTGCTATTCGCTGGCGTTTTATAATGGGCTTACTCAAAGCGGTTATGAGCTGTCTGTGAACTTCGAGGACAGTATCCTTGCAGATGATGAAACAAAGCGTGCAAGCGATCGTCAGGACGTTTCTATGGGCATTATGCCACTGTGGGAATACCGAATGAAATGGTATGGTGAGGACGAGGAAACGGCTAAGAAAATGACCTCTGACAGCACCGCAGAGGTAATAGAATAATGCTCAAAGCAAGCGAGATAGAGCGGGTTTCAATGGTTCTTGACAAGCCTCTGCGTGACCTTGAAATGCAGATAATGGAGGATATCGTCCGCAGGATAAAGATAAACGGCGAGATAACACGTTCGGCAGATTGGCAGATATACAGGCTTCACGAGCTTGGAATGAGCAAGCGTGAGATAAAGAAAGCCATAGCCGATAACCTTGACCTCTCCAAAGCTGAGATAAAAGAGCTGTACAATGATATCCTGCAAAAAGGCTATGAATGGGACGATAGCATATACAAGACCAAAGGCAAGGCACGGATACCCCTTGAAGAAAATGAGGGTCTGCAAAGGCTGCTGTCGGCTGTATCGGAGCAGACTTCGGGGGAGCTTAAAAACATATCTCAGTCACTCGGATTTGCAGTAAAACAGCCTGACGGCAAACTTAAATTCACGCAGGCGGCTGACTTTTATCAGCAGAGCCTTGATAACGCCATGATGGGCATAGCAAGCGGAGCGTTCGATTATAACACGGTCATAAAGAAAGTCATTTCGGATATGACGAACTCAGGTCTACGTACTGTGGACTATGCCACAGGCTGGAGCAACAGGGCAGACGTAGCCGCAAGGCGTTCGGTGATGACAGGGCTTTCACAGCTAACCGCAAAAATGAATGAGGACAACGCCAAAGAGCTTGGCACAGACTATTTTGAAGTCACTTGGCACAGCGGGGCTAGACCCTCTCACCAAGAATGGCAGGGCAAGGTCTACAGCAAAAAAGAGCTTGAAACTATCTGCGGTCTTGGTACTGTGACAGGTCTGTGCGGAGCAAATTGCTATCACGATTATTACCCCTTTATCCCCGGCATATCTGAGCGTTCCTACACAGACGAGGAGCTTGCACAGATGAACGCAGAGGAGAACAAGCCTGTTAAATACGGCGATAAAGAGTACACAAAGTATGAGGCTTTACAGCGGCAAAGAAAGCTTGAAACTGCAATGAGAGCCCAGCGACAGAAAATACATCTTCTTGAAGAGGCAGGTGCTGATGAGGAAGATATCATCAACGCACGCTGCCGATATCGTGGCACTTCCCAGGAGTATACAAGGTTTTCAAAAGCAATGGGTCTGCCTCAGCAGAGAGAGCGTGTGAACGCCGACGGACTGGGGAATATCGGGGTGGGAAAAACCAAGATAGACTTGACGCAAAAAGACTATAGTGATATAATTGATATGAAAGGTAAGATGTCGGATAGAGACGTGCGAAAGTGGTACAGACACCATAACAAAAATATCCCTCAGCTTATTGACAAAAGCAAGTCTATTGAAGAACAGGCAAGACAAGCTTGTGAACTGCGTAACAAGTATCGCTTTCAGGCAAGAGAGTTAATGGAAGATCAAAAAGCTCGTAAAACCCTTGACCAGACCGACCCTATCATTTCTTTTGAAGACTTGGTGTCAGATAAAATGGCACGAAAAAACATGAGCAGAGAAGATGCTGTAGCAGACACTTTGAAGACCGCTGTAAAAACACGAAGATCAGTAGATAAAAGGTATGGATTGGAGGATCGCAATGAAGAAATATGAATACAATATTTGCACGGCTGCGGACAAAGAAATTTTTGATAAGCAATGTGCAGCATTGGAAAAGCATATTCCAGGCATTGAACGGTCCGATATGCTGACAGATGTTGACGGCTCACAAACGCAGATATATGAATTAAACGGAAAGAAGATAATCGTACACAACAGTTACTATATTGACGCTGTGTACATTGATTCAGAAGTTGAACTTACAGAGTATTTCAAATGATAATTTTACCGCTTGACTAAGGTCGGGCGGTATTTTTATACCCAAAATCAGAAAGGACGGATAAATATGAATTTCGGACAGGCGATCGAAGAAGCAAAGAGAGGTAAGAAAATAGCAAGAAAAGGTTGGAATGGCAAAGGACAGTATGTTGAGCTTGCCACTAATGTTAGTTATAGATCACCTAATGGTACTGTGACAAATGTAGACCATAAGGATATGGGCAATAAAGCATTAGCGTTTGTGGGAACTTCTGGCGTACAACTTGGCTGGCTTGCAAGTCAAGCAGATATGCTGTCGGAAGATTGGCAGACAATGGACTAATCAAATATCGGAACTAAGCACCTTAACGGGTGCTTTTTTCATACCATTTCGTCCTTGATATGACGTTAAACTGTCAGACTTTCACACCGCAGACAGAGCGGTATATAAGCTATGTAGAAAGGACAAACATATGAAAAACATTTTTGAGATCCTTGCCGCTCTGGGTATTGCTATCCCTGAGGACAAGAAACAGGACATCACAAAACAGGTGGCAGAGAATTATAAGACTGTGGCTGAGTTTGAAAAGGTGAAAAGCCGTCTTGAGGTGGAGCGTGATAACTATAAGGACAGCCTTGATACCGCACAGAACTCTCTCAAAGAATTTGAGGGCGTGGACGTCAAGGAGCTTAACGGCAAAGTCGCACAGCTCACCGCTGACCTTGCTAAGAAAGATACCGAGTATCAGGCGAAGATATCTGATATGGAGTTTGACGCTGCCCTTGATAACGCTATCTCGGCAAGCAAGGCAAGAAATGTCAAGGCTCTTAAAGCTTTGCTTGATGTGGAAACTCTCAAAGCCTCCAAAAATCAGGCTGAGGATATCAAGACGGCTATCGAGAACGTGAAGAAAGATAACGATTATCTTTTTGAAAGCTCCGAGCCTATCAAGAACCCGGTTGCTCCCACGGGGACTCCTGCCGCAGGTGAAGTGAGCAAGGAAACCTTTGCAAAAATGGGGTATATGCAGAGGTTGGAACTTAAACGAACAGACCCCGAAAAATACGAACAGTTGAAAGGATAGGATATTATGAAAATGACAAATGGCATTAGAATTTCTATGCAGTATTTCGCAGAGCAGACAAAGATCACCGACCTTATCGATCCTGAGGTAATGAGTGATATGATCGACGCAAAGATAGAGTCTAAGATAACTGTATCTCCCTTTGCGAAGATAGACAGAAAACTCGTTGGCGTGCCTGGCGATACTATCACAGTGCCGCAGTACAAGTATATCGGCGACGCAGTTGATGTTGCAGAGGGCGTTGAGGCTGAAACTGTCAAGCTTGAAACAGACTCCACTCAGGCTAAGGTGAAGAAAGCCATGAAAGTGGTGGAGATAACCGACGAGGCTGTTCTCAGCGGCTATGGCAATCCTGCGGGTCAGGCGACTTCACAGCTTGCAATGTCTATCGCTTCTAAGGTGGACGCAGACAGCATGGACGCACTTATGAAAGCCCAACTCATCTATGACGGCTCGACCTCTGCTATCTCTTACAGCGGCATTGTTGACGCTGTTGACAAGTTCAACGAGGAGCTGAATACCGAAAAGGCTATGTTTATTAATCCTCATCAGAACTCACAGCTTAGAAAGGATCCGAACTTCATTTCAGCAGATAAGTATGACGGCAATGTGGTAATGACAGGCGAGATAGGCAAGATAGCGAACTGCCGTATCGTTCCGTCAAAGAAAGTTTCACTTAACGAGGCTATCCCAGAACAGTATGTGAGAGTTGACAGCGATGCAGAGGGTGCGAAGGAAGTTGTTGCCGACAGCACATCTTCACCGACTACTTCACAGATAAAGCTCGGCTCAGTAACGCCTTGTGCAGAGGGTTACGCTCCAAAGGTGGGTGACTATGTTGTAAAGAACGCCGCTGTCAAGGCTGGTACTTTCTACACATGTCCTATCATCAAGCTCAACGCTGATACTGAAACAGAGGACGAAACATCAGCTCTGACTATCTACCTCAAGCGTGACACCAACGTTGAAACTGAAAGAGAGAGCAGAAAACGCTGTACAGACATATCTGCTGACAAGCATTACACTGTGGCTATCTCAGACCAGTCAAAGGTAGTGCTTGCAAGATTCAAGAAGTAAAGAGGTGTGGCAGTATGAAAGCATATGCAAGCGAGAGCTACTATATAGGCGTTTATCTTTGCGGCAAAGAGCCTGACATATCTGCCGCTTTTAACTTCTATGCAATGCAAGCCACAAGCCTTATAAAGCAATATACCCTTGACAACGTTGACGAGAACGATATCCCCGAAGAAGTGAAAATGTGCTGCTGCGAGCTTGCGGAGAATATCTTCAAGGCAGAGCAGGAGGGTGCCACTCAGGGGGTATCTTCCGAAAGCGTTGGGGGCTGGTCGAAGTCATATGAAAGCTCAGATATCCGCAGACAGAACGCTGACAGAGCCGTTCACGATATCGTGTACAAATGGCTCAGCGGAACAGGGCTGCTTTACAGAGGGGTGAGGTAAATGCTTGCAAACAGCGATTGCACAGTGTATCTTTTCGACAAGCAGACAGGGGGATTTGTGCGGAAATATGCAGAGAAAGTTTATTGGTGCGAAAACAGGTCGGGAAGTATCGTGAAAAGCGGTATGCAGACCTCAGACAGCACAAGGGTGTATTTCTATGACGATAATGCACCGAAAACCCCTGCAAAGGATATGCTTGTGAGAGGAAAATGCGAGTTTGAGTTCGATAATCAAACGCCGCAGAGCATATCTGAGAGCATGAAAATGTTCCGTGGGGAGTATGACTTTGTTACGGTAATGAGCATTGATGATTATATGTTCGGCGGTCTGCCGCATATGGAGGTGAGCGTGAAATGAAGATAGGTCAGCCTATGGACAGCAGGGCTATCACTTGGGATAAGTCCTTTGCAGGCAAGTATTCAGAACGTTTTGATAAGGCTCAAAAGTTCATTGACGCCGAGTGCATAAGGCATATGGTGAAGTATACACCTACCCTCAGCACTAATCTGAGAAAGTCTGCCACGAGAGGCACAAAAATAGGCAGCGGCAAGATACAGTATCTTGCACCTTACGCACGCTATCAGTATTACGGCAAGCTTATGGTATCCTCTGTCACAGGCTCATCTTACGCCCGACAGGGTGAAAAGAAAGTGTTGACGGACAAAGACCTTGTTTACAGCACTTTTAAAGAGCCACTTGCCGGCAAGCTTTGGTTTGAGCGAATGAAAGCCGACAAGAAAAAGCAGATACTCAGAGGAGCGGCGGCGATAATGGGAGGCAAAACGAAATGAACATAATTGAGCTGGTGAAAGATATCTTGCAGCAGTTTCCGAAAATATCGGAGGTTTGCAATGATATTCATATCGACTTTACCGATGATACGCCAACAAATTACGGCTTGTCCTCGACAGGCGACAGCCTTATAAGTTCGGATATTCTGGGCGGTCAGACAAGACAGCATAACTTCATTCTCTATGCTGTGTATCAGTCTATGAATGATTTTGACAGAATGTCAAACAGCGGCGTACTGCTTGAATTGCAGATGTGGCTTGAAAGCTATGCAAACAAGCATAGAGATACCACGTTCACTACCATAACAGAGGGCGAGGAAAGGACAGGCGTTCTTGAAAAGCTCACCTGTGCAAATGGAATGATATACGCAATACCAAATGAAAACACAAACGATACTGTGCAGTATCAGTTACAGATAGCGGCACAGTATCAGATATAAAAGGAGGAAAACATATGCCTGATTATTCATACAAGAGCGGAAAGCTCAACAGAAGTCATCTTCTGCATTATCTTGACACTACATTCGCAGCGGTCGCCTCATCACCAAGCTGGTATCTTCTCGGCAAGGACGTTGAGGACGCAAGTGTGGCACTCAATCCTGACACTTCCACAAAGAAGAATATCCTTGATGAAACCACAGTTGAGGACAACGGCTATGAGCCTGAGTTCGACCTTGACACATTCTATGCAAAGCCCGGTGACGCACTTTACGAAAAGCTCAAGGATATCATGATGAATCGTCTTACCGGTGACGCCTGTAAGACAAGCGTGCTTGAAGTCATCGTTGACAAGACCACAGGTGCGTATGACGCATGGACGGAAGATGTCATAGTCAAGCCGCAGTCTTATGGCGGACCACAGGGTGGCGTAAATATCCCGTTCAACTGCACTTTTGCAGGAAACAGAGTGAAAGGCTCTGTCACCTTTGCAGCAGGCGTGCCAACGTTTGCAAAGACTACGGAAGAATAAACTATATGACAAACATATGAAAGCACTTCGTTCAGAGTGGAGTGCTTTTTGTTTGCCATAATACAGAAAGGACGATAGAAATGTCAATGCAGTCAATAGATTTTAACAGCGGCAATTACAAAGAGTACGCTATAAACGGCGACGAGAACAGAGTGATAAGGATAAACGTGTCAGACGTTGGTATCATCACAAGGATACAGGACGCTATGAGCAAGGCTGACAATATCGCAGAAGAAGTGTCAGAACGTGAGAAAAAAGAGGATAAAACTCAGCTGCTCAGGGAATATGACCAGCGTGCAAGAGATATGGTGAACAGCATATTTGAAAGTGATGTGTGTACGGCGGCACTGGGCGGCATAAATGTATTTTCTATGGGTTCAAACGGCAAGCCTGTGCTTTTCAATTTCCTTGAGGCACTCCTTGCGGTGGTGGTGCAGGAGATAAAGTCAACGCAGACGGCGGCTCAGATAAAGCTTGAAGAAAAGGTGGAGAAGTACATAGCTCCCGTTGTTGCTCAGCCTGCGGTCAATGTGGCGGAGCTTTCTGACGAGGACAAAAAGGCTCTGCTCAGGGAGCTGCTGAAATGATAGGCAACTTGCCCACAGCCCTTGAAATAGGCGGCAAAGAGTATGCCATACACTCGGATTTTCGGGTCATACTGCGGATCTATTCAGCCTTTGCAGACCCCGAACTTGACGAGCGTGAAAAGTGCTATGTGTGTCTTAAATGCCTTTATGCTGAGGATATCCCACGAGAACATTTGCAGGAGGCTGTCAACAAGGCTTATTGGTTTGTGGGCGGTGGAGATGTTCCACAGGAGAGCGTTCAGCCTACAAAAACTATCGACTGGGAGCAGGACGAGAGTATTATTTTTCCTGCGGTGAACAAGGCGGCAGGCTTTGAAACGAGGACGGTAAAATATCTTCATTGGTGGACTTTTCTCGGCTATTTCAATGAGATAGGCGAGGGGCTTTTTTCGTCTGTTATAGGCATACGGCAAAAGCTTAACAAGGACAAAAAGCTTGAAAAATACGAGCAGGAGTTTTACAGAAACCACCGCAATATGATAGACCTTAAACGAAAGCTCTCAGCAGAAGAGCAGAGGGCTGAAAACGAGGACAAAGAGTTTCTGAAACAACTGACGGGAGGTGAATGACAATGGCTGACGGGTGTTTGAATTTTGACACCAACATAAACAGCGAGGGCTTTGAAAAGGGCTTGAAAAGCCTTTCCGATATGGTGGGGGATATCAAGCCAAAACTTAAAAGCCTTGCAATGGCTGTGACGGCAGCATTCTCCGTCAAGAAGCTTGTGGACTTCGGCAGGCAATCCATAGAAACAGCCTCAGACCTTGCGGAAGTTCAGAACGTTGTTGATACGGCTTTCGGAGAGTCCAAGCAGAAAATGGAGGACTTCGCTGACACGGCTGTCAAGACCTACGGCATTTCAAAGCTCACCGCAAAGCAGACAGGCTCAAACTTCATGGCTATGGCAGCAGGAATGGGGCTTGCCAATGACAGTGCAAGCGATATGGCTATGGCTCTTACAGGGCTGTCTGCGGATATGGCGTCATTTTATAATGTCGGTCAGGACGTGGCAAGCACGGCTCTGAAATCGATATTCACAGGGGAAACTGAGACCCTCAAACAGTTCGGTATCGTTATGACGGACGCCAATTTGCAGGCGTATGCACTTTCAAAGGGTATAACGAAGTCAACTGCCGATATGTCGCAGGCTGAAAAAGTTCAACTGAGATACAATTACGTTATGTCGCAAACGGCTCTTGCACAGGGCGACTTTGCAAAGACTTCTGACAGCTGGGCAAACCAAACTAGAATACTCTCTGAGCAATGGAAAGAGTTTGGAGCGACTATCGGCACTGTGCTGATGAACGTTCTTCTGCCTGCTGTCAAGGCGATAAACAGTCTGCTTTCACAGCTCATAGCTTTGGCACAGGGGGCAGCGAGGGCACTTTCAGAGGCGTTCGGTTTTGAACTAAGCAACAGTGCAGACGAGGCTCAAAGCATAGTGAAAAGCACCTCTCAGGCGGCGGATAATTACAGCGATATAGCCGACAATGCACAACAGACTCAGGAGGCACAGGAAGGCTCTCTTGCAAGCTTTGATCAGATGAACAAGCTGAATGATGAGAGCAAGTCAGACAGCACTGAGGTCAGCGGAGCTGGGGAGATAATGCAGCCTTCCGGGACTAGCGTTGAGGTGGATACGGGTAAGGCAGATAAAAAGCTGTCTGACTTTTTCACATCAGTGAGAACTCAGTTTGAAAAGCTTGCAGACTATCTTAATAAGAATTTTAAGCCTATTTTCGCTGATATATGGAGCGGACTTGAAAGAGAGAGCATTGAACTTGTTCAGATACTCGGCGGAGTTTTCAGCGATATAAAGTCGCTTTCCGAACCGCTCAAAGCTTATTTTATAAACGATTTTACACCGCTTATGCAGACCGCTTTCAGCACGCTTGGCAAGATAGGCATAGGACTTTTTGACAGCTTCAACAAGGTGTTTTCTGATATCTGGAATGTGGCAGTGTTCCCTATACTGCAAAACTTTCTCACTGTAGGATTACCCCTAATAGCGGATTTTGGCACGCAGGTATGGAACACGTTAGGCGTACTGTTTGACAATATAAAAGAGATCTTCGATACCTTGTGGAACGGCGTTGCACAGCCTGTGCTGAACGCCTTGAAAACACTGTGGTGCGATACATGGCAGAGCATTTCAAACTTTTGGAACGAGTGGGGACAGCCTATATTTGACGGCATAAACGAGGGTATAACCACCACAAAGAACGTATTCCTCAATCTGTGGGAAACGGTCTTGAAACCTGTGTTTGACAAGCTCATGGACGTGGCTGACAGCGTTTGGACGGAGCACTTGAAACCTCTGCTTGATGAGTTTCTCGACTTTGTGGGAACGCTTATCACAAGCGTTCTGAGCATTTACAACAAAGCCATAGCACCTGTTGTGAACTGGCTTGTGAGCATACTCGGACCGATAGTCAGCAGTGTGCTTGGCAAGATAATAAAGACAGTGGGCGATGTCATAAGCAATATAATTGACGCCGTGAAGAACATCATTTCAGCACTTAAAGGCGTTGTGCTGTTCATAACGGGAGTGTTCACCGGTGATTGGAAAAAAGCTTGGCAGGGTGTAAAGAAGATTTTCAAAGGCGTATGGGACGCACTTGTTGACATAGCAAAAACACCTATTAATTTGATAATCGGGCTTATAAATGGTCTGACAGGTGTAGTTGAGGACGCTTTGAATTGGATAATCGACGGCATAAACGAGCTGAGCTTCACGACACCTGATTGGCTTCCCGGTGATCTTGGTGGTCAGACATTTGGCTTTGACCTAAGCCAAATTGATATCCCTGAAATACCCAAACTTGCTCAAGGTGCAGTGATACCGCCGAACTCTGAGTTTCTTGCAGTTCTGGGCGATCAGAAACGTGGCACGAATATCGAGGCACCGCTTGATACTATCACGCAGGCTGTTTTGCAGGCTCTTGTGTCTTATGGCGGAGCGGGTGGAAATCAGAAGATAAGCGTTACCATACCGCTGACGCTCAACGGCAGGACTATCACGCAGATAGTTATTGACGATATCAATGACTATATCAAACGCAACGGCAGGTCGCCAATAAGGGCATAGGAGGTGCAGAAAATGAAAAGTAAAGGACTTATTTTTGGCAGTGAAAGGGTCGCCACGCCTGCGGAAGTCAGTTTTACAAATAACAAGATATGGTCGAACAATGCAGGGCGAACGGCTAACTGCAAAATGGTGGGCGACATAAGAGCCATAAAGAAAACCGTCACGCTGAAATGGTATCACCTCACAGGTGAGGAGACGGCAAAACTCAATGAATATATCTCCAACGTTGACAGACCGTTTTTCAGTATCACGCTCCTTGACGAAACATTTCAGGAAAGCACTTTTGACGTTTATGCAGGCGACCCAACTTATGAGGTTTTCGGCTGGGACGAGAACAAACAGTTCTGCAAAGGCGTTGCGGTGGACTTGATAATGCAGTAAGGGGGGCGTTTGAATGTACAAAACAGGGGAGCTTGTCTCTCAGCGTATCGAGAGCTATTGCCGTACTTGGCGTTTGTGGATAGAGAATGCAGAGGGCGTTATATCAGGCGACAGCATTATGTCTGCTGACAGCTCAATGCAGTCAACAAGCCTTTCCGATGACATCGAACTTGGAGCAGTATGTTCACAGTCATGGAATATGACCATAAGCGACACCAAAACAGCTTTTCTCGGCAAGGAATATGACACATATCTCTACCTTGTGGACTATGAAACTGACGGCATACTCGCAGACGAAAAAATACCAATGGGACGTTTCACCTGCGTAAAATCAAAGAAATCAGGCGGCAGCGTCCAGCTGACAATGGCGGATAGACTGTACTTTTCGGATAAGCCATATGTACCGCATATTCCTATCCCAAACTGGAATAAAGCCGTTGAAGACGACATTTGCAGACAACTAGGCTTGCAGAACGGCAATGACTATACACAGGTGCGGCTGCTGCGTGATAAGAACGGCAGACGGCTAAGAGATAACAAAGGCAGACTGCTGTACTCAAAGTATTTCTACTTTGAGGTCGGCTCCGTGCCAAAAGACGTGACCATGCGGCAAATGCTGTCTTACCTTGCCTCAGCTCAGGGGCAGTTCGGGTATGTTGACAGGTACGGAAAGTACGTCCGAAAGTGGTATGGTAAGAGCGTGAAAACGTTGGATAACAACACGATAGACCTGCCTACTCTTAGCGAACGACAAAACGTTATCGTGGGCATTATCTGCAAAGTCAGTGACGATGAAACGTTGTCGCTAGGCGTGACAGATACAACGCAGGGTAGAGTTTTGGAGTTTGAAAATCCATACATGACAAGCTCTCTCTTGCGGTCGCTTTGGCACAGACTGCAAGGCTTTTCGTGGTACACTACAGAATTGTATCACAGGCTTGGCGACCCACGTTTCGATATCGGGGACGTGGTGACTTATGACAGTGGCTCAGGGTCATATGACATACCAATAACAAATTTAGGATTTAACTTTGACGGCGGACTGAGTGCTGACATCTCAGCAGTGGGTCTGAGCGTTGAAGAACAGCTTTAAGGAGGCAATCAAATGGCTGAAAATATACAGGTGCAGGATATCACGGAGAACGATTATTCCATCCAGAAAGCAGGTGAGGAAGTTGACGCACTTCTTGACAAAGCGGCAACGATAGATGCAATGAGTAGTCAGCTTAACCATGTTGGTTCTATCGCTACAAGTACGAAAAGCACTGTGGATAAAATTCACTTCGGAACGGTGGAGTATAAGCTGGCAAAGGCAAACTCAATGGTTCAGATACCTCTGAAACTCGGTTTCACACCTAAGCAGATCATACCTTCACTGAGAAAGTATGGTACGCCAAATCCATATCTGACGTTCTGTACTACTGTTGCGGAATACAGCGGCAGCTTAACATTCATCATTTGTATGGGAAAGAATGACGGTCCGGAAATTTTAGATGTTCCAGCAGGAACATACTACGTTGACTATATAGCGATAGAATAAGAGGTGATTAAATGACAATAACACTAAACGCAGACTATGACGTAGCCCTAAGCACAGCCCTGCTGGGCTACGTCGGCGAAACAAATGCTAGACCTGTGTCGGTCGAGGGCATGGAGGTAGACGGAGCAGACCGCTATGTGCTGACGATAGACTATGGCGATGGCGTGACGTATGAGGTCGATATCACAGGTGGCATATGGACGCCTACGGCAGATGTCTTGCGTTCAGCACAGACAGTATCGTGTCAGATATCAGCACGGAGATATGACAACGGTGCTTACACACTGGTGAAAAAATCGAAAATTTTCAGCCTACGGATAGGCCAGGCACTGACCGACGGCGTTGCACCGATACCGTCACCAAGTGTGGCAGTTGATGCACTGGATAGAATGACGGCACTGGGAAACCGTATCACAGCCGACGTTCAGACAGCAAAGTCAGCCGCAGAAACAGCGACAACAGCGGCAGAGTTCGCAAAAAAATCAGCCACAGCCGCAGGAGTATCAGCCGATACCGCAGAACAGGCAGCAAGTCGTGCCGAAACCGCAAAGACATCTGCTGAAACGTCCGCTACGCAGGCAGAAACCGCCATGCAGGGTGCAGATACTGCACGTCAGCAGGCGGTCGCTGCACAGAACAACGCTAAGATATCCGCAGACCTAGCGGCTAATGCGGCACAGCAGACAACAGCCGACAAGACCGCTACAGCAGGCTACGCACAGACCGCAAAGACAGCAGCTGACAGTGCTGTGGCGGACAGGCAAGCGGTGCAGGATATGGCAACGCAGGTGACAGCCGACAAGGCTATTGTGGCAGAAAACGCCGCACAGGTCGCCACAGACCGCAAAGCCGCTGAGAACGCTGCACAGACAGCACAGGCGGTGGCTGATAATTTGTCAAAAAAAGATTTCACACTAAGGCTAAACGAAAATAGCAGCGTGACGCTGATATATAAATCGGAAACGGAGGAATCATGATGGCAGAGACAATAGACCTTGTAAGAGACTCAACAATGCAGGAGACAAACCGCATTTTGACCCTTATTGCAGGCAAAGAGGGCGGCTTTACGCCGAAAAGTTGGAAAGATGTGCAGCTCATTGTACGTCAAGGCTTGGCGAAAACGTATTTTTCAGTTGGCGACCAGTTTACGGTAGAAAAAGCTACCGCTATCAATGCGACCGTAGGAAACACCACTGGCGAAACGTCAGGAGTGACGTCAGCTACTGTAGATATCAGTACTTTTGTAGCTCAGATAGGCACAGCACATAGTGACGATTACGAGTTCACTTATGACGGTGCAGCGTGGCACTATGGCGATACGGCGGTATCGCTTGCGGCGTATGGTATAACTGTAGCCGGAACAGCTAAGCTTGGCGACGCTGTCGTGGTACACGAAACGGCGTCTAAGATGATCGTTACTGTGCTTGGTATTGACCAGGACACACCGGCAGAACCTCAGCTGGAGCACTCGCTGACGCTTGGTTGGCAGGACTGCTATGCTGAGTTGCAGTATGACGGCACAGAAACTTTGTTCGCTTTTCCTGATGGCTTAGCTGCTGGTACATATCATTTCACTATCGACAGCACCTACGATACCACAAACAACGATTACAGCGGATATCAGTTCACGCTGACGAAAGCTATCCCTCAGAATGGTGTGATAATGTTTCCCTGGGTCTACAACACGAAAGCGTCAACCACAAAGGTATCAAGCTATGCAAGTACATCTGCCACATCGTCATTGGAGACAGTATCGGTGACCAACGGTACAGACGGAACGAGTCTCGGCAATGCTACGGTTGCAGGCACACCTGAAAGCAGTATCAACAGCATACACAGAGCAAGATATGGCTCTAACAACTGGAAAGAATCTGCTATGAGACAGCTTATCAACAGCGGCAAGGTTGCTGGGCAGGTATGGACACCGCAGACTAAGTATGACAGACCGCCAAACTGGGTGACAAGCACAGCTGGTTTCCTGTATGGTATGGATCCCGACTTCGTAAGCGTTATCGGCAAGGTCAAGAAGAGAACGGCAAAGAATGTTGCCAATGAGGGCGGCGAATATGAGGACAGCGTTGAGGAAGTGTTCTTGCTGTCACGGTCTGAGGTGTATGCAGGCAATGAGAGTAACATCAACGAGGGTGGTCCGTATGATTACTTCAAGGACTTTTCCGACTCGGCAGCTGCAACTGCTGGTAAGGATACCAACAGAATTAAGTACAGAAACAATAGTGCAAAAAACTGGTTGCTGCGAAGTCCCGACGTCGGCTACGCCAACGGCGTGCGTGTCATCTATCCGTCAGGAGAGTTGAACAGCTACAGTGCGTACGGTGCTTACGGAGTCGCCCCAGCTTGTTGCATCGTGTGATGTGAGAGGAGGATAATCATGTTTAAATATAGTCCAGTAAAAAAGCAGATAATCGAAGAAAGAAACAAAAACGCAGTGCTCAGGTCGACAAATGCCGAACTGACTGCGAATGTGGACTACCTGTCTATGATGTGCGGTGTGGAGTTGGACGATGAAAGCGAGGAGGTATGTGAAGATGAGCAAGAACTATCATAAAGTCAAAGACTACTATGATCGTGGGCTGTGGTCGTCAGAAAGGGTCTATAACGCCGTTGGCAAGTGGATAACGGCTGAGGAGTATGAGGAAATCACGAGGGAAAAGTATGAAAGGGAGAAACAGAAATGAAAGAAAACACAACAAAAATAATCATATCAGCAATAGCCGCAGGGCTGTCAGCATATTTTCGTGTTATGGCGATACCTATAGTCATTCTGGTGCTTGTGATGATCATTGATTATATAACAGGAATGTGGAAAGCATGGAATAGGGGCGAGTTGTCAAGCCGTGTCGGTCTTAAAGGGCTTTTCAAGAAAGTTGGGTACATATTTGTGGTGGCAGTGTCAGGCGTGCTTGATTGGCTCTTTATCTCAGGACTTTCACAGATAGGCATTGAAGTAAACGTCAGCTTTTACTTCGGTCTTATCGTGACGATATGGTTTATCATCAACGAGTGTATTTCTATCTTGGAAAATCTTGCGGTGATAGGTATACCATTGCCGTCATTCTTGGTGAAGATCGTACACAAGCTTAAAATCACAGTTGAAAACAAAGTGGATACAAACGAAAGCGAGGAATAGAAAATGACATATGATGAGTTTATCAAAAAGCACAATGGTGTAGCTGTTAACTATGACGGTGCAGCAGGCAAACAGTGTGTAGACCTTGCAACGGCATATTTTAACGAGGTTTTCAGTTCAGGTATCAAGAATTTCTGGTATGACGCTCACCATTTTTGGGATTTGTTCGACAAGAACACTTGGCTGAAAACGAATTTCACAAAGATAAAAAACACGCCAAGTTTAGTGCCGAAAAAGGGTGATGTAGCGATATGGTCAGGCACGTTGAATGGCGGCTGGGGTCACATAGCAATCTGCACGGGAGAGGGCAACACGAGTTATTTTTATTCGTATGACCAAAACTGGAGCGGAAAAGCCTGCACTAAGGTCAAGCATAATTATGACCACATTGCAGGCTTCCTGAGACCAAAGAACCAGAGCAAGATAAGTGCGAAAGTGCTTGACAAGACAGGCTACAAGCAGGGCAACAAAACAAACGGTGTGCTTGCACTCAAGGAGCTGCTGCTTATTGCAAAGGCGGTCAAACTCCACAGTGTGGGCATGGACAAGAACGGCACATATGGTACAGGCACAGCAAAAGCCGTGAATGCTTTGCTGAAAAAGTGGGGGTATTACGAAAACGGCATTGCAGGTGTGAACTTCATCAAGAAACTCAGCAACGAGATTACAAAGAAGATAAAGTAGGTAGAATTTCAGCCGACAGGGATTATTCCTTGTCGGCTGTTTTTGTTATGAAGTACCAAAGCACTATGTTCTATTGCTGATAACTGCTGATTAAAGTAACATCAACAATTTAGGAAAACTTTTTTGAAAAATCACTTGACAAAGTTCTATTGATGTGTTATAATACTATCATCGAAGGGAGGGCGTAAAAGATGTTGACAGAAATCGGCAAGTTTCTCAGAAGATATCGTATTGACAATGGTCTCCTGCTTAAGGATATGGCTGGTAAAGTTGGAGTTACATCAGCCTACTTGTCTGCTGTTGAAAATGGCAAGAAACGGCCAACCGAAGATTTAGTGGGTAAGATCATAAACGCTTACGATTTGGATTCGGAAAAGGCAACAGAGCTTAAGGAAGCTTATTTCCGGAGCGTAAACGAAATCTCAATTAGCACAGCAGGGTATTCGACCGAGCAAACAAATTTGGGACTTATCTTTGCACGGAAGATTGACTCGCTTACAAGTGATGAGATTAACAGCTTGATTAAAATTTTAAATAATAAGAGGTGATCGCTATTGAATCAAGTTATTGCAGAACCTATGAGTACGAAGAATATTCTGTTTTTAACTAATACTCTTCGCAAAAAGTTTAACTTATACGATTGTACATATTTCCCAATCGTTGAGTTCATAGAGACTGTGTTACCAGAAATAGACCCGAAGTTTTCATACTTGTATGTCGATAAAGCTGAAATGCCTGACACATACGCATATTTTGATAATGAAACAAAAGTTATGGTTATTCGTGAAGATGTTTATGAGAGAGCGTTAAATGGTAGTGGACGTGATAGGTTTACATTGGCACACGAACTAGGACATTATGTTCTCCATAGTTCAGGTGTGCAGTTATGTAGGAGTGACGGCGGACGTGTTGTTACATATTGTGACCCAGAGTGGCAGGCTAACACATTTGCAAGCAAGTTGCTTATGCCGGATCATCTAATATACACGCTGACACCGTCAGAAATCTCAAAAGAATTTGGCACGTCTTATCAGGCAGCAGAAATTGCTCTGTATAAAGCAAAAAAAGCCAAGCTCGCAACTTGACTTTTCATACCACTTGCTATCGAAACTGTGTTTGTCAGCAATGTATTCTCAACAATTACATTATATCATAGTTCTTTCGAGTTTGCAAGGGGTTTTATAAACTTTTTTGCAAAGGGGGAATGTCTATGTACATTTTCACGGCGTATATTACGACGAAAGATGGACGCAGACTCTATGCTAAACAATATGGCATGAAGGCGTTCCGTATCTGGATTGATGACGACATGGTAAAAAATTAATATAGACAGTATGTGAGCTGACAACATACTTCTGCAACAATTAAACCAGCCGTCTCGGACTTTTATGGGTCTGAGGCGGCTGAAATTGTTTTAAAACCACTGCATTTTATTTGATTTTTTGCCACTTTGACCTATCTTCAAGGACGGTTTGAACGTACAGCTGACGTGCAATAAGTCACGAAAACGGCGTATCTTCGTTGTTTTTATGAACTTGGTAAGGACGAGGTCACCGGTTCAAGCCCGGTTAGCAGCTCCAATGCATATCCGCTTTACGTCAAGTAAGGCGGTTTTTTTTGTGCGAAAATAAGAGAGCGAACTCTTTGAAAGAAATCGCTCTCATTGTTGATACATTTAATCTGAGGTAGATATGACTAGCTCATGGGGAAATTAAAGGGACGTTATAGAACCATCAGGATAAACCATATATGGATACTCGTACCCTAAGCCGAATGGGTCACCCCACATCTGAGTACCCGTGCCGTAATCGTTTCCGTTCGGTGTCTTACCTTCCTCTATCGTTCCATGTTGCCAATTTCCGTTTTCATCTTGCCAAGACCAAGACTGACCGCCACCAGAGCCTCCGCCGTTGTTATCGGAACTACCTCCGCCATTGTTGTTGCTAGAGCCACCATTGTTATTGTCAGAGCCACCGTTGCCACCATTGTCATTGGAGTTACCACCATTGTTGTTGCTAGAGCCGCCGTTGCCTTCGTTGTTGTTAGAGTTGCCTCCATTGTTATTGGAGTTACCTCCGCCATTGTTATTGCTAGAGCCTCCGTTGTTGGTGCTAGAGTTGCCTCCATTATTATTGGAGTTGCCGTTGTTATTATTGTCAGAAGTCTCCTCGACCTTCTTGTCCTTCTTCTCTTCCTCTGGCTTTTTCTTGATGACGAGCTTTGATGTGGCGGTCACTTCATTACCGCTGCTGTCCTTAGCCTTGTAGGTGATAGTGTATTTTCCAGCCTTGTAATCAGATTTCTTTGCCTTACCGTCAAGCTCCGCTGTGAACTCTACACTCTCATCATAGTTATCCTTTACAGATACCCCTTTCTTGAAATCAGGGAGCTTACCACCCTCCGTTATTTCATACTTCTCCTTGATACCCGTGAATTTAGGTTTCTCACTGTCAACTACCGTTACCGTGATGTTCCAAACCTCTTCCTCTCCTGTGGCAAGCTTGATGTTAAGTGAAATGCTCTGTACGCCCAACTTGTCAAGTGTTATCTTTTCTTCGCCGCTGGCAAATGCAGCTGTGTCTATCTTATCATCGCTCAGTTTAGCAGCAAGTTCAGCTGCGGTCATTTCGCTGCCTGCCTCAAGCTCACATTCAAACACCTTAGGCTCTTTCACCTCAGCCTCAGAGCTGCTTTCCTCAGCTGCGGAAGATACTGAACTTGTGTCCGCAAGGCTGCTTGCTGTGTCTTTCTTGTCCTCGTCATTTCCGCAAGCGGTAAGAAATACCCCTCCTGCTATCGCCAAAGCTGCTGCCGCAACAATAATGTTTCTCGCCATTTTTGATACCCCTCTTTTAATAGATTTTCCAAATACTCTAACTTCAAGTGCCTTAGGCACGTCAGTTTCATTCTCCATACCCTCAAGACCGGCTCTGAGCCAGAAGAACGGAATGATACATCTGAACTTCTTGTTCTCTTCTTTCTCAAGGCGTTCTATCTCGTCACGCATTTTCTTAGACGCTCTGCTGAGCCTGCTTTTCACAGTACCCAAAGAAACTTCAAGCGTGTCTGCTATCTCCTGCAAACTCATTTCATCGTAATACCTGAGTATCACACACATACGCTGCTCCTCAGGCAGGCTTTCAACTACCCTGCGTACACATTCGATAACGTCCTTGTTTTCAAGCAGCTCGTCAGGTATCTCGCCGTCAATGTCCTCAAGCTCGAAATCCTCGCCGTCCTCTGTCATATCTGACAGGTGCATTGGCTTTGCCTTTTTGAGATAGTCACGACAGCGGTTAGCCACTATCTGATTGAACCAAGCAGGGAACTTTTCATCATTCTCCAGCTTATCAAGGCTCGCAAAAGCTTTGATGTAGCTGTCCGAAACGATATCAAGGCTTTCTTCCTCGTCCTTAGTTATCTTCATTGCCACGAAATATGCGGCACTATTTGTTGCGAGATACAAGCCCTCCTGAGCCTTCTTGTCGCCCTGTCTCGCTTTCTGCACCAACTGTGCAAGTTCTGTCTGAGCCATTATCAATTCTCCCGTCATTCAAAATTCTGTTCCAGAGCATACGCTGTTTTTCGTCTGAAAGTCTGCAATCATCAGCCATTTGAGAAAGAACATCGTGCAAAAATCTGCCTTTCACATATGCCCTCCTTTCTGCCCTCTGTCTATAAGACGATTGAAAAGCAAAAAGGTTCCCGATTTTATGAAAAAAATTTTTTATTTTTTTGCTCGGTCAACATCATTAAGAATTTATAATGTTACAGTTATCATAATACACCATTTTTCGGCAAATGTCAACAGAATAAGCCGTGTTCAACATACTGAACGCAAAAAAACGGACGGCAAGTGACCGTCCGTTCTTATTATATCTATTTTCTGTCCTTGTGCCTAGCACGCTTGTTTGCATACATCGCCTTGTCAGCCTGTTCAAACATCTCTTCCACTTCATGGATATCTACAATGCGTTTGCACACGCCGCCAATGCTTACCGCCGCCTCAAAATCGTTGCCGGCGTATTTGTTGTAAACGTCAAGCCTGTCATTCACCCGTGTCGCAAAACGCTCAGGGTAGTTGTCGTCATAATCATTGCAGCCCAGTATGACAAACTCGTCGCCGCCTATCCTTGCACATATCTCGTGGTTCTTCTCAGCCGCCATGAAAGCGTCTGCAATGGCTTTTATGGCAATGTCGCCTCTGTTGTGACCGTGTTCGTCATTTATCCTCTTCAATCCGTCAAGGTCGCCGATAGCGATAAAGAACTTGTTCTTAGGGTCAGCCATTCTGTCTATAAGCGGCTGGATATTCCGCTCAATGCCAATTCTGGAATAAACGCCTGTGAGAGCGTCACGAACCGCAAGGTTCGCAATGGAATTTTGTATTCTCATGGATTCAAGGGCATTGTTTATGTGCTTTGTCCAGTTGCGGTAGGTGATATCAATGACTTTTATTTCGCTGCCGAATGACAGCACCGCATAGCCAAGGCATCTTCTGATAAAATGCACCGGCGTGATGAAAAATGCACATGGCGATTCACGCTCATCATCAAGGTCAGGGAATATCTCGCTGCGGTCAAAGACCTCATGGAGAGTTCTGCTATTCTTGCCATAGGAGCGTATGTAAAGAATCATCTTGTCAGTGTAGCCTTCCGCCGGAGGAGTAACATCGCCCACGACTTCGTTTTCACCAAGGCTGTTTTCATTCAAGCAAAGATAGAACTTTTTCCAACCAAGAATAAGGTACAGAAAATACTGTATCTTAGCCATAAGGTCCTCAGCGTTCTTTGCACACGCCATATCCTCTATCATATTGCTGTTAAGAAAATCGTGATAGTTTATCCTGTCATTGGCAGTCATGTAGTCACGCTTTGTGTAGTTGTAATCCTCCTGACAGCCACATGACGAACCTATCTCCACCTTGCCGCCGTCCTTGATAAGTCCCTCCGGCTCAACGCCTCTCATTCGTGCGTCAACGGTTATGACAGCGTTCTCACCAGCCTCAAAAAGCGGCGGAGAACATGACGTTACCGAAGGCACACACGCTGTAGCCTCATCAATGGCGTCATATCCCACGACCCTCATATCCTCAGGCACTCTCAGACCGTTTTTCTGATACTCATGGATAACGCCAATGGCCATATAGTCGCCGCAGCAGATGATAGCGTCAGGCTTTTTACGTCTGCCATAAATAATGTGGTTAGCGACCTGAGCGGCTTTGTCATACCAAAAACCGCCGTCAAAGCAAATGAAATCATCGTCTATCTCGATGCCGTGCTTAGTGAGTGCACGTTTATATCCCGCCAGTCTGTATCTCGTAGTAGCGACCTCCTCAGGTCCGCTGAGAAACAGTATCTTTTTGCAGCCGTGCTCAACGATAAGGTGTTCCGTGAGCCTCATGAATGGCAGCTCGTCACGGGTGAACACACTCTCATAATCTTTATATTTACGGTCAAGAAACACAACAGGGGCGTGGCATTTTTCGTCTATATCCTTACATATCTTTTCGAACAGTCCCGGCATTTTCAGGGTATCGCCCAAAACTATGACGCTGTCCAGCTTATCGTAATTTATGGCGTCATAGATCTGTTTTTCGCCATGTACGAAATCATTCAAAAAGGATTCTTTAACAAAGCTTGTGAAGATAAGCACATCATAGTCAAGCTCGAAAGCTTTAGTCATTATACCCTTCAGAATCCTGTCTCTTATACACATCTCCGAGCCCACGAGACTAAGGCGAATCTCGT
>UQAR01000010.1 GCA_900539095.1 uncultured Ruminococcus sp.
GGTCATAGGTTCTTCTGAGCTCGATAGGAAGAACGATTCTTCCAAGCTCGTCAACTTTTCTTACAATTCCTGTAGATTTCATAAAATCAATCCCCTTTAAATTAATTTGAAATACTTTTTGTATTTCATTTAACATAAATCTTATGATAAACATATTATAACAAACATAATTACATTTGTCAAGCAGTATCACCAAAATTTCACACTTATTGTCAAAGTTTTTTATATATTAACTCGATATGAATACTAATCGAAAGGAGTGCTAATTATATTAGGCGTAATAATTGTTATGTTGTCGGTTTCAGCCTTGATATGCGGTTTTTTCACAAATGACATGACATCGATATCAGCCGCATCTATGGAAAGCTGCACAAAGGCAGTGGAGCTAGTTTTATATCTCTGCGGCTCGATGTGCCTTTGGGGCGGACTCATGAAGATATGTGAAAGATCTGGCATCACAGCCGCCATTGCCCGTATGCTCTCCACTGTCACAAAACTGCTTTTCAAAGAGGCTGTCCACTGCCCTGCTGTGATGAACGCCGTTACGATGAACCTCACCGCCAATCTCCTTGGTCTTGGCAACGCAGCGACCCCATCAGGTATCGCCGCAGTTAAAGCCATGCAGCAGCTGCCGCCTGCCGCAAGAAAGAAGTGCATTTCCATGCTCGTGGTGCTCAACACCGCATCGATACAACTTATCCCTTCCACCATTGCGGCAATGCGGCTTGAGCACGGTGCAGCGTCACCATTTGACGTGACGCCGAGCATACTTTTTTCATCGCTTGTGTCCGTCACCGCAGGCTGCCTGACAGTATATGCACTCAATCTGAGAAAGGATAAACGCCATGAATTTCAGTGACCTTTTTGCACCGCTGCTGATCGTTTTCATACTCTGCTGGGGGCTTATAAAAAAGGTGGATATCGTGAATGTTTTCTGCGAGGGTGCGGCAGAAAACCTGAAAGTCGCCGTGGGACTTGTGCCAATGCTCATACTTCTTATGACGGCGGTGGGAATGTTCACATCATCAGGTGCAGCCGATATTATCGCAAAGCTGCTCAGACCCGTGACAACTTTTCTTGGCTTTCCTGAAGAGTGCATACCCCTTGCCATAGTCCGACCTATTTCAGGCAGCGGTGCACTTGCCTGCCTTGAAACCATACTTTCAAACGTTTCCCCCGACAGCTACAGCGGACGTGTGGCAAGCGTTTTGATGGGCTCGACGGAAACCACATTCTACACCATTGCAGTTTATTTTTCAGCCATAAAGCAAAAAGCTTACCCCTCGGTATTTGCGGCGGCGTGCCTTTCCGACGCCATGGGATTTGTATTCTCTGCACTGGCTGTAAGGCTGTTTTTCTCATAAAACGCAGGAATAAATTTCACATATTGGTACATAATAGACCTATCAAATATACGGAGGTCTTACCAATGAAAGATATGTTTTGTTTCCAGTGTCAGCAGACTGCACACAACACAGGCTGTGACGGAAAAGTAGGCGTATGCGGCAAAAAAGCCGACACAGCAGTTTATCAAGACGAGCTGATCGGTGCACTTATCGCCCTTGCAAACGCCGCAGAAAATGGCTCGTCAACTGAAAAAACAGATATGCTCATACTCAAAGGGCTTTTTACGACTATCACGAACGTGAACTTCAATAATGTCACCATAAAACAGCTCACAGAGGAGATACACATTGAGCGAAACCGCATCAACTCTCAGAAGTTTGATGACTACGACATGAAAAAACTGTGGAACGACCATGAGGATATACGCTCGCTGAAATCACTTATCCTCTTCGGAATAAAGGGTATGGCGGCGTATGCTTATCACGCACAGGCACTTGGCAAAACTGACAGCGAGGTGACAAGCTTTTTCTACAAGGCTCTGCGTGCCCTAGGCAGTGAGAACGACCCTGAAAAGCTGTTGGGACTGGTGCTTGAAACAGGCAATGTGAACCTGAAATGTATGGCACTTCTCGATGCCGCAAACACTGACGCATATGGCGACCCTGTCCCTACAGAAGTTCCACTGACTATCGAAAAAGGGCCTTTTATCGTCGTAAGCGGTCATGACCTGCACGATATGAAACTTCTCCTTGAGCAGACCAAAGACAAGGGCGTGAACATCTACACTCACAGTGAAATGCTCCCTGCCCATGGTTATCCAAAGCTCAAAGCCTATCCGCAGCTAAAGGGCAATTTCGGCACAGGCTGGCAAAATCAGCAGTCAGAATTTCACAATATCCCTGCACCGATACTTTTCACAACAAACTGCATAATGCCTGTCCGTCAAAGCTACTGCGACAGAGTTTTCACCACCTCTATCGTGTCATATCCTGAGCTTGTGCACATTGGCGATGACAAGGATTTCACGCCTGTTATAGAAAAAGCCATTGAGTGCGGCGGCTATGATGAGGACAGGGAAATGACAGGCATGAACGGCGGTCACACTGTAACGACAGGCTTTGCACACAACGCAGTGCTGTCAAATGCCGAAAAGATAATAAGCCTTGTGAAAGAGGGCAAGATAAAGCACTTCTTCCTCATAGGCGGCTGTGACGGTGCGTCACCGAGCAGAAGTTACTATTCCGACTTCGCAAGGCTCACGCCGCCTGACAGCCTTATCCTCACCCTTGCCTGCGGAAAATACCGCATAAACGATATGGATCTTGGCACTATCGACGGCATACCAAGGATACTTGACTGCGGACAGTGCAATGACGCATACTCCTCCATAAAGATAGCCCTTGCACTTGCCGAGGCGTTCGACTGCGGCGTGAACGATCTGCCATTGACACTTGTGCTTTCATGGTATGAGCAAAAGGCGGTGTGCATACTGCTCACCCTGCTTTCATTGGGCATAAAGAACATCTACCTTGGACCGACCCTCCCTGCATTCGTTTCAAAGGGCGTGCTTGACGTTTTGGTTGATAAGTTCCAGCTTACTCCTATCAGCACCCCTGAAGAAGATATAAAGAAAATACTTGGCTGATAATCCGCAAACGCAGGAGCGTGGTAATACGTTCCTGCGTTTTTGTCGTAAAAAATCCGCTGCATTTTCTTGTAAAGGCGAGCAGAATATGATATAATTATTATATACAAATGATCGGAGGTACATAAAATGTCTGAAATAAAATGTCCCCACTGTGGAGAAGTTTTCAAGGTAGATGAGCAGGGCTATGCGGCTATCGTGGCTCAGGTAAAAACGGCTGAGTTTGACAAAGAGCTTGACAAGCGTGTGGCTGACGAAAAGGACAAGGCGTTAAAGCTTGCACAGCTGGACTTTGACAGCAGATACACAAAAGCTGTCAATGACAAGGATATGGAGATACAAAAGCTGAAAGCGGCTGCGGCTAACGGCGAGAGCGAAAAGACACTTGCTGTCACAAAGGCTCAGGAAAGCACAAGAGCCGAATATGAAAAAATGCTTGAGCAGCTAAAGGAGCAGATAAGTCAAAACGAAAAGCTTATTGCACAGCTTACCGCTCAGACAAAATCTATGAACACCGAAAAAGAGCTTGCCATATCAATGGCTGTGGAAAAAGCAAGGTCACAATTCAACAGCGAAAAAGACAAACTAAGGCAGGAGATATCCCAGCGTGATATGCAGATACAGCAGCTGAACTCCGAGCACACTCTGCAAATGCAGAAGTCAGAAAATGAATACAAAGCCGAGATAACTCGTCTTGAAACGGATATAAAAAACAAAGATACCGAAAAGGCACTGGAGCTTACGAACGCTTTGTCAAAGGTCGAGAACGAGAAAAACTCAGCTATCGCAGAACTTAGTGCACAGATAAAAAGCAAAGATGAGGCTATCGCATACTATAAAGACCTCAAAAGTCGCCTTTCCACAAAAATGGTTGGCGAGAGCCTTGAACAGCACTGCATGAACGAGTTCAACAAGATAAGAGCGACCGCTTTCAGGAACGCTTATTTTGACAAGGATAATGACGCAAGCTCAGGCAGCAAGGGCGACTTTATTTACCGTGAATGTGACGAAAACGGCGTGGAGATAATATCCATAATGTTTGAAATGAAAAACGAACAGCAGACCACCTCAACAAAGAAAAAGAACGAGCATTTCTTCAAGGAGCTGGACAAGGACAGGCGTGAGAAAAAATGTGAATACGCCGTGCTGGTGTCACTGCTCGAAAGCGACAGCGAACTTTACAACGCAGGCATCACCGACGTTTCATACGCCTATGAAAAAATGTATGTTGTCAGACCCCAGTGCTTTATACCGATAATCACTATACTGCGAAACGCCGCCATGAATACCCTCTCATACAAAGAAGAACTTGAAAAGGTACGCAACGAGAATATCGACATAACAATGTTCGAGCAGAACATAACCACATTCAAGGAAGGCTTTGCACGAAACTATGACCTGGCAAGCAGAAAGTTCAATGACGCTATCACCGAGATAGACAAATCTATCACTCATCTTACAAAGATAAAGGAGAACCTTATCTCCTCTGAAAACAATCTGCGTCTTGCAAACAAAAAAGCTGACGCACTGACTATCAAAAGTCTTACCAAAAACAATCCCACCATGCAGAAAAAATTCGCCGAACTAAAAGGCGAATAGACCCTTAGAAAGGAGTGGCAAAAGCCATGAAAAATGATCTCAGAAAAGATATCTTTACCATTATTGCTGTGACCGCTGCCGCCTTTCTTATGGCACTTAACACAAAGACCTTTGTAAACACAGGCGGTCTTTACCCAGGCGGCATGACAGGAATGTCCATTCTTATACAGCGTGCAGTAAAACAGCTTGCAGGCGTAATGCTGCCATTTAGTATCATAAACATCACCCTGAATATAATACCGGTGTATATCGGTTTTAGATTTATCGGCAAAAAGTTCACGGCGTTTTCCTGCATAATGATACTGTTAAACAGCTTTTTCACCGACCTTATACCAAACCATATCGTCACCGAGGATGTTTTGCTCATAAGCATTTTCGGCGGCATGATAAACGGCGTGGCAATAAGCCTGTGCCTCAACCGTGGAGCGACTTCAGGCGGAACGGATTTCATATCCATTTACCTGTCTGAGAAAAGCAATATGGACACTTTCAACGTGATACTGGGATTCAATGCCGTTATACTGTGCATCGCAGGCTTTATGTTCGGCTGGGACAAGGCTTTGTATTCGATCATTTTCCAGTATGCCTCCACCACTGTGCTCCATATGCTCTACAAGAAATTTCAGCAGAGCACACTGCTTATCGTTACAAACAAACCTAAGCAGATAGCAGACGCCATTTATGCCGTGAGCCAGCACGGTGCAACTATACTTGACGGCGAGGGTTCTTATGAGCACTGCGAAAGACAGATAGTCTATTCCGTTGTTTCAGCGGCACAGACCAAAAAGGTCATACACGCTGTAAAAGAGGCAGACCCTAAAGCATTCGTAAACGAAGTGAAAACACAAAAGCTTTCAGGAAGATTCTATCTGCCGAAAGAAAGCTGACAGAAAAGCGGGCTGAAAAAGTCCGCTTTTTTTGATGTCATAAAAGAAAAAAATCTCTCTCAGCCCTTGTACTTTGAGAAAAAATATGATATACTATTAATATATATACAAATAGAAAAGATCTTTAGGTTTTTTCATTACATTTACCAAAATTATCGAAAGGGTGTGAACTATGCTTGACAGTATCGCTTATGTTATAAACGCTGTTTGGGGCGTTTTTACATCAATAGGACTTAACGACATTGTCGATATTGCTATCCTCTCCTTTCTGATATTCCACGGCATAAAGCTTATTCGTGAAACAAGGGCACAGCAGCTCACAAAGGGTATCCTTATACTCATCGGCTGCTACCTGCTGGCAGTGTTCTTCAATTTGCAGACTATCAGATTTCTGCTCAAGACCTGTTTCCAGTGGGGATTCCTTGCACTTATCATAATGTTCCAGCCTGAGCTCAGGCGTGTGCTTGAAAAAGTGGGAAGGACCAGCCTCGGCGGTTTCAGCTTTTTCAGTTCAAATGATTCTGACGACAACACTGAGCACTGGAAAAAGGCTATCGACGCTATATGCGACGCCGCCGCAAATCTTTCTTCCACCAAAACAGGTGCACTTATCATCTGCGAAAGAAAGACAAAGCTTGGCGAACAGATAGCTACAGGAACTATACTCAACTGTATCCCGTCCACCGCAGTATTCGGAAACATATTCTTCCCGAACACTCCCCTTCATGACGGTGCTGTAATTATCAGAGATGGAATAATACTTGCGGCAGGCTGTTTCCTGCCAAGACCGCAGAAAGACGAGCTTATAAACAAACAGCTTGGTTCAAGACACCGTGCGGCTATCGGAATGAGCGAGAACTCTGACGCCATAGTCGTGGTCGTATCTGAGGAAACTGGCAACATCTCAGTTGCCGAAAACGGAGAGCTTACAAGAGGCTATTCAAAGGACTCTCTTAAAAGACTTCTGGACAATCGTCTTTTGCCTGAAAAGGACGCTAATTCCATTAGAGAAAATTCTTTTGCAGGAAGGGTGATTTCAAAATGGAAAAAGTAAAAAAGGCTAAAAAAGAGAACCGCCACGGTGCAGACTTCGGTCTGAGGATACTTTCAATAATAATCGCCGTGATAATATGGTTCGCACTTTCTATCACCCAGTATCCTACAATAAACAAAACTATCACGAACGTGCCTGTTGTGTTCTCTCTTGACGGAACGCAAGCAAAGGAAAAAGGTCTTTCCGCACTCAACTACAAGGATATCTCCGTTGACGTTGAGATAAAGGGCATGAACTATGAGATAGGCAGCTACACTGCCGCAGACCTTGTTGCGTCGGTAAATCTTGACGATGTAACAAAAGAGGGCACTTATGACCTTGACATTGAGGTGAAGTCGGCACATTCTGCTGATAAGGTCACGGTAGTATCTGTAAATCCTGACACTGTTTCCGTTGAGTTTGACAGGCTCACCACAAAGACAATACCGCTCACTGCCGAGGCTCCGCTCATAAGTGCCGAAGAGGGTTATATACTCAAAGAGACCACCACCTCGCCTAGCGAAGTTACGGTAGAAGGTCCAAAGAACGACCTTGACAACATAAGCAAGGCAGTGGCACAGATATCAAAATCCAAGAAGATATCTGAGGACACGACCATAAATACTCAGGATATCGTGTTCTATGATGACGATGATAATGTCGTTGACTCGTCGAAGATAGAGATAAAGGATACAAAATCCGTTGACGTGAACTTTGTTATCTACAAGAAAAAGACCGCAAAGCTCAAAGTGGATATCACAAACTGCACCGACAGCTTTGACGTAAGTTCACTTCCGCTGAAACTTTCAGAAGAAGAAATATCTGTGGTTTCGCCGAACCTTGACGACGCCGATACCGAAACGCTCACAGTGGGTTCAATAAACCTTTCTGAAGTAAACCTCGCAAAGGTGTTCAGTTTTAAGATACCTCTCAATGCAGGCGAAATAAACATGAACGGCGACGAGGACGTTCGAGTATCCTTTGACGCCACGGGCTACACATCAAAAGAGTTCACCATAACCTCAGACCACATACTCACCACCGGCAAGCCGTCAGGCAAGACCACGGAAGTGGAGACCAAAAAGCTTACCAATGTCAAAGTCTACGGTCCGGAAGATGTTATCAGTAAACTCCAAGACAGTGACCTGTATGCTCAGGTAAATCTCAGCGATATCATCGATTCAGGCTCTTATGCCCGTGAGGCGATGATCTACTCGCCGACATACAATAATGTTTGGGGATTTGGCAAGAACGAGATACAGGTAGTTGTTTCAGATCAATAAATTTTATCGGGACGAATAAAATCGTCCCGATTTTTCGGTAATTTTGCAGGAGGATATATGCCAGTAATAGTAAATCAGATAAGTTCGCCACTTAACGCCACCCAGCAGGAAATAATCGCAGCCGCCTTGAAAAAGCTTGGCAGTGCCGCAAAGCACGCCGCTGAATGCGAGATACACAAAAGCTCACTGGACGCACGAAAGCGTAATGACATTCATTTTGTTCACTCGGTTTTCGTGACCCTTGACGACGCCGCACTGGAAAAAAAGCTTTGCGAAAAGAACACTTCCCTGACCTATGTTGAACGCAGCGTTTACAAGCCTGTTATATCCTCAGAAAAAGCCGAGGGCAGGATAGTTATTGCAGGCTTTGGCCCTGCGGGAATGTTCGCAGGACTTGCACTGGCTGAACAAGGCTACCGCCCGATAATACTGGAGCGTGGCGGATCAATGGAAAAACGCACTGCGGCGGTGCAGAAATTTTGGCTCACCGGAGAACTTGACACCGACTGCAACGTGCAGTTCGGCGAAGGCGGTGCAGGAACTTTTTCAGACGGCAAGCTCACCACACGAATAAAAGACCCGCTTTGCAGATACGTTCTTGAACGCTTTGTGGATTTCGGTGCACCGAAAGAGATACTCACCAAAGCGAAACCTCATATTGGCACTGACAACCTGCGAAATATCGTTACGGCAATACGAAACAGAATAACCGAACTGGGCGGCGAGGTCAGATTTGACTGTGCACTCACTGACTTGGCTATCTCAAACGGCAGAGTGCAGACCATTTCGGCAGGCGGAAAGGACGAAAAAGTGTCCGCCGTGATACTGGCTATCGGTCATTCTGCAAGAGATACCTTTGAGCTTTTGCAGCGAAAAAACATTTTTCTTGAGCCTAAGCCGTTCTCAGTCGGTGCAAGAATAGAGCATAAGCAGACGGCTGTTGACGAAAGCCTTTACGGCGAGCAGGCAGGCAATCCGCTGCTGCCAAAGGGCGAATATCAGCTATCATGGCGTGATAAAAACGGCAGAGGGGTTTACACATTCTGTATGTGCCCGGGAGGAACGGTAGTCCCGTCAGCCTCAGAAAATGGCGGCACTGTCACAAACGGCATGAGCGAGTTTGCCCGTGACGGCGAGAACGCAAACGCCGCAGTAGTTGTGGCTGTGACCCCTGACGACTTCGGTCACGGAGCACTTGACGGCGTGACTTTTGCACGGTCTATAGAGCAAAAAGCCTACTCCCTAACAGGCTCATATAAAGGTGCAGGCACTACCGTTGGCGGTTTCCTTAACGGCAAGCCTGATATCACAGGAACGGTCGCACCAACATACAGCCTCGGCTGTCAGGCAACTGAACTCCGTGATATCTTCCCTAAATTCGTGACGGATATGCTGGAGGGCGGCTTGCAGAATTTCTCACGAAAGATGAAATGCTTTGGGGACAATGGTGCAATGCTCACCTCCCCTGAAACGAGGACAAGTTCCCCTGTCCGCATAACACGAAACGCAGATATGGTTTCCTTGAGCGTGGAAAATCTTTATCCCTGCGGCGAGGGAGCAGGCTATGCAGGCGGTATAATGTCGGCAGCAGTTGACGGTCTGAAAGCCGCAATGCAGATTATGTCAAGACAAGCACCGTGTGATAAATAATAAAAAAAGCCGTTTGCTGTACAAGTTTTCGTACAGTAAACGGTTTTTTATTGTAGGGGCGAACGCTGTTCGCCAGTTTACCTACACTCGTTTAGATAAGCCGAAATATCACACAAAAAGGGACGGCTAGACCGTCCCTTAAATTTTTGATATTAAAGCTCAACAGGCTCAAATCTGATACGGATATCAGGGAGCTTTTTGATCTCTGTGTAGCTGTTCATAAGACCGTCCTCAATAGACAGATCGTTCTCACCGCTTGCAGGAGGTGCAAACAGTCTGAGAGTAAGGTCAGCCTCGCCCTCCAGCGGCTTTTCAAAGAAAGCTGCCATAAGGTCGATTGTCTTTGCCTCAGGTGACTTGTAGAACCACTTGCCGTTTATCTCCATCATGATGTTTGAATCATCATCAAATGTGACCTCGCAGAAGTGTGGATTCTTCTCAAAGTGCAGCAGTATCTCAAGACCCTCTGCGTCCTCTGAACCGCCCCAGCGAAGTGTGCAAGGCAGTGTCACCTCGTCGCCTCTTGTCATTGAAGGCTTGAAGAAATCATCGTGGATAATTTCCTTGTATGTTTTCATAACAGGCAGCTCGATACCACAGTCAGCATAGTTAGGGTCCTGAATTTCAAGACCAAGACGTCCTCTGTCTCTGAACTGATAGAAAGTAAATCCTGAGAACCAGTCCTCGCCGTCAGCCTTGAGCATATCGCAGAATTCCTTTACCATTGCTGCCTGATCGTATGGGCCGGTAACGTCGCCGTCAGCGTTGAACTCGCTCATTACCATTGGCTTTGTAACGCCGCCATTTATCTCCTTGAATCTCTCAAAAGAACGCTTTGTCATATCGTATATGTCCTTGACCTTGCTTCTGCTGTGGCTTGTGCCGCCTCTTTCAGCAACATCATAAGGCCAGCCCCAGTGAAGAGCCATATACTTGTCAACAGACCAAATGTCTGTTTCCTTAACAGCCTGTGAGAACTCAGCCTCTTTTTCTATCTCGTTCTTGTTTGGATCTTCAACGCCGCCGATACAAAGAATAGTGGAAACGTTCGGTGCGTGCTCCTTGATTATCTTGTTGAAACGGCAGTAGAAATCAGCGACTTCCTGATATGTGCATCTCTTGTTGAATGAGAACCAGTTGCCTGTAGCCTCGTGGTTTATTCTAAGAAGAAGTCTGCCGAAAGGTCTGAGGTCGTTTGCGATAGCGATAAGCTGCTCGTCAGAAACGTGTGGGTCAACAGTGAGTGTCAGTGTAACGTCCTGTCCGTGACGTCTTACATCTCTCATGCAGGTGAAAGGCTCGCCCTCCGTGTTGCCCTCAAGACCTCCCTTGTATGTGAAATAATCGTCATATGGATAATCCCATGCAAAAGAGACATCTGCGTCTTTCATGACCTCAGAAATTCTTCCCGGGAACTCCTTGTCCAGCGGATAGTAGCAGTACATAAGGCTTATACTTCTGAGAGGTCTGCCCATTTTGTTGAGAATGTAATCCTGATTTACATACTCTCCACGCTCAGAACCGTCACCAAGGTCAACAGCACATTTTGCCTTGCCCATGTGCAGTGAGTAGATCTTGTATTCGCTCATAAAATTTCCTCCTATTTTAAAGACAGGACTTTCCTGCCTATTGTTTCACTATCAAATTGTTCACGTCGTCAAACGCCTTTGCAAGCTCTCTGAAAACCTTGCAGCTTTCCTCTGTTTCAGGTATCTGATCTGTAAAGATGCAAAGCACAAACGGCGAATCAGCATAAACTATGGCACAGTCATGGAAATTCGACTCATTGAACTCAGAACCATACTTGTGTGACACCTTATATTTGCCGCCCAAAGCCTCAGTTATCTGCGTTTCAACGTCAGTTTTCTGCATAAGCTTTGTGAGCCACTTTCCATTGTCGCTGTCCTGTGCATACTCATAAATATCCTTATAGCACTTAGCCATATCCAGAACATTGCAGTATGTAAATATCCAAGAGTCCCCAAGATAATAATCCACACCCAGTGAGTACATCAGGTCATTGAACCCCATATACCCGAACCGTCTGTAAAGCAGATAATAAGCCGTGTTGTCAGACTCTTCAATGGCGTATTCAATAAGGTCCCTGACCGTATGCTCAGTGCCGTCAGGTTCAAGGGCTATCCTGCCGTCATCACCCGGCCAGCATACATCACGCACCACTACCTCGTCAAGGTCAGGGTCTTGTGAAAGCACCCACTTGATATACGGAGCTTTTATGGTGCTGCAAGTAAGATACTGAGAATATGTGTTATAGGAAACGATTACATCACTATCCATGTTCTCATAGGAAAATGACAAGCTAAAATTCGCCTCGCTGCATATCTTCTCGATCTTATCAAAAGCCTTTTTAAGCTCCTCATTGGAGTATACCTTATCAAAGCCGTCATAGTAGAAATCATAATAGCCGTCAACCTCAAAGTCCTCAGGGTCATTCTCATCAACAGCCTTTTCTACAGACTCATTCACATATTTTTCTCTTGCACTGTCCTCAGCCCCAGCCATAGCCTCAACGGCAGCCTGCGAACTGCTGTCAGCAGAAGAATTTTTCTTATCCTCAGAGCCGCTTTTTCCACAGCCGCTCACAGCAACAATGGCACACAAACAAAGTGCCATAATGATCTTTTTCATAACGAACCTCTCAACCAAGCCACAACAGTACAAATTTTTGTACTATCCAGTGACTAAGACCAAACAGCAAACCTACTGTTTTAAGACGTATTCCCGTCCGCTCCTATTCGTTACGACTTCTCATATGACGTTATCTTTTTCATGTCATATATATCGACGTAAAAAACGCCGCTCTCCGCCCTCTGAGTAATGCAAATAAAAGGTGTGCATCTCAGGCAAAGGGAAAAAAACAAAGTCGGTCTTTTGCCATAAACTAAATACGGAACTTCCCTCCTGCCACCGCAGCAGAAAAGTTTCCACACATAACTTATCCCTTCAAGTTTACCACAATTTGCTCGTAAAGTCAAGGACTAAGAATGTGCGGCACTCATAATATCTGTATTGATAACCAAGTGTAATATCGCAATATTTCAGTTTCATATTTTTATATCGCAACAATCATTTTCAAACATAAAGCCATATTTCACAATTATCGCAGATTAAAATATCAATACATGATATAAGCAGTATAACAGAGCCACAGCTAAATTTATAGCGGAATAATCAAACAAACAATGAATTTTCAGTGAACGCAAAAAAGGCGAACAGGTCGCCCCGTCCGCCTTGATATCATATCATATTTTACATTGCCGAGCTTTCGTCAGTGCTTTCTGCCGCACTCTCAGAAACCTCAGAACTATCCACACTGCCTGCAAAAGCACTGCTGTTTTTGTTCTCACCATAAGTGGACATATACACTTTTGTGAACTGGATATCCTCAGTCGGTTTCAGCGTTTCGGAATCCGCAACATCGACGCCGCAGATATCGTCATAAATATCCATGCCGTCATAGACCTGACCGAAAATAGTATACTGCTGAGAGAAATTCAACACTCCGCCGTATGTTTCAAAGGCATTCGTAATGTCCTCAGGGATATTGTTGCTGTCTGCAAGCTTGCTGTCAAGCTCCGCCCGCTCTTCCTCAGTGAGGTCATAATTGTCAACAAAAAGAAGATAGCTGTTTGAAACGTTCTTCTTGCTGAACAAGTGACCCTGTTCCTGAGTGTATGCACACAAAGCCCCCTTCAAAGGCCAAAGATTTTTTGAATACTCCGCCTCGATAGTGGTGGTGTCAGTGTCAGAAGTCGTCTGACCGTCAGCCTGCTTTGTTCCGCCTATGAAATATACACCGTCCTGCACCATGCTCACATATGTGCCGTCATAGTAGCCCTTTTCCACAAGATCAGTGAAAAACTTGCAGTAGTTTGGTGCCTCATCTGGGAAAAGCACAGCCTTGAAAGTGCCCTTGTTAGTTTCAAAGACCACCACAGGGTTGTCGTCAGCAGGTTCGTCCATTTGTATCACCTTTGCATCGGAATAATCAATGCTCTTCTGCTTGCTGCCAGTGCAGGCGTAAAACAGCACAAAGATTATAACAAAGCATATTGCTATGAGTGAAAACTGAAAATATGTCTGAAACTGTTTTCTGCGGTAAGGACCGAGGTCCTGTTTATTTTTGCTCATTTAAAGCTCCTTTACTTTTTCTTTATCTTTGTGCCCTGTCTTGTTTCCTCAACGATGTAGCCAAGCTCGCCTATCTTATCTCTCAGCTCGTCGGCCTTTGCAAAGTCTTTAGCCTTTCTTGCAGCTTTACGCTCCTCCACAAGTGCCCTGACCTCCTCAGGGATATCCTCTTCGCCCTCACCGCTGTTCAGCTTTTTAGCAGCCTCCATAAGTCCCAGTGAAAGCACCTTGTCGAAGTCCTCAATAAGTGCAAGCTTTGTTTCATTGTTTGTGTCAGCCTTGAGAACGTCATACAAAACAGTGATAGCGTTTGAAGTGTTGATATCATCATCAAGTGCCGCCTTAAAGCTGCCCTTGTGTTTCTCAAAATCAGCAAGCTCCACTACCTCGTCAGGCTTTTTGTCAGCCATAAGCTGTGCTATCCTTGCGGTCAGCTTGTTGTATGCAGTCTTTGCGTTGTCAAGGTTCTCATATGTGAAAACAAGTGACTTTCTGTAGTGTGACTGCAAGCAGAAGAATCTGTAAACCAGCGGGTCATAGCCCTTTGACTCCAGCAGTGAAACAGTAAGGAACTCGCCCTTTGACTTTGACATCTTTCCGCTGTTTGTGTTAAGGTGCAGGATATGGAACCAGTAGTTACACCACTTGTGACCAAGATAAGCCTCAGACTGTGCTATCTCATTTGTGTGGTGTGGGAAAGCGTTGTCGATACCGCCACAGTGGATATCAAGTCTTTCACCAAGATGTTTCATTGAAATGCAAGAGCACTCGATATGCCAGCCCGGATAGCCAACGCCCCAAGGAGAATCCCATTTAAGTTCCTGATCGTCGAACTTCGACTTTGTGAACCACAGAACAAAATCCGCCTTGTTACGCTTGTTTGTGTCCTCCTCAACGCCCTCACGAACACCGACTTCAAGATCTTCTTCGTTAAAGTTGTGGAAAACGTAATATTCTTTAAGTTTTGAAGTATCAAAATAGATATTTCCGCCTGCCTCATAAGCATAACCCTTTTCTATCAGTGCAGAGATAACCTTGATAAAATCGTCGATACAGCCTGTTGCTGGCTCAACAACGTCAGGTCTTTTGATGTTGAGTTTCTTGCAGTCCTCAAAGAAAGCGTCAGTGTAAAACTTTGCTATCTCCATAACAGTCTTGTGCTCACGCTTTGCACCCTTGAGCATTTTATCATCGCCTGTGTCGCCGTCAGAAGTAAGATGACCAACGTCAGTGATGTTCATTACTCTCTTTACGTCATAGCCGTCATAGCGGAGATACTTTTCAAGAACGTCCTCCATGATATAACTTCTCAGATTGCCGATATGTGCATAATGATACACCGTAGGGCCGCAGGTATACATTGACACCTTGCCCGGCTCGTTTGGAATGAATTTTTCTATCTTGTGAGTAAGCGTGTTATAAATGTTCATTTATCTTTACCTCTTTCCTTGGATTTTTTACTGTTCTTTCTTTTCAATCTTTTCAAGTTCAGCCACTCTCTTTTCAAGCTTAGCGATCTGCATTCTTGTCTGGCAAAGCTCCTGAGCCACAGGGTCAGGGATATGCACCTGATCGAGGTCGCAGGTACGCTTGCCGTTCTGCTTTACAATCCTTGCAGGCACGCCCACAGCCGTTGAGTTTGCTGGAACAGGCTCAAGAACTACCGCATTTGCAGCTATCTTTGCATTGTCCCCCACCGTGAACGGGCCAAGCACCTTTGCACCGCAGCCGACCATTACATTGTTGCCAAGTGTCGGGTGTCTTTTGCCATGATCTTTGCCAGTTCCGCCGAGAGTACAACCCTGATAAAGCAGGCAGTAATCGCCTATCTCAGCAGTCTCGCCGATAACAACCCCCGAACCGTGGTCGATAAGCAGTCCCTTGCCTATTTTAGCACCCGGGTGTATCTCGATACCGGTCAACATTCTCGCAAACTGTGAGATACATCTTGCGATGACCTTGTGCTTGTGAACATAAAACCAGTGCGACACCCTGTAAAAAGCTACAGCGTGAAGTCCTGAATATGTGAGTATCTCCAGCGTGCTCGTTGCCGCAGGATCTCTGTCCTTTATAGTCTGAATATCATGCTTTATGTTTTCCAAAATCGTCATATCTATCTCTGCCTTTCTAAGAAAAAACCTCCGGAATGGCGTTTAACCACTCCGGAGGCAGATTATACTCTACGGTCCCACTCCGATTTTCTGTACAATATTTTGTACAGCTCAACGTCTTTAACGCAGACCCTACGGAGAGGAATACTAAGCATACGCCGTTGTTCGCTCCCTGCTGTCAGCCGCACTTCACTCAACGTCCTTAGAGCCTTGCACCAAACGGCTCCTCTCTGAAAATTATCCCTGAGCTACTCTTGCTGATACGCATTTACATATTAAGTTATTATATGCCGCACCTCAGCGGCAGGACACATTACTTGCCTGAATCGATATATTTCCAATATCCCTTGAGGTAAACAGCACCGGAAATGACTGTCAGCACAACAGCTATCCAAATGAGTATCTCGTTTACAAGGAATATCGGCGTACCCCAAGTAAAGTCAGGGCTACCCTTCGATGCAGGGCAAACTATCTGGAGTACCATTATGGCGATAAGTGCCACCATTGTGAAAGCCGTTTTCAGCTTGCCCCATATTCCGGCAGCGACCACAACGCCCTCGCTTGCAACAACAAGTCTGAGTCCCGTTACCATAAACTCTCTTGCAAGTATGAGCACAACTGCAACAGGGTCTATCCAGCGTTCAAAAGTGAAACAGATAAGTGCCGTCATGACCAGCAGCTTGTCCGCCAGCGGGTCAAGAAACTTTCCGAATGTAGTAACAAGATTGTGCTTTCTTGCTATCTTACCGTCAAACCAGTCTGTGATAGACGCAGCTGCGAATACGATAAGTGCGAACACCATATGGTGCGGTATCTGGAAAAGCAGCACGAACAACAGAAAAAACGGTATCAATATTACTCTCAGCACTGTAAGTTTATTTGGCAGGTTCATATCAAGTTCCTTTCATCTACATTTTTGAGCCGATAAGGTCATAATCCATAGTATCGTCAATTTTTACTTTGACATACTCACCGACCCTGACTTTATCTTCACTCAGGAAGAATATCTTTCCGTCTATCTCAGGTGCGTCAGACTGACTTCTGCCGTAGTAACACTCAGCATATCTGTCAAAGCCCTCGCAAACCACCTCAACTTCGCTGTCGAGAGCAGCCTCATTAAGGCTGTCGGAAATTATCATCTGTTCTTCCATTATTATCTCGGATCTGCGTTCTCTAACTTTCAAAGGCACTTGATCTTCAAACTTCTCCGCAGGCGTTCCCTCCTCAGGAGAATATGCAAAGCAGCCAAGTCTTTCGAAGCGTATCTCTTTTACAAACTCGCAAAGCTCTTCAAACTGCTCTTCCGTTTCACCGGGGAAACCTGTGATAAGAGTTGTCCTCAGCGTAACGTTCGGTATCTTTTCTCTTATCTTCTTTATCAGTGCCGTAAGCGTATCTCTGTCGCCGTGGCGGTTCATTCTTTTAAGTATGGTCTTGTCGCAGTGCTGTATAGGCATATCAAGATACTTGACCAGTTTGTCTTCCTTAGCGATAACGTCAAGCAGCTCATCGGTTATCCTCTCAGGATAGCAATAAAGCGTCCTTATCCACTTGAATCCGTCTATCTCGCAAAGAGCCGTAAGCAGTTCAGGGAGCATAGACTTTCCATATATGTCCTCGCCGTATCTCGTGGTATCCTGTGCCACAACAACAAGTTCTGTCACACCGTTCTCTGCTAGCCAGCGAGCCTCCTTGACGATGTCCTCCATGCGTCTGCTCCTGTACTTGCCTCTTATAGAAGGTATCGCACAGTATGTGCAGTTGTTGCTGCAACCCTCGGCTATCTTTATATAAGCATAGAAAGGCTCAGTAGAAATAATTCTTCCGCCCTCCATAGAAAGCTCCGTCTTTGAGCCATAAGAACAGACCACCTGCTTGTCAAGGAGTATCTCTCTTATGATATCGCATATTTTTCCGTTAGAGCCTATTCCCACAACAGCGTCAAGCTCAGGGATCTCCTCTTTCATTTCGTCACGGTATCTTTCAGCAAGGCAGCCCGTAGCTATCACCGCCTTGATCCTGCCCTCCTGCTTGAGAGTACAGAACTCAAGTATAGTATCGATAGCCTCCTGTTTAGCCGACTCGATAAATCCGCAGGTATTGACTATGACCACATCTGCAAGTGCGGCGTCAGAAACTATCTGAAAGCCTTCTTTACGCAGGTCATAGAGCATATGCTCAGCGTCCACCTGATTTTTAGGACATCCGAGAGAAACCATTCCCACTCTAGTTGCCATGAAAAAATCTCCAATCCTACACCGCCGGCAGGCGGCATAAAGTATCACAATAATCCATCTTATTATCTCACTTTTGCACAGTTTTGTCAAGTCCTTTTCGTCACTATTGTATGACAAAAATCAAAATATTTATGAATTTTCCACAAAGCCAAAAGCATACAGAAAGTAAGTCCGACATGATTCCAAAAGAAATCCCCGAAAGCTGCAACTTTCGGGGATTTCACTTTTCAGTGTGAAACGACTGAAAATTATATCCTTTGTGGTTACCTATATTATACACCACGCCATATACTTTGTCAAGCACCTTTGCAGGCACATCACTTCTTCTCAGGATATGTGACCGTTATCTCAGCCCCTGCCTCCTGCGACCATACCACATAATCAAGCTTACCGTCGTCTATGAACACCGTGAAATACGAGTCTTTCAGCTCATCAGGCAGCTGCTCTTTTATTTTTTCTATGAACGTGTCAGTTTCCGTGGAAATGTAGTTCATGTACTCAAACTTGTAGTCCTTGTCCTTTGAAAGCTCCTTGACAGCCTTGTCCGCCGCCTCATATACCGCCTGAGCGTTAGCCTCAGCCTTTTCCGAGTTTTCGTCAGTGATTATGCCGTCAGCGTAAGCCTGTGCCTTTGAACCTGCAAAGCACACCTTCCAGTCATTATCCTCGTCAAGCACCATGAGTATATACTGCGAGGACGTCACTTCGCCCTCCGAGCTGTCATAAGCCACTGTAACATAAAGCTCTGCCGCCTTTGAGTATTCCTCAGAAATGTTCACCTTGTCGATAAAGCCGCATTTATCCTTGTCAAAGCTGTATCTCACTCCGCTGAGCTGTTCGTCATCACCATATTCGTTATCGCCGCCCATGTTCTTTTTCATGTATTCATAATCAGCAGCGTAATCGTCCGTCATAAGCTTTACCATAGACTGGTCGAACTCAGCGTTTGCAGCCTTTAGATACATCGCCGCAACGTCCTTAGCCTCTTCCAGCGGGTCGGCAGCCTCTTCACTTTCCGTGTCAGCACCCTCAGTCACCGCAGTGGTCTGTCCGCCCTGAACATTTTCCGCAGGCTGAGAACTTTCCGTGCCGCCGCCAAAGTCAAATGAACAGCCCGTCATTACCGCCGCACTAAGTATAGCCGCCGCAAAAATGATTTTTTTCATTCTGTGCTCCTTTATTCGTCGCCGTACTCCTGTTTTATATCAGCAAGCACCTCTTTTATGATATCGTAAGAATATCCCATACGCACAAGTGCATTTTTCACCTTGATATCGCCCTTTTCACCGTCAAGATATCTGAGATACTTCCGCTCCACAAGTTCATACAGCCGCTCATATGTGCCCTCGCTGTACTCCTCCAGAGCCTCTTCGATTATAGGCTTTGTCAGACCCTTCTGCCTCATCTGCTGATAAGCACGGTAATAGCCATACTTACGCACTTCCACATAAGTCCTCGCAAGCCCCTGAGCATATCTCCTGTCGTTGACCGTCCCAAGCTCAAGCATCTTGTCCATTACAGCGTCGCAAATCTCCTCGCTGTAATTTTTCTCCAGCTTTTTGTAAAGCTCCACATAGGAATAATCCCTGTAGTCAAGCAGATACAAAGCCCTTTCTTTAGCCTTTCTGAACTCGTTGTCAAAAACTATCTTTTCCCAAGCAGATTCAGGTATATCAAGTCCTGTCCTCAAGCCATAGGCTGAAACTATCTCGTAGTTGAGGAAAGCCGTTTCGCCCTCCTCAAACTCTATCATATATGTACTGCCCTTGTATTTTGAAACGCCTGTTATTTTAAGCATTTATCAGTCACCAAGATCGCTTATGTCAACAGGTGCAAACTCCTCAAAATCCTCCTCAGGCTTTGCAACGACTGACTTATCGCTTGCCGCCTTGCGTATCTTCTTTTCAGGCTTATCAGCAGCCATATCCTCGTTTGCACTCTGAGCCGCAGCACCGGCGTTCGCCTTTTCTTCAAGCTTAGACGCCTTCTTGTCTTTCTGTGCCGCAAGGATTATCTCAGCCTGATTTTCCTTTATCTTAGCCTCTATCTCATTCATGATATCAGGATTGTTGAGCAGGAACTCCTTAGCATTGTCACGTCCCTGACCAAGTTTCATATCATTGTAGCTGAACCAAGCTCCGCCCTTCTTTACAATGTTAAGGTCAACAGCCATATCAAGCACCTCGCCCACACGAGAGATACCCTTGCCGTACATGATATCGAACTCGCACTCCTTGAACGGAGGTGCTACCTTGTTCTTTACCACCTTGCACTTTGTCCTGTTACCAATGACCTCAGAGCCGTTCTTTATCTGCTCTCCACGTCTTACCTCTATTCTTACAGACGCATAGAATTTCAGTGCACGTCCGCCAGGAGTAGTTTCAGGATTTCCGTACATAACGCCTATTTTCTCACGGACCTGATTGATAAAGATAGCCGTAGTATTGGACTTTGCAATAACAGATGTGAGCTTTCTCATAGCTTGTGACATAAGTCTTGCCAGCTGACCAACGTGAGTGTCGCCCATTTCGCCGTCTATCTCAGATTTTGTTACCATAGCCGCAACAGAGTCGATAACGATACAGTCGATAGCACCGGAACGAGCCAGAGCCTCAGCTATCTCCAAAGCCTGCTCACCGCTGTCAGGCTGTGATACCAGCATATTGTCGATATCAACGCCCAGCTGACCTGCATAAACAGGGTCAAGAGCGTGCTCAACGTCGATAAAAGCTACCTCTCCGCCCATTTTCTGTGTTTCAGCAATAACGTGAAGTGCAACAGTCGTTTTACCTGATGACTCAGGGCCGTATATCTCGATAATTCTTCCTCTCGGAACTCCGCCTATGCCCAGTGCCATATCAAGGGTCATAGAACCTGTTGGTATAGCCTCGATATCCATAGCCTTAGCCTCGCCAAGTTTCATTATCGCACCCTTGCCAAACTGCTTTTCGATATAAGCTATAGCCGTGTCAAGAGCCTTTTTCTTCTCCTCTGCGTCGGTTATCTTTACGACCGTCTTGACGGCCTCTTTTTTCTTCTTATCCATTGCCATTGTTATAAGACCTCCCGTTCATGTCGGTGTTTTCTCCGTATTTATATCATATCACACTAACTGTCCATTTGTCTGGACAGCAGACAAATTCTTTGTTGAAGTACAAAAATTTGTACTATTCCTCATAAATTCCCGAAACACAGCGGTAAACGCCGCACAGATCTTTTCTGCATCTCACGTTCTTGAAACCGTGCTGGATCATGAGCCTCATGACCTCGTCCTCCTGACCGATACCGATCTCAAAGAGCATCACACCGCCGTTTTTGAGCTTTTTCTTCCACTTGCGGACTATCTCGCGATAAAAGTCAAGACCGTCCTCACCGCCGAAAAGAGCCTCAGCAGGCTCAAAAGTCACCTCACGCTGCAAAGCGTCCATGTCCTCAGCCGTGAGATAAGGCGGATTGCACACGATAAGGTCAGCCTCAGGCATTTCCTCCACAAGCTTTTCATCAGTCACATCGCCCATTACAAGCTCTGCCGCCGAACCGTTCTTGCTGATATTGTCACGGAGATACAAAGCCGCCTTTTCAGACTTCTCTACGCATACCGCACGTTCGCAGTCAAGCTTTTTTTCAAGAGTGATACCTATGCACCCTGAACCTGAACACAGGTCAATAACTGTGATATCCTTCTTGTCCGCAAACATCTTCAAAGCAGCGTCAACGATAGTTTCCGTGTCCTGACGTGGTATGAGCACGCCCTCGCCTACCTTAAAAGGCAGTCCGTAAAACTCCCACTCGCCAAGCAGATACTGCAAAGGATAACCCTCACAGCGGCGTGCGATAATGTCGCTTATCAGCTTTTCCTGCTCCGCAGTGATATCCTTGCCCTCAGCCACATCTTCAAACACCCATGTGACCTCGCAAGCAGCGTTCTCACCAAGACCGCTCTCCTCAAGCAGTCCCACACATTTATCAAACAGTTCTTTCCTTACCATTTGTCATCTTCCTTATTTTCAGGTATACAAGCTTTCAGTGCCGCTATAGCACATTCTATCTGACTTCCGTCAGGCTCGCTCGTCGTTATTCTCTGTATCCAAAGTCCCGGTGCAGAGATTATTTTTGTGAAAATGTTGTCATATCTTCCCGCAAGCCTTATAAGCTCATAAGCAATGCCCGTGACTATAGGCAGCAAAGCTATCTTTATAACAACTCTCAGCCAAATGTTCGCCCATGACACCCTGAATATAGTGTTCACAAAAATGCTTATGAACAGCACAAGGAAAATAAAGCTCGTTCCACAGCGTGGGTGAAAACGTGTGTATTTCTTCACGTTCTCCACCGTCAGTTCTTCCCCGTGCTCATAACAAGCGATAGTCTTGTGCTCAGCACCGTGATATTCATACGTCCGCCTGATATCCTTAGTAAGAGCAGTCAAAGCCGTGTAGCCTATGAATATAGCTATCTTCAGTATTCCCTCGATAAGATTCTTTCCAAAAGCCGACAGGTCAATGAACTTGCTTATGAATTTAGACACCAGCGATGGCAGATACAAAAACAACAGCACCGCCAGACCAACGCCCAGTATCATCGATACCGCCGTTATGATAGGACCAACCTTGTCCCCAAGCTTATCATCGAGCCACTGTTCAAACTTAGTCTGCTCCTCCTCATCGTCCTCCGTCATCTGCTTTTCAGCCGACCTTGTGAGACACTTGTAACCGTCTGTCAGCGACGTGAGAAAGCTGAAAATACCTCTCACAAAAGGCGTTTTCCTATACCAAGGCGGATTTTTGCCGCCCTTTATAGCCCACTCCTCCAGGTCTATCGTGCCGTCAGGCAGTCGGCAAGCCATAGCCGCCTTGTCGATGCCACGCATCATAACGCCCTCGATAACAGCCTGTCCGCCGATCTTTGACTTGAATTTTTCCTTGCTTTGTGCTTTACTGCTCATTTTATTTCCTTTCAAGGCGGTGTGTGCATTTACTGCACGTTATCGTTGTTTTCAATAGGTTCAGAAGAAATAAGCTCCACGTCTACAGTCGCCTGGTTGTCAGGCTTTTTCTTCTGCTCGATACAAGGCAGCGTTATCATTACCGTTGTACCAACTCCCTGTTCGCTGTTTATCTCCAGCGTACCGCCGTGCCGCTGAATGATCTCATCTGCCACCGCAAGACCGATTCCTGAACCACGTCTTGTGTGGTTCGCCTTAAAGAACTTCGTCTTGACCTTAGGCAAGTCCTCTTTTGATATTCCCATGCCCGTGTCGGAAATGGAAATACATATCTCGTTGTCCTCCTCATAAGCCTCCACCGATACAGTGTCGCCCTTGTTGGAGTATTTGATAGCGTTGTCCACAATATTTATGAACACCTGACGCAGCCTGTTTTTGTCGCCGTAAACAAACGGCAGCATCTTTGGCTCATAATAATTTAGCGTGATACCAAGTGCCTTAGCCCTTTCCTGATAGATAAGCACCGTTTCACCAAGCTCCGCCAAAATGTCGATAGTGTCCATAATAAGCGTGAGCCTGTTGTCCTGTATCCTTGAAAAGTCCAGCAGTTCCTCTACCATTTGGGAAAGTCGCTCCGTCTCACTGGTAATGACTCTCATGCCCTTTTTGAAAGTTTCCTTGTCCTCATACATACTGGTAACAGTTTCCGTCCAGCCCTTAATGGCTGTAAGAGGCGTCCTCAGCTCGTGAGATACAGAGGAAATAAACTCATTTTTCATCTGCTCAGTATTTGACAGCTCCTGAGCCATGTAGTTTATAGAATCGCAAAGTTCGCCAAGCTCGTCATTGCGTTTCTTTTCAAGACGTTCGCTGAAATCTCCCGTAGCGTACCGTCTTGTTATGCTGTTGATACTTCTTATAGGTATGACGATAGATTTGATGAAAAACATACCCGAGAAGAACATGAGCATTATGATAGCCACAACTATAGCCGTGATAATAACAGACATAAAGAATATCTGACTGTCAATGTTCTTCATTGACGAAAGCATACGCAGTGCCTCATATTCACTGCCCCTAGGCGATATGACCGACGTTATCGCCATGACCTTTTCACCCGTTGACAGCTTGTATATCTGCGTGCCTATGCCGGTATCAGACTTTTTTGCGTCCTCATAATCTGTCATGCTTTCATTTTCCGACGGTGAAAATCCCGACGATGTAACGTCCACCTCGCCGTCAGTCTTGATAGCCATAAGCTCTATCTTGTCTTTCTCGTCATAGCTTTCCACAAGGGAACGTATCTGAGAATTGTAGTTCGTCTGCTCGTCACCTGATGCGTTCATTACCGCCGTGGCGACTATCTTCATTTTTGATGTAAGATACTGCCTTGTGGAGCTGTAGTAATAGTTTCTCACCACCACGATAAGCAGTATTTCCAGCACCACAAGTATACCCACTACCACGCCGAGATTGTTTCTCAGCCAGTGCTGCGTGATACTGTGCCTGCCGTTTTTTCTGTTTTTTCCGCTCAACTGATAAAAACTCCGTTCATCATGTTTTCACAGCTCAGTTAGAGCCGCCTGCCCACTTGTAGCCAAAACCCCATATGGTAAGGATATACTTAGGATTAGAAGGTTCGTCCTCTATCTTCATTCTTATTCTTCTGATATTTACGTCAACTATCTTATCGTCGCCGTAATAGCTTTCGCCCCATATGTGATTAAGTATGCTTGAACGGTCAAGTGCAGTGTTCTGATTCTTGAAGAAATACTCCATTATCTGATACTCCACCTGTGTCAGATCTATCTGCTCGCCGTTCTTGAATACAGTCCTGCTCTTGAGATTAAGAGTGAACGGACCTGAAACTATCTGTGACGCCTCCTCAGGCTTAGAGCCTGAACGGTTCACACGTCTGCAAACAGCGTCCACTCTGGCAATAAGCTCAGAGATAGAGAACGGCTTTGTGATATAATCGTCCGCACCGCTCATAAGGCAGGATATCTTGTCCATTTCCTGTGACTTAGCCGACAGCATGATAATGCCGATAGTGCTGCTTTTCTCTCTTATTTTCTTGCACACCTGCATTCCGTCGATACCCGGCATCATAATATCCAGCAAAGCAACGTCAAAACCGCCGTCCTTTTCGTCATAAGCTTTGAGGGCGTCCTCGCCGCAGTTTACGTCAACGACCTCGTAACCACTTCTCACAAGGTTTATGACCACAAATTCTCTTATTGAATCTTCGTCCTCGCAAACCAAAACTCTTTTCATTATATTTACTCCTCTCCACCATCAGTTTATTATGTAAAAGTTATTCTGTATCTCGTCAATAGTCGGTATAAGCTTTTCACGCCTGTCAAGCGGCAGCTTTACGAAATAATCAAGCTGACCTCTGCTGTCGATAAGCTCATATCCGTCGGAGATATAATCTTCCGAATCGTTCTTTGAGGAAACCGCTATCCTCATTATCTCTTCATCGCTCTCGTTTATATCTCCCGTGTATTTATAAAACACAAGTTCGTTAGTGTCGCTGTCCTTTTTCACCGTAACAGAGTTGTTCCAGCGTTTCGGGAAGGTCACGAAATATCCGTCAGATATAGCATAATAGCCTGTGTATTTAGTTTTCAGATCATAAAAATCCTCATAAACGCTCCATGTGGTCATGTATACCATTTCGTCCGCCACAGCGTTTTCATAACCCACCATAGGTGAAGTTGACGGTATCTCCACATCACCGTCGCCGTCCATATCCTCACTGTAGTAGCCCGCAGGTCTTGTGCACATAGGCAGCAGCTTTTCACTTCTCAGCCGCATAGGGTTCTGAAGTCCCGAATACCTGTAGTATATCATTTCCGTTTGCAGCTTTCCGTCAGCGGTCAGACCATCAATGAAAATAGCCCTCCTGCCGCTTTCGAGCACGCCGGTCTTTGAAGATACATATGACGTAACATTGTCGCACATATCAACGCCCTTGCTGCGAGTTATCTCGTTGTTCTGCATTTTGAGCATTGACGCCTTAGCCGTCACCGCACCCGTGTCATTATTGGTGCTTCTCTGTATAGTTATAAGTTCGTTGTAGCCGTCATTATTTATGTCCAGCGGCTCAAGCACCGAGTATGTATCCAGTGCCACACGCTTGAAATCACCGTCAGCATAGCTGTATATCTCCAGCGTCTTTTCGTCATTGGTCAAATTTTGATATCCCACGAAAACATCTATCTGATTGCTGTTTCCCATAGGCGATATTATGACCTGATCTATATCCGTTCCTGCACCTGCAAGTTCCTTCACAGAATACCACTTGCCGCTGTCGTCCTTATCAAGTATATTCACTCTAAGCCCGTCCTCTTCCGAGCCGTTTGAAGTATACTCATAAAATACCATAGCCTCGTCAGTGGGCTCGTCATCTATATTAGCGATAACATAAGCCGAACGGTATTCGCCGTTTTTAGGATATTTCAGCGTAATATTGCTGCCCACGCTCTCAATAAGTGCCTGATGTATCTCACTTTGCTCAGAGGTAAGCTTAGGGGCGTTTATAAGTCCCTCAACAGAAAAATTCAGTACCGAACAGCCCGTCATAGTCAGACAAGAAAAGCAGGCTGCAGCTATAACAAATTTTTTCAAACGATCCCTCCTGATACACCAAAACAAAAAATAGAACCGGGCATATACCCGATTCTATTATATCATATACACAAAAATATTTCAAGCCTTTTTACGCCCAATAGGGACAGGTAAAAATTTATTTTGCTTATCTCTCGTCAAGAGGGATATATTTCTTTTCGCCTGAGATAGCCTTGTATGCAGGACGGATTATCCTCTTTCCTGTTACCAGCTCCTCAAATCTGTGTGCACACCAGCCTGCCATTCTGGAAACGGCGAACATAGGCGTGTAAAGATCCTCAGGGATACCAAGCATACTGTAAACAAAGCCTGAGTACATATCAACGTTTGCACACATTGCCTTGTCGCTGCCCTTGATCTTCTTGAACAGCTCAGGAGTAAGTCTTTCCACCGTTTCAAGGAGCTTGTATTCTCTCTCGAACTCAGTGTTCTCAGCCATTTTCTTAGCATTCTCTCTGAGTATAACTGCTCTAGGGTCTGACAGTGTGTAAACAGCGTGACCCATGCCGTAAACAAGACCAGTGTGGTCAAAAGCCTCTTTGTTAAGTATCTTTGTAAGGAAGTCAGCGATCTCGCCCTCGTCCTCCCAATTCTGAACGTTGTCCTTTATGCACTGGTGCATTGCAGCCACTTTCAGGTTAGCACCGCCGTGACGTGGACCTTTCAGTGAACCGATAGCCGCAGAGTATGCAGAATATGGGTCAGTGCCTGAAGAAGTAAGCACACGGCAGGCAAAAGTAGAGTTGTTTCCTCCGCCGTGCTCAGCGTGGAGCATAAGCATAAGGTCAAGTATCTTAGCCTCTTCCTCTGTGAACTGTCTGTCAGGACGCAGTGCCGACAAGATCATCTCAGCAGTGGAATGTGTAGGTATCAGTGGGTGCATGAACAGGCTCTCGCCGTCATAACAGCGTTTCTTTACCTGATAAGCCGAAACCATGATGTTAGGCAGCTTTGAGATAATAGATATCGCTGTAGCCATTTCATACTCAGGAGAACGGTTCTCAGGATTATCATCATATGAGTAAAGAGCCAGTATCGCTCTTGCCATTTTATTCATGATATTCTTTGACGGAGCTTTAAGTATCATATCCTCAAAGAAGTTGTCAGGGAGAGGTCTGTTTTCAGCCATCATTCCTCTGAACGCATCAAGCTCCACCCTGTTAGGCAGATCGCCCATGAGCAGCAGATACACTATCTCCTCATAGCCGAAACGTCCCTCTTTCTGAGCGTTGGACACCAGATCATTGATGTTGTATCCACGGAAGATAAGCTGACCTTGAATAGGAGATTTCTCACCCTCGTTTACCACATATCCGTGTACGTTACAGATATTAGTAAGACCAGCCATAACACCTGTACCGTCAGAGTTTCTAAGTCCTCTTTTTACCACATATCTGTCATAAAGCTTAGGGTCAATAGTATTGTTTGCTATAAACTGTTCGCATAAAAGCGACCTTGCTGCATTATTTATCATAGAATAGATCATCTCGCTTTCAAGTATATGATTTAACATTATAAATATAAGATATATTATACACCTTTTTCAGACTTTTGTCAAGTAATAAGAAAAAATGTCACAACAAATACGCATAACACCGCCGTTTAAAAATTTGCGGTACAAAAAATCACCCTGTATGAATATTTACCCATTTGCATGAATATAATATAGTACCCCAAAAATGAAAGGACAAACTATATGAAAGATCTCATACAGATAATGGCAGTTTTTGCAATACTGCTGACCATAATACCAATGATAGTTTTTCTCAGGCCGGATGACAGGAAAGCCAAGCCTGCCTCAGCGAAAAGTGAAAAGATATCCGTATACTTTACCGAAAGCGGCAAGACCGAGGACTACACCCTCGAAGAATACATGATAGGCTCAGTGCTCGCACAAATGCCGGCGGACTTTGAAGAAGAGGCGTTGAAAGCACAAGCCGTGCTCGCCCACACCTACATATGCCGCCGACAGCTAAGCGAGTCACGATCCCCCACCGCCTCACTGAAAGGTGCACTCATCAGCGACGACGCCAGCCTATACCAAAGCTTTTTCACCGAAAAGGCAGCCAAAGAATACTACGGCAGCGACTATGAAAAGGCATACAAAAAGGTAAAGTCAGCCGTGCAGTCAGTGGAAAACGAAATACTCACATATGACGGTGAACCCATAATCGTCGCCTTCCACGCAGCCTCAAGCGGTCACACCCAGTCCGCAAAAGCCGCATGGGGCGAGGATATCCCCTACCTCCAGTCAGTGGACAGCTCCGCCGACAAGGAACTCGCTGCCGCAGAATGTACCCAGACCCTCACCGCCAAAGACCTCCGTGACCGCCTGCTTGAGCAGTACCCCGACATAAAATTCACCAACCTTGCCTCCGCCGACAGTTGGCTCAAAACGAAAACAGACGGCACAGGCTATGTCACAAGCCTGACCGTCTGCGGATATGATATCCAGCCAAACGCTTTCTGCGATATCCTCGATATATCCTCCCCCTGCTTTGTCTGCACCTTTGCCAACACAAAGTTCACCTTCACATCATACGGTTTCGGACACCTTGTCGGCATGAGCCAGTATGGTGCGAACTCAATGGCACAGACAGGCTCGACCTACAAAGAGATACTGAGCCATTATTTCACAGGCGTAAAGCTGCAAAAAGCTACTGAGCAGGCACAACTGCAATGAACACAAGGTCGCAGTCGCCGTCATTGATAAAGCTGTGCTCATGACCCTCAGGGCAGTAATGAAAGTCCCCTGCCGACAGCCTTTCCACGCCGCCGTCATATATCATTTTGCCGCAGCCCTCCAGTACATATATCATTTCGCAGTTGCCCTCATGCCTGTGCAGACCGATAGACGCCCCCGGCACGAGCCTGCCTTTCATCATTTTATTCTTCTCATCAGAAAAAGCACGGCTTGCAAAGCTCTTCTCTCCGCCCTTAAAATTGTCCGCAACGCTTTCCTTGATATCGTCAAAAACTATCTTCATAAAAGCACCTCCATATTTCATGATGATATTATAACACCAAATGCCGAAAATTGCAACAAAAAAGACCCGTCCCGAAAGACAGGTCTTTAATTATTCTAAGTATGGATCGTAAGTCTAAAAACTCAGATTACTTTCTCTTCTTAGTAGCAACTACAGCAGCACCAGCAAGTGCAACGCCTACAGCAGCAAGAGCAGCAGCACCTGTGCTTGGGTTTGTGTTAGATGCGTTGTTAGCAGCCTTTGAAGAAGTTGTGCCTGTTGAGTTTGTAGATGTTGTTGATGTTGTTGAAGAATTACCACCCTTGTTGTCGTCCTTCTTCTCATCATCCTTCTTTGTATCGTCCTTCTTGTCATCGCCTGGCTTAGCAGAATCAGGGATAGCGTTGTTTGTTACAACAGCGATAGCCTTGCCGTCCTTGCCCAGAAGTGTTACAGAGTTGATTGTGTAATCATCCTCGTTGTAGATCTGAAGCCATGTCTGTGAATATGTATCTGTGTTTGCAAAAACAGCCTTGTCAGATGTTCTTGTGACGTTGTAAGAACCGTCAGCCTGCTTAACAGCTGTGATTTCCTTAACACCGTCCTGCCAGCAATACTCAGCAGCGTTCCACTTTGTTGACTCTGAGTTCCAGCCGATTCCGCCGCCTACCCAGTCGCCAGCCTCAAGCTTTGCAGCAAGTGTGTCGCCAAGTGTGATGTTGAATGTTGCACCGTAAACATCGAGGTTTGTAAGACCTGTTCCGTCAAGAACGCTTGTAGCCTTTACAGAACCGTCCTTGTTGAGCTCAGTAAGAAGAACTACTGATGTATCCTCAACCTTGCCGTCAGCTGTCTTAAGAGCTGTCTTAAGTGTCATTGGATCAACGTCCTTCTTTGTGTCTGCTGGCTTAGAAGTATCGTCAGCCTTTGAAGAATCGCCTGCAGCTGCTGAAGAAGTAACATCAGCCTTTGAAGAATCGCCTGCTACAGTTGAAGAATCAGCTGTTGAAGATGAAGGTGCAGACTCACCTACTGCAACCATATCAGCAGAAACAAGCTTTATATCTCTGTGACCAGCCTGTGTATTGAAACCAAATCCACCATACTGATCAATCTTTACATCCTTGAGGTTGTAATAGAAATCATATGTCTTTGTACCAGCAACGCCATAGAATACTTCACCCTGATCATTGTCGCCGTTAACACCATAAACCTTAAAAGCAACGTTATCTTTTTCGGTGTATGCACCATCACTCTCAACAACAAAGTGAATTGCAAGCTTGCTCATGTCAGCATCCTTAAGTGCCTCATCGTAGCACTTTACCCACTGGCTACCCCAAGCAGACACACTGATGTTACTTACCTTTTCACCATCTTTTTGAGTATTGATTACAAACTTTGTTGCAGTATAAGTTGTATCAGCTGATACAAATGTCATACCCATTGAAGCAACAAGTGCTGCTGCTGATGCGGCAGCCAAAACCTTAGAGATTCTCATTTGTTTTTCCTCCATTTTGTTAATAAATTTTCAATCCATATTGAGCGATATCTCCTCAACATAAATTGTAACTATATTGTAGCATACATTTACAAGTATTTCAATTAACGTTTTTCACAAATTAAACATAATTCTTTAGCCATTTTTCACAATTCTGCACATTTTTCTTTCCATATATATACTAATTCTTTGTGAGAGTGTGTATAAGCTGTCTATATAACGTTAATATTTTTATACTTATTCAGATTTTTGTACAGCCTTGTTCTGCCGCTCCCGCTCCCTTTTCGAAAACACACAGCCGCAGTAATCCTGCCTGTAAAGCCCGTATTTTGCCGAAAGTTCAATGGAACGTTTGTAGCCCTCACGCTTTTTGAAGTCCGCAGGCAACGCCTTTACATCATATATCTCTCCAAGTTCCGCCGATATCTCGTTGAGTTTCTGAGCGTTCTTGTATGGTGAGATAGAAAGCGTCGTGGTGAAATAATCCGCACCAAGTTCCTTTGCAAGCCGTGCCGTCCTCTCAAGCCTCAGCCTGTAACAGCGAAAACACCTCTCCCCGCCCTCAGGGATATCCTCAAAGCCTTTCACTGCCTCAAAAAACTCACGCTCATCATAACCACGCTCCACAAACGTGACAGGATTTTTCATAGGCATTTGAGCAATGAGCCTTTTCAGCTCCGCCACACGCTTTTCATATTCCTCACGAGGATAAATATTCGGATTGTAGTAAAATACCGTTATCTTAAAATACTGCGATAAATATTCCAGCACATATGACGAACACGGTGCACAACAGCTGTGCAAAAGCAGCGTAGGCACTTCTCCCCTCGCCTCATGTTCCTTTATGATACCCTCCAGTATTTTCTGATAATTGACCTTCTGCATCGCTGCCGCTCCTCTTTTTATCACATTATCCGTACAACAAACAACACTGTATGTAGGGGCTGGCGTCCTCGACGTCCCACTCACAGCACGTTCACTGCACCATACTATATTATATAGTATAGCACGATTTCGCAATTTCCGCAATAGGTCATATCTTCACATTGAACCTGTTCGCACAGTTCGGGCACTTCACCCCATGTTCACCCTTTACCCTAGGCAGTCTTAACACCTTTTTGCAAACAGGGCACTTGCGATAACAGTGTGTCTTTCTGTCCGTGAACATTCTCTTCCAAAGGGAAAACTTTCTGCCGATACCGCCAAAAGCCCTTTCAAACTTCAAGTTCTCCTCATATCTCTTTTGACAGTTTCTCGACAACGCCCTCACTACCGCCAGCACCAGTACAGCGTATACCAAAAGCTGCAAAATAAGCGACCTTACAAACAAATTCGCCGCACTAAGCACCACAGCCACACCGCAAATGCCGTAAAAAAGCTTATCTATACCATATCTGCCCTGAAAAAATCTTGCCACCTTATACATAAATCCGTTCATAAACTTTACCTCTTTTCATTTTGTATTATAATAGTACACCCGAAATTTAAACTGATTATTAACTTTTGTCAAGTTTCACCTACTTTTCACACAACTTTCAGCTTTCACCCTTACATCACCATAGGCATATAATGAAGTGTATTCGTAAAAACGTATACGGACAAGTACAGCATAAAGGAGCAATAAAAAATGAAAAAAAGTCTTATAGCCATGACCTCCATAACCTACGCAATGAAAGCCAAAACCTTGCTGAACGGTTTAAAATACTACTGCGAAATACAGCGAACCCCCAAAGACTTGGGCACAGGCTGCGGCTACTCCATAGCCGTCACCGCACCCCCCGAAGAGATAACAGCCATACTTCAAAAAGAACGCATACCATTCAGAAACGTGATATTCGAGCAAAAGAGGTGAGAAAGATAAACACCCGTAGCATAATAAACTTTGACAACTCCGCCACAAGCTACCCAAAGCCCGCCACCGTCGCAAGAGCTGTCACACAGGCGGTGGAACTCTATGGCGGAAATCCCGGCAGAAGTGGTCATAAGCTTTCCATGAGAGTGTCCGAAAAGATATTCACCGTCCGACAGCAGGCAGCCGAAATGTTCGGTGCACAAATAGAGAACGTGGCATTCACCGCCAACTGTACCCATGCCTTGAACATGGCGATAAAAGGCATCATGCAGTACGGCGGCCATATGATAATCTCAGACCATGAGCATAACGCCGTGGCAAGACCCGTCTATGCCCTTTCCAAAACAAGGGGCGTGAAATATTCCATCGCCCGAACCGGTGAAACAGACAGCGAGACCGTGGAAAACTTCCGCCGCCTTATCACCTCCGAAACCAAGTGTATCTGCTGCACAGTCGCCTCCAACGTCACAGGCAGACTCATGCCATACCGTGAATTAGCCGCTCTGTGCAAAGCAAACGGCATTTGTTTCATCGCAGACGGAGCACAAGCCTGCGGACTGCTTGATCTGTCACTTTCTTACGGTTTCAACTTTCTTTGTACCGCAGGTCACAAAGCCCTCTATGGCCCAACAGGCACAGGACTGCTCATCTCCGACGGCGAATATTCTCTGTCCACCATAATCGAAGGCGGCACAGGTGCGACCTCCGCCCAGCTTGAACAGACCCCTTTCCTCCCCGAAAAACTTGAAAGCGGCACGATAAACACCGTGGGCATAATCGGTCTTGGAGAAGGACTTAAATTCGTCCGCCAAAAGACCCCTGCCGTAATAAGAGCACACGAAGAAAAGCTCTGCCAGCAGCTTTACGAGCAGCTTTCCACCATAGACAAAATAAGATTTTACGAGGCGAACGTGAAAAAAGTTCCTATACTTTCCTTTAACGTTGGCGATATCCCCTCTGCCGAAACCGCCTCCTACCTTAGCGATAAAGGCTTTGCCCTCCGTGGCGGACTGCAATGTGCCGCCGTCACCCATACCACCCTTGGCACGATAGAACAAGGCACAGTCCGTTTCTCCCCGTCCGCATTCAGCACCCCTCAGCAGGTGGCAGCTTTGTCACGGACGATAAAAGAATTCGCCTCACAAAAATAACTCACAAGCGGCAGAGCTGATGTAAAATCTCACGCCCTGCCGCTTATTCTATTGCATAACGCCCCATATATTGATATAATAGTAGTGTAAGCAAACAAATTTTACACGAAAGAAAGTGGTCATATGTGGTTTGTGTTTGCACTTCTCTCCGCTGTTTTCGCAGCACTCACCTCTGTCCTTGCAAAAGTCGGCATCGACGGAGTAAATTCAAATCTTGCCACCGCCCTGCGTACCTGCGTTGTGCTTGCTATGGCATGGCTCATGGTGTTCATCACCCATGCCCAAAGCGGAATAGGCTCTATCGGCAGAAAAAGCTGGGTGTTCCTTATCCTATCAGGCCTTGCAACAGGTGCGTCATGGCTCTGCTACTATAAAGCTATCCAAATGGGCAGCGTTTCAAAAGTCGCACCGATAGACAAGCTCAGCGTTGTTATAACCCTTATCCTTGCAGTGATATTTCTCCATGAGGACTTCACCGCCAAATCAGCCATAGGTGCAGCACTTATCACCGCAGGCACTATATTAATGGTAATATAAGGAGCACGCTATGACAATACGAACAGTTACCGAAAAAGACGCCGCCGGGCTGCTGGACATATACCATCCCTACGTTGAGAACACCGCCATAACTTTCGAGTATGACGTTCCCTCCGTTGAAGAGTTCGCAGAGCGTATCCGCCTCATATCCGCAAATTATCCCTACATAGCCGCAGTGGAAAACGGCGAGATACAGGGCTATGCCTATGCAGGCGTGTTCAAAGGCAGAGCCGCCTATGATTGGTCAGTGGAGGTCACAGTCTATGTGAAGAAAGGACTTCACCGCAAAGGCATAGGTGCAAAACTATACGCCGCCCTTGAAAAGCTCCTTGCAGCACAGCATATAACGAATCTCTATGCCTGCGTCGCCTATCCCGAAAAAGAGGACGAGTATCTCACCTTCGACAGCGTGAAGTTCCATGAAAAAATGGGCTATGCCATAGTGGGCACTTTCCATAGATGTGCATTTAAGTTCGATAGGTGCTATCATATGGTGTGGCTTGAAAAAATACTCACCAAAACCGATACCGCCCCTCAGCCCGTTATCCCGTTTTCTCAGCTTGATAAAGCCTTAATTAACAAAATAGTCCTTGAATAAAGGCAGAAAATATGGTAAAATAATATCATTCTGTTTATCAAGGAGTTTTAAAATGGATCTTCAGGAACTGAGAAATGAAATAAATGATATTGACAGCCAAATGCAGGAGCTTTTCAATAAGCGTATGCAGATAAGCTTTAAGGTGGCTGAATATAAGATAGCAAACGGAATGCCTGTTTTTCAGGGCAAACGTGAAAACGAGATATTAGACCATGTTTCAGAAAACGCACCAAAGGGCTTGGAAAGTGCCTCAAGAGTGTTTTTCCAAAACATCATGGATATCTCAAAATGCCGCCAGTATCAAGAGTTTTTCGCCGACTCAGATAAATTTGAGTACAAAAAATTGGACTTAACAGGTCATAAGACCGTCGCCGTCCCAGGCACAGTGGGCTCATATTCACATATAGCCTGCAAGCAGATATTCAGCGACTTTGAGCCGGTGTTCTTTGAAGATTTTGAGGACGTTTTCGCCTCCGTGGAAAACGGTTCAGCGGATTTCGGAATACTCCCTATAGCAAATTCCACCGCAGGCTCAGTGGGTCAGACCTATGAGCTTATGAAAAAGCACGATTTCAAAATCTGTGCCGCAACTAAGGTAAAAATATCCCATTGCCTTGCAGTGAAAAAAGGCACGAACTTTGAGGATATCAGGATAGTCTATTCCCACGAACAGGCACTCAGCCAGTGCTCAGAGTTTCTGTCACATAATGGTCTGAAAAACCATAAATACGCAAATACAGCACTTGCCGCCTGTTACATAAAAGAAAGCAGCGAACCATATGCCGCTATCTGCTCCGAAACCTGTGCCCAGCAGCACGGACTGGAGATACTAAAACGCAATATAGCCAACGCCGCTGAGAACTATACAAGATTTATCCTTATCTCAAAGGAAACGCTCCGCTCAGAGAATGCCGACATAGTGTCAGTATCTCTGGCACTTCCGCATACGTCCTCAGCACTCTATAGACTGCTCACCAAATTTTCCGTAGCAGGTCTTAACCTTTCCATGATAGAGAGCCGCCCTATCGCAAACACGGATTTTGACGTTGTTTTCTATCTTGACTTTGAGGGAGCGATAAATTCCCCCGACGTGGCAAAGCTTATGAGCGAGCTTAATTCAGAGCTTTCATATTTCAAATTCTTAGGCAACTATGAGGAGATATAATAGGAGGATACTATGCGTATAGGACACGGATATGACGTCCACAGACTGACCGAGGGCAGAAAGCTTATTATCGGCGGCGTGGATATACCATATGAAAAAGGACTTCTTGGACATTCCGATGCAGACGTCCTCGCACACGCCATAATGGATTCCATACTTGGTGCATTGGCACTTGGAGATATCGGCAAGCTTTTTCCCGATAATGACCCCGACTATGAGGGTGCAGACAGCATAAAGCTAATGGAAAAAGTCATAAGTGTGATAACCGAAAAAGGCTGGAAGATAGGCAATATCGACTCCACCATATGTGCACAGAAACCAAAGCTTGCACCGTATATCACCTCCATGCGTGAGCGGATAGCCGTCGCCTGCGGCTGCGATATCTCGCAAATATCCGTCAAAGCCACCACCGAAGAAAAACTTGGCTTTACAGGAGAAGAACTAGGCATATCAGCCACCGCCGTGTGCCTGCTTGAAGAAATAAAATAGCATATAAAAAGGACTGCCGTAACAAAAACAGCAGTCCTTTTTTATTATCCGTATAAGTAGGGGCGACCTGAGGCCGCCCGCTGACTATCATTCTTTACAGTTTATACGCCTATTCCGCAGCCATAAAACTACGCCTTGTGAGCAATACCATCATTGTCAATGTTGTAACCGTCAATAGTGGTGTTTATCACCATCATTCCCGTGCTGTCGAAATAGTAGCAGTTTCCGTCTATCTTTTTCCAGCCCGTCACAACAGTGCCGTCCTTCTTGTTGTAAAACTTCTGACCACGCCAGCTTACCCAGCCTTCCTGCAAATAACCTGATTCGCCGAAATTGTAATACTTGGCGTCGATATACACAGGGCCTCTCACAGGAACACCATGCTGTAGGAAGTATCTCTTTCCGTCAATGGTCGTCCATTCATTCTGTAAAACGTGCTCGCCGTTGAAATAGAAATCCACGCCGTCAATGCTCGTCCAGCCAGCAGCCGCCTTGCCGTCAGCTTTGAAATAGTAGGTCTTGTCACCGGCAGTCACCCACTTGTTCACCTGAGCACCGTTATCATCAATGTAGTAAAGTCCCGACTCATCACTGAACAGACCCTTTGTGAGCTTGCCCTCAGTGTCAAAGTGATAAAGCTTGTCGCCAATAGTGTGCCAGCCTGTAACAGCCGCCTCGCTGTCGCCAATGTAGTAAGTGTCACCCTCAGATGTCACAAACTCAGACTTTGCCCACGAGCCGTCCGCCTTTTTATACTTCAAGTCAGCGTCTATCTTGACCAGACCCTCCGCAAAAATGCCCTCGTTGGAGAACGTGTATTTTGTACCGTCTACCTCAAACTCACCCACAGCCGCAGCACCGGTTATGCCGAAATAATATTTCTTGCCCTCAATGGTCTGCCAGCCGGTAGCCTTCTTGCCTGTTTCCTCGTCAAAGTAGAAATAATAACCGTCTATCTTGTGCAGTCCCGTGCAAAGCGTGTGGTCAGAGTAGAAATAATACTGATAGAACACCGCTCCGCCGAACTTCTCATAAACCTTCCTGTCATAAGCATTGAAAGTCTTTTCGCCGAACTTCGCCGCAAGCTCTTCAAGCTTTTTAAGTTCCTCTTCGCTAGGCTTTTCGTCCTTCTTGTAATCATTCTTTTCATACTTTACAAGACTTGAAACGTTGGACTTGAACTTCTTTACCTGCTTTTTCTCATCATCAGTGTACTGGTTCGTGTTCGTCCAACCCGTGGCAGCCACATGGGTCTTTTTGTCAAAGTAATAGGTGTGATCATCTATATCCTGCCAGCCGTCAGCCACAACACCGCCTCTGCCGAAATAATAAGTGTTGCCGCCAATGTCATGCCAGCCGGTGAGCAGCTGATTTTTCTTGTTGAAGTAGTAATACTTGTCCTTTATCTTCGTAAAGCCCTTGCCTGCCGAACCATCGCCCTTGAAATAATATTTCTCAGGCGGCTCTTCATACCAGCCCTTAGTCATTTTACCGTCATCAGCAAAATGATATCTGTTGTTTCCTATGGTTATCCAGCCCTTGACCATTTCACAGCTGTCATTGAAATAGTAGCTTTCGCCGTCTATTTCCGTGAATCCCTCTGCACAAGCACCTGTCTCCTCGTCTGAATAGTAATACTTCTTATCAAGTTCCATCCAACCCTTGTGTGCCGCACCGCTCTCAGAGAAATAATACTTCTTGTCGTCTATCTCCTGCCAGCCCGTGACCATGTGACCGTCGTCCTCGTCGAAATAGTATATCTCGTCCTCTATCTCCACAAAGCCCTTTGCCATAGCACCGCTTTTAAGGAAATAATACTGAACATTGTTTATCTTCGCCCAGCCTGTAACACGCTTTCCGCTCTCGTCATAATAATATCCGCCGTCGCTGTCAAAGCCCGTGTCAGGGAAACCGTGATCGTCAAAGTAGTATTCTCCGCCGTTTATCTCGCAAAGACCCGTCCTGAAAATACCCGACTCTTCCGAGAAATAATATTCCTCGCCGCTTATTTTTATCTTGCCACGCTGAACAACGCCGTCCTTGACATAATAAGTGTCCCCACGGTATTTCTGCCAGCCGTCAGCCATGGTGTTGCCGTCGTCGTCAAAAAGATAGCAGGTGTTGTCTATTATCTGATAGCCCAACGCCTTCTCGCCGGTTTCCTTGTCGATGTAGTAAGTCACACCGTCATGCGTGTGCCAGCCCGACGCATAGTAAGCACCGTAATATAAATATCCCCCAAAGCCTGCTCCCATAACAATAGTGCAGGCAGCAGCCGCAGCGATCATTTTTCTCTTTTCGCTTTTCAGCACTTCATTGTATCTGTTGCAAAAGACATTGTCCTCATTACTGTTTATGCTCATAAAGATCCTTCCTGAATTTACACAGTTGTAGTTAGTATAATTATATCACAACAAAACAAGAATTTCAATACCGCCGCCCCAATTTTCACGCCCCTCACACATAAAAGGCTGTACAGTCCAAATAACTGTACAGCCCGATCTGTCGCAAAAGTATCAAACCAACTGGCGACCTCAGGTCGTCCCTACAAATTCTCATGACCGCAATTTATCTGTAGGGGCGAACATCGTTCGCCCGTCCACCCCCACAGTATCAAAGCCACATCAAACCTTATCCCACAGCCGACTCACCGCTTGAAACATTATCCCCCACCGAGCCGACTTTCAAATTACATATCACGATATCCTGAACACTATTGTAATCCACAGGCGACTGTGCCGTGTCATAATATGCCGTGTATGTGCCGTCATCGTTGTCCATGATACCGAAAATCGTGTGAACAAAAGCAATGTCACTGCCGTCCGAACCCGTCAGCTTGACAGGCTCATAGTTCTTGTCCGGGTCATAATCCTCAAACCACGACTTTCTGTCAGCCTCATCAAATAGTATGACATCAGGTTCAAGTGCCTTCCTCAGCGTGTCAATATCCGCCTTAGAGCTAAACGTGAAGTTCAGCCCCGATGCGTTAAAGCTGACCTCCTGTATATCCAACTCAAAAGGCTCAACACCGCAGGTGTACCAACTCGTCTTGCCATTTTCGATCGTTGTGCCTGTATACTCATCCTCGCCGTATAAGGTCAGATCAGCGGAATAATTAAGCTCATATTCCTTTTCACCAACATGAAAACTTGTGGCATAAACATCATAATGTGTATCTTCCACATATCGGTCTACCATATTGCCCTTATCATCTGTGTAAAGGAATGAACAGCTCAGAAAAGCAATAGCATGATCGCCATAGTTGTAAGCATTGCCCCACGCCGTATCATACCAATCATTTGAATAATTGTCAGGTGCGTCACGGTATGGCGGGTTAAAATCCACCGTCAGTTCTTTATCATCTGCACCCTCAAGCTCCCCGTTTTTTGGTATAAACACCACTGCCACAGTAGCAAACGGGTCATGATCTATCACGCCGGCTACACGCACATCAAAATTCTCTGTGTCATAAGCATATCCCACTACCGTGTCAAACACCGTCAGCTGTTCACCGAGGGCACTTATGTCATAGCCCCTGTCGCTGTAAAACCTGCTGAGATAATCGTAATTTTCCTTGTATATCTCCGTCTGCTCCACCTTTGCAATAGCATTTGAACTGTCGTCTGCCGCAAGCTCCACGTCATTTGAACTTCCATCCACCGCAGTCCCCACATCACTATCTATCCCCGACCTGAGCATAAAAGCACCGCCGCCAATGCAAAGCACCACAGCCGCAGCCACCGCCGCAAAACTTCTCTTCCTGCTGACCCTCGCCGCCTTTACATCTTGTATCTCACTTGTCTTTTCATTAAATACATTCCGTCCTGTTTTCTCTTTCATATCGTCCGCCCCCTTCAAAGCGTCAAAAATGCGTTTCTTACCAACGTCGGAGCATTTCACAGCACTGAATTTTTCTTTTATGATATTCTCAAATTCTCTGTCAGTCATAGCTGTTCCTCCAATCGCTTTTTAAGCCTCTTTCGTCCTCTGTGAAGATATGAAAATATCGTTGACTCCCTGCACTTTAAAAGCCTCGCTATCTCAGCCCCCGAGTAACCCTCGTAATAGTGAAGATAAATAGCCGTTTTCTCTTTTTCCGGCAGTTTTAAGATCTCCTCCATTATCCCGTCAGCCTTGTCCTCCACCATAACGTTTTCCGCCTCAGATAAGCTGACGTGCCTGCGATAAACACGCCTGAGCATACTTTTGCAAGTGTTCTGTGCCGTCACGATGAGCCAAGCCTTTTCGTGCTCGCCGCTGTCAAAGCCTCCGCCATGTTCCATGTATTTCAAAAACACCTGCTGACAAGCGTCCTCGCTGTCCGCTCCGCAGCCATTCATGTATAAATAGCAAATGCGGTATACCATGTCAAAATACATCTCATAAGCCACCCCGATATTTTTCTCTTTCATCAAACCACCCCTTGCAAAGTGCCGCCAAAGGGGATAACAGCACTTTTATTTGGTTTCATATATAAAACGCATCACAGCCCCGAAACCTTGCAGTTCTCCCACAATTTTTTCTAAAATCAGACCTAAAGTATACCACATCTCCCCGCCCCTGTCTCTTAT
>UQAR01000011.1 GCA_900539095.1 uncultured Ruminococcus sp.
TCTCGTGGGCTCGGAGATGTGTATAAGAGACAGCTATTTATGTGCATATTCGGCACATAGGCTTTTTGCATTTTATTTTTGGATTATAAATTGATATGTAAAAATACGGAGAAGTATGAAAATTCGCTTTTAGGAGGAGTTCTATTATGGGTTACGAGTATGTTGAAGAACCGGTCGTAGGTGCAAAGATCAAGGTAATCGGTGTCGGCGGCGGCGGCGGAAACGCACTTAACTGTATCGCACAGGCAGGCATCGAGGGAAATGTTGAATATATAGCTGTTAATACTGATATTCAGGCACTGCATAAGTCAGCTGCACACACACAGATCCAGATAGGTGAAAAGCTTACTCACGGTCTTGGTGCCGGTGCTAAGCCTGAGATCGGTGAGGCGTCTGCTCAGGAGAGCAAGGACGAGATCGAGAACGCTATCAAGGACGCTGACATGGTATTCATCACAGCAGGTATGGGCGGCGGAACCGGTACCGGTGCAGCACCTGTAGTCGCTGAGATCGCTCAGTCACTTGACAAGCTCACTATCGCAGTTGTTACAAAGCCTTTCAAATTTGAAGGTGCAAAGAAGATGGAGAGAGCAGAGAAGGGTATCGAGGCTCTTATCAAGCACGTTGACGCTCTTATCGTTATCCCTAACCAGAACCTTATCACAAACGAGATGAGACTTACTATGAAACAGTCTTACGCTATCGCTGATGAAGTTCTCAAGACTGACGTTATCGCTATCGCTGAGATCATCACAAGACATGATGAGATCAACGTTGACTTCGCTGACGTTACTACTATCCTCAAGGGTGCAGGAAGAGCACACATCGCTATCGGTCACGGCGAGGGCAAGGACAAGGTACAGGATATCATCAATCAGGTAATTTCTTCTGACCTGCTTGAAACTTCTATAAAGGGTGCAAGAAGACTTATCGTAAATGTTACAATGAGCGAGGATCTTCTTATCAGCGATATGGACGAGCTTACAGCTGCTATTGCTGACGCTGCTGATGATAACGTTGAGATCATCTTCGGTAACGGCACAAATCCTGATACTAAGGACGCTATGGACGTTACTGTTATCGCTGCTGACTTTGTTGACAGAGACGATGTTCCTGAGGCTGCTCCTAAGGCTGCAACAACTTATACAGCAAATTTTACTCAGAATGCTGACGACGCAAAGGCTGACGCAGAGGCAATGCACAAGGCTGGCGTTAAGGCTGCTGATAATCCGAATTATTACGACGATATCTTCAATATCTTCAAGAATAAGTAATATTGATCTCAAAGGCGGGTCGGAATCAAGTACGATCCGCCTTGATTAATCAAAAGCTAGAAAACGTTTACACTGTTTTCGTGATTTCAGAAAATTATCAAAATAATGAAAATTTTTCGCAAAACCACTTGAAATTATACGGAAAATTTGATATAATTAATCTGTGATGAACGTGAATTTAAGACATTTTGTATAAAATTCAGGTGCTATTTTGTATGGAATAATGAAATTTATGAAAAGGTCTTAAATCTGTTGAAAAATTGATTGATTTATTGTATAATAAAGATAATCACTAATGTGGAGGGATCGAAATGGCTAGTAATGGTTATTTAAGAACAGTAAGAGTCGGCGGATTCGATAAGCAGGACGTTCTTGCTTATGTAGACGACCTTACTTCTAAAATTTATACTCTTGAGGCTCAGGTCAATGACCAGAATGAAACTATCGAACGTCTTGAAAAGCAGGGCGGTGCTCAGAAACAGGACTTCGAGGGCAAGAAAGAGCTTGAGAAAAAGGTAGAAGAGGCAAAGAACAAGATAGCCGAGCTTATGGCTAATACTGATACAATGAAAGTTCGTATTGCTGATTTTGAGCAGCAGGTAACTGATAAGGACGCTGAGATCGAAAAGCAGAAACAGGAGATCGATGAGCTTAAAGACAAGCTGGAAACTGCTGAGGCTAATGCCGGCACAGCTACTCCAAGCTTTGACCTTGGAAGTGTGTTCATCGAGGCTCAGAATACTGCCAATAAGGTAGTTCAGGAGGCTAAGAAGGCCGCTAAGCAGATGGAGGACGAGGCTAAGCAGCTGCAGGATCAGGTTCTTGCTGACGCTAACGCACAGGCTCAGAAACTCGTTACAAATGCTCAGACAGAGGCTGATACTACACTTCAGACTGCTAAGTCAAGTGCTGCTGCAATGACAGCTGCCGCTAAGCAGGAGGCTGAGGCTGTTACAAGTGCTGCAAACAAGCAGGCTGCCGAGGTAACTTCTAAGGCTAATGCAGAGGCAGAGGCTGTTACATCAAAGGCTAATGCTGAGGCTGCTGAGGTAACAACTAAGGCAAACGCTGAGGCTGCAAAGGTAGTAAGCGACGCTAAGGCTGAGGCTAAGAACATCAGAGCACAGTCTGCTGACCTGAGAGAGTCTGTTAAGACACAGTTCACAAGCCTGAGCGAAACTGTTCAGCAGCTCGTTACATCACTTAACGATCTGTATGGCAACAGCATCGGTGCTGTAAATACTGCAAGAGATCTTATTGACGATGGTCTTTCTCTTGTAAGCGACGAAGAGGAATAATATCCTGTCATGTCGGAAATAAGAAAGGTGCGTTCTGAGGAGCTTAAAGCGGTGAGCGGAGAGCTGAAATGCGGTGACAAGATACTTCTTTCGGGAGTTGTGTACACTGCCAGGGACGCTGCACATAAAAGATTCAATGCTTTGCTTGACGAGGGAAAGGAACTTCCTATCCCTTTGAAAGACGCTGTTATCTACTATGCCGGACCTACTCCTGCACCTGAGGGGAAGCCTATCGGTTCATGCGGACCGACCACTTCGGGAAGAATGGACAGGTTTGCTCCGAGGCTGCTTGACCTTGGACTTGGCGGAATGATCGGCAAGGGCGAAAGATCGCAGGAAGTAAGGGACGCCGTGGTAAGAAACGGTGCAGTATATCTGTGTGCTATCGGCGGTGCCGGTGCACTTGCCTGCAACTGTATAAAGTCCTGCGAGGTAGTTGCTTTTGAGGAGCTTGGCTGTGAATCGGTAAAAAGGCTTTACGTTGAGGATTTTCCGCTGGTGGTAGCTGATGACTGTCACGGTGGGGATATTTTCAGCAGCGGCAGGGCAGAATACTGTCGTGTATAACATCAATTTTGCGTAAATTGCGGTCAGCCGTGTATTTCGACACGGCTGACTTTTTTGTTTGTTGAAAGTCACAAGAATACTTTCTGAAAACTGTGGTATGTTACAAATATTTTGAAAGGGACGGCGGATTTCGTCAATTCTCTTGACTTTTATGGGCTAAAATGGTATCATAACATTACGCAGTGGCGTCAAAATGGGGCTTTGCGGTAATTTCTACGATTAGGTGGGCGGTATTTTTTGAGAGTCGATCGGCAGGATCAGCAGGACGAGTTTTCAGATGAGCAGCTTGTGTTCAGTGCACAGAATGACAAGGCTGCGATCGGTGAGCTTATTGCGAGATATATCTGTACGGTGGAGTTTCTGGCGAAAAAGTACGGCTCGGAGGTCCGTGAGGATCTTGTGCAGGAGGGGCTTATGGGGCTGCTCAGTGCGGTGAGGACTTATCGCGGAGATAAAAACGTGAAGTTTTCAACTTACGCTACAAAATGTATAAAAAACAAGATCATTTCATCTGTTCACAAAAATGCACTTATCTCAAGGGTCGATGAGGCTGACCTAGAGGAGATACTTGGCGGCGGCGGTGACGTGCCCGAGGAGATAGTGGTGGAGCGTGAGGAGCTGAATGAGCTTTATGATAAGATCACTTCGGCACTTTCGGAGCAGGAGTGGCAGGTATTTCAATCGTTTTTGAGAGGAATGTCATACAATCAGATAGCATTAAGCGTGGGCACGTCGGAAAAGGCGGTAGACAATGCGATGCAGAGAGTCAGACGGAAATTGAGATCACTGTTGAGATAGGAATATGGCCGTATAGCTTAATAGCAGAGCGTTGTTTATTCAAAGGTGTCGGTGCAAATCCGACTAGGCACAATTTTATGTAATGAGGTAAGAACCATGTACGAAGACAAGACATTAGTATGTAAGGAGTGCGGAAAAGAGTTCGTTTTCACAGCAGGCGAGCAGGAGTTCTATGCTGAGAAAGGTTTTGTAAACGAGCCACAGAGATGCAAGGCTTGCAGAGATGCAAGAAAGGCTGCTACAAAGTCTGAAAGACAGACATACAAAGCAACTTGTGCTGCTTGCGGCGGCGAGGCTGTTATTCCTTTCAAACCAAGAGAGGACAGACCTGTTTATTGCAGCGAGTGTTTCGCTAAGATGAAGGAGCAGGGCTAATTTTCTGCATAATTGAGCTGCCTTTGGGCGGCTCTTTTTTTGTTTATTTTATGTGGCGGAATGTGGAAGGGGTCATGCCCTCGTATCTTTTGAAAAGCTTGCAGAAATAGCTTTCGGAACAAAAGCCTGTTTCCTCTGCGACCTGCTCGATGCTTTTGTCTGTACCGGTCAGCAGGGCTTTAGCCTCTTGAATACGGCGTTTTGCGATGTATTCCATTGGACGCATACTGAGCTTTTTGCGAAAAAGCAGGCAAAGATGCTGCTTTGTAACGCCTGAAACACTGCAAAGCTCGTCCATTGTGATAGGGGCGGAATAGTTGTAGTTTATGTAGTCGAGAGCTTTCATAAGTGCGGAGGACACTGCCGTGGCAGGGTCTTTGGAGGCGATAAGGCGGTAAAACTCCATAAGAAAATCATACAAATAGCCTGAGGCTTTGTAATTGCCGAAAATGCTGTCGGTACGCAGGGCGTTGTGCATTTTTCGGAAAATGTGTTCAAGTATCTTAGTGTCGCTCAATGGATAGGTTTTAAGCTCGGTCAGACCGAACTGGGAAAGGATATCTTTAGCGGCATATCCGCATGGTACTAACCAGTGAATATCCCATATTTCCTCTTCGGGATAGTATTCGTGGGGCACTCCTGCGGGTATGAATATGGCGGTATCAGGTGGTATGGGCGTAGTTTTGCCGTTAAAGACGAGCGTGCCGCTGCCTTTTGTGCAGTACAAGATCTGGTCATAGTGATAGCCCTCAGGTCTGATGAGGTGATCCTGACAGTGCTGCTGACCCATATTTTGCAGATAGAGGGGCAGGAACTTTTCGTTTCCTATGATAGGATAATCGGCAAAGAACAAAAATATCATCTCCATATTCATATTGTTATAAATTAATAATATCATTCATTGACTTGCCTGTCAATAGCTGATAAAATAATTACAGTAATTTATAAACTAAAAGGAGAACAGCTATGGATATTTCAAAGCTTGCGGCGAGAAATTCGCCAAAGTCGAAAATGATAAATCATGAGGATACTCAGGCTTTGCACATTGGCACGCTTGATAAGCACTGCTATTTTGTGCCGTTTGCAAAGGGTCAAGACCCATTTCAGAGCCGTGAAAACTCCCAGAGAATGGAGCTTTTGAACGGCGACTGGGGTTTTCGCTATTATGACAGCATAATAGACCTTGAGGACGATTTCATTCATGAGAAGTTTGAAAACACTATCCCAGTGCCTTCAAACTGGCAGCTTTACGGATATGACAAGCCGCAGTATACCAACGTGTGCTATCCAATACCGTTTGACCCGCCTTTTGTGCCTGACGATATCCCTGTGGGGGTCTATCAGCGTGAGTATTGCTATTCACATGATGGTATGGACAGGGTGCTTGTGTTCGAGGGTGTTGACAGCTGCGTTTATTTGTATGTTAATGGTAGTTTTGTGGGCTATTCGCAGGTTTCTCACGCTGCGGCGGAGTTTGATATCACGCCGTTTCTTACAGAGGGCAGGAATATCATCACTGCTGCTGTGCTGAAATGGTGCGACGGAACTTATCTTGAAGATCAGGACAAGATAAGGCTTTCGGGAATTTTCAGAGATGTTTATGTGCTGTCAAGATCAAAAAGGCGGCTTGAAAATTATATCGTGAAAACAGTTCTCGGCGAGAATGGTTCGGCAGTGCTGGAGTTTACGGCTTTCGGCTGTGATGTTTCGGCAAAGCTTTGCGATGATGACGGTGTGACCATGGCTCAGTTTTCGGCATATGACGGCGAAAAAGCTGAGGTGAAGATAGATAATGCAAGGCTGTGGAGTGCGGAAATGCCTTATCTTTACAGACTGACTATCCAAGCTGATGATGAGGTCATTGGCGAGGAGATAGGGTTCAGAGATGTTAAGGTCGAGGACGGCGTTGTGAAGATAAACGGCAGGGCGGTGAAGTTCAAGGGCGTGAACCGTCATGACAGCTACCCTGACACTGGATATTACGCATCTTATGAGCAGATGAAAGCCGACCTTGTGCTTATGAAAAAGCACAACATAAATGCGGTGAGGACGTCACATTATCCAAACTCGCCTGTGTTCTATCAGCTTTGCGACAGGCTCGGATTTTATGTTATAGATGAGGCGGACTTGGAGTCACATGGCTGTGTGGAGGTCTATTATGACTACAAGTGGGATTATTCCGACTATCGTGGTATCGCCGTGCTTGCCTCTGACGAGAGGTTCAAAGAGGCGATAAAGGATCGTGCGAAATGTCTTGTTAAACGTGACATAAACCGCCCTTGCGTGGTGTTCTGGTCGCTGGGCAACGAGAGCGGATACGGCGAAAATATGCTTGAAGAGGCAAAGGTCATAAAAGCTCTTGACGACACTAGGCTCGTGCATTATGAGAGCACACACTGCCTTGACGGAACTTCAGACAGCATACTTGACGTGGTTTCGGGTATGTATTGGGATATTGACAGCATGAAAGGATATCTTGAAAAGCCGGAAGAGAAAAGACCTTTTGTGCTGTGCGAATATTGTCACGCCATGGGAAACGGCCCTGGTGATCTGGAGGATTATCACAATGCGTTCTATTCCAACGAGCGTTTCTGCGGCGGTTTTGTGTGGGAGTGGTGCGACCATTCTGTACCGCTTGGTAAAACGGCTGAGGGTAAGATAAAATACGGCTACGGCGGTGATTTCGGAGAAAGACACAATGACGGAAATTTCTGCATGGACGGTCTTGTTTATCCTGACAGAACGCCGCACACCGGACTTTTGGAGGTAAAGCAGGTATACAGACCTGTGCGTGTCGCAAAGGGCAAAAGTGCAGACAGTTTTGTTTTTTCAAGCACTCTTGAATTTGCTAATGCAGGAGATGTTCTTGACTGCCGCTATGAGATAACCGACAAAAACGGTATCATCGATATCGGCAGGGTGGATATTTGCATCGAGCCTATGGGCAGCACTGAGGTGAAGGTACCTCAGGCGGCTGGAGAGCATGAAGAGGAAACATTTATAAGATTTATTTTCACCGCTAAAGAGGATACCGAATACTGGGAGAAAGGCTATGAGGTATGCTTTGACCAGTTGAAAATAGCTGAGGGCAGGAAAGCGGTTGTGGAAAAGGCGAAAGCTAAGGTAAAGGCGGAGGAAACTCCACTTTGTATCACGGTGGCAGCGGGAGATATCGTATACCGTTTTGACAAGCGGAAGTCGGCGTTCGTTTCTGTGAGAATAGGCGACAGGGAGCTGCTCGACAGACCTTTGCAGTATAATTTCTTCCGTGCACCTACAGACAATGACGTTATGAAACACAACTGGTATAAGGTGCACCTTAATGACTTTGTGGTGAAAAGCTACGGCTGCAAGCTTGCGGTCAGGGAGGACAGTGCGGAGATAGAAGTGAGCCAGTCATTCGGCTGGTCTATCCAGCAGCCGTTTTGTAAAATGACGGCGGTGTATGTTATTGACGGCAGCGGACTTGACATAAAATGCAAGGCGGAGTTTTCAGACAAGATAGATATGCTGCCGAGATTCGGTATCAGGCTTTTCATGCCAAAGGCTTTTTCGCAGGTGGAATATTTCGGATATGGCCCGACGGAAAGCTATATCGACAAGCGTCAGGCTTGCTATGTGGGCAGATTTGCGGCTGATATCGGAGATATGCACGAGGACTATATCAGACCGCAGGAAAATTCATCACACTATGGCTGTCGATATCTCACTGTGAGCGGTGGGGACACTAAGGTGAAGTTTACCGCTGACAAGGATTTTTCATTCAATGCGTCGCAGTTCACGCAAGAGGAGCTTGCGGCAAAGGCTCATAACTATGAGCTTGAACGGTGCGAGAGCAATGTTATATGCGTTGACTACGCAATGGCAGGCGTTGGCTCGAACTCCTGCGGACCGAGGCTTGCGGAAAAATATCAGCTTGACAAGCCTTTGATAAATGCACATTTTCACATTCAGATAGGAAGGGAATAGACAGGAAGGAAGTTTTTATGGACATCTGTGAAACATACTCAAACAGAAAGCTTTTTTGCGGCGGCTGGGAATTTTACAAGGCGGCTTTCGGTTCTGAATACTCAGAGGATCTTCCGTTCAAGCCTGTGGATGTTCCTCACGACTGGCTTATTTATGACACTAACGGTCTGTATGAAACATCTACAGGCTGGTACAGAAAGACATTTTCCTACAGTAAGAAAGAGGGTATCCGCACTTTTATCCGCTTTGACGGTGTTTATATGGACAGCAAGGTGTATTTGAACGGCGTTCTTGCAGGAGAATGGAAATACGGCTATTCGGCATTTATGTTCGACATCACCGAACTTGTCAAGAACGGAGAGAATGTTATCACAGTTCGTGTGGATCATCACTCGCCAAACTCAAGGTGGTATTCGGGTGCGGGAATTTTCAGAAAAGTTTGGCTTTGCGAAAGCCCTGAGATACGTTTCGGCAATGACGGCATTTATATCACCACTTCAGAGCAGGAGGACGGCTGGCAGGTGACTGTGAAGGCTGAGATGCTCCGACCTGAGGGCACTCCTCTTGGCGGTATCCGCATCAGGAACACTATTTTTGACAAGAACGGCAAAGAGGTGGCAAGCTATGAGTCTGACGCTTGTGCGGCGGATATCTCGTGTATCCCTGAGGCTGTGCGTGTAAAGGGCGTAAGCTATTCGCTCACTGAGCAGAACATGACAGTGAAAACGCCTGAACTTTGGGATATCACTTCCCCTGTGCTTTACACAATTGTGTCGGAAATCCTTGTGGACGGTGGCTGTGTTCAGCGTGTAAGCCAGAGATTCGGTTTCAGGACGATAAAGTTCACTTGCGACAGCGGCTTTTATCTTAACGGCAGACACGTCAAGCTCCACGGTTCATGCGAGCACCATGACAACGGCTGCCTTGGTGCAGTTTCAAACCCTGCGGCAATAAGGAGAAGATTTAAAAAGCTACGCAAAATTGGCATAAACGCTATCAGGACTTCTCACAATATGCCTGCGGAGGAGTTTATGGATATCGCTGACGAGACAGGTATGCTCATTCTGTCTGAGGGCTTTGATATGTGGGAAAGGTCAAAGACGGACTATGACTATGCAAGATTTTTTGATGAGTGGGTAGAAAAGGACGTTGCGTCATGGGTACGCCGTGACAGGAACCGTCCGTCCATAATAGGCTGGAGCGTGGGAAATGAGATATTTGACACCCACGCTGACGAGAGAGGTCAGGAGGTAACGGCTTGGCTCAAAAGGCTTGTGAAACTTCATGACCCTGAGGGCAACGGCTATGTTACTTTCGGCTCGAACTATATGCAGTGGGAAAATGGTCAGAAATGTGCGGACATTCTCAAGCTGGCAGGCTATAACTACGGCGAGAGGCTTTATGATGAGCACCACGCCGCTCACCCTGACTGGATGATATATGGCAGTGAAACGGCGTCGGTGGTGCAGAGCCGTGGAATATATCATTTTCCGCTGTCTGAAACGCTGCTGACAGATGATGACGAGCAGTGCTCTTCCCTTGGAAACAGCTGCACAGGCTGGGGAGCAAAGAACACTGAGGCGTGCATAATCGCCGACCGTGACGCAGAATATTGTGCTGGTCAGTTCATTTGGACTGGCTTTGACTATATCGGCGAGCCTACTCCATACAGCACAAAAAACTCATACTTTGGTCAGTTCGACACAGCAGGCTTTGCAAAGGACAGTGCATATGTTTTCCGTGCCGAGTGGACAGACTATAAGGACGACCCGTTCGTGCACATTTTCCCATACTGGGATTTCAGCGACGGTCTGCCTTGCGATGTGAGGGTGTGCTCAAATGCTCCAAAGGTGGAGCTTTTCAAGGACGGCGTTTCAATGGGTGCGTTCGATATCGACCACAAGCACGGCAAGGTGCTCACGGCGAATTATATCATTTCATATGAAAATGGCGAGCTTAAAGCGGTGGCATATGACGAGAACGGCAATGTTATTGCAGAGGATATCCAGCGTTCATTCGGTGACGCCGCAAGGATAGAGGCTGTTCCTGACAAGAGGGAGATACTTGCAGACGGCTCTGACCTTATTTACATTGAGATATCTGCGTTTGACAAGGACGGCATTTTCTGTGCCAATGCTAACAACCGTGTGAACGTGAGCGTTGAGGGTGCGGCAAGGCTTATGGGCCTTGATAACGGTGACAGCACTGACTATGACCAGTACAAGGGCACTTCACGCAGACTGTTTTCAGGAAAAATGCTTGCTGTTATCGGCTCGACTGACAAGACCGGCGAGATAAAGGTAACGCTCACATCAAAGGGTCTGCCTGACTGTGTTGTGACACTTGAGGCTGTTAAGGCGGAATATGACAGCGGCACATCATCGCTGGAGAATGTGGGCTTTGCTCCTACCGAATGCGGAAGAACAGACGAGATACCTGTTAGAAAGATAGAGCTTTATGCGGACACGCTCACTCTTGACAGCGAGCATACTGAGGTCATGGTGAAATATAAGGCTCTGCCTGAAAATTCAGACTACGCTGAGGATATCGAGTTCAGGGTGACAAATGAAAAGGGCATTGCCTCTAACCTTGCAGAGTGCGAGGTGACTGAGGACGGCATAAAGGTGAAAGCAAAGGGCGACGGAAGTTTCTGGCTCAGGGCAATGTGCAAAAACGGCACAGAGCGTTATCATATCATTTCCATGCTCAAATTCACCGCCGAGGGACTGGGAAGTGCTCTTACAGACCCTTATCAGTTTGTTATCGGCGGACTTTTCACAAGGGCGAGCGACAACATTTCAAGCGGCATTAAAAAGGGCGTATGCTTCGCAACTGGCAAGGTCACATCATGGGCGGCATATGATAATCTTGACTTCGGCAGTGCAGGCTCTGACACTGTTACGGTGCAGATATGGGCGAACACCCTTGACCCTGTTGAGATAAGCTTTTTTGACGGCATACCTGAGGAGGGCGGCAAGCCTCTCGGCAGGTTCACATATCACAAAGAGCCTGAGTGGATGATTTTCAAGCCTGACACATTCAAGCTCACAAGAAAGCTCAAGGGTATTGAAACCCTTTGTATCCTCACTGAGGATGGTTTCCAAGTGGGCGGTTTCAACTTTGAAAAGGTCAGCCGTGAGTTTGCGGTGAATAATGCGGCTGAGGCTGACAACATTTACGGCGACAAGTTCACAAAGGGCGAAAAGTGCGTGACCGAGATAGGAAACAACGTTATGCTTGATTTCGGTGAGTTCGATTTTTCTGAAAAGCAGCCGAGCAGGCTCGTTATAAGCGGAAAGTCACCTATTGCACTCAACAGCATACATCTTATCCTGAATGGCAGCGAGGGCGAAAGCCGCATACTCTGCGAGTTCAGGACGGACGACAGTGAGAACTATGTTGAAAAGAGCTTTGATATCTCAGGCGTCAGCGGCAAACAGAAAGTTTCATTCGCTTTCCTGCCGGGCAGCAATTTCGATTTTGAATATTTCAGATTTGAGTAATAAAAATGCTCCGTACAGATTTTGTACGGAGCGTTTGTTTTTTGAAAAGCACGGTATTTATGCAAATTGCAGGGGAGTTTTTAGTTCTGGAAATTTATTATCTCATTTGTTATCATAGGGTAAGCTGTCAGTTTGGCGGCGTCGAGATCCTCTTTGTGCATATCAACGGCGGATATCTGATGACCGTTATAGGTGGTGTAATAGTAAATGCCCTTGTGGGTGTTGCAGCAGCTTGTGTATATCGTTATCTCATACTTACCCTTGGCAACTTCGCAGCAGCCTCTTTGTTGGTCAACTGAGTTTAAAATGTGGAAGAACTGGCTCACACTGCTTTGCTCGTCAGGGGCGGAGCGTGAGTTCATTTTCACAAATGCTGCTCTCACAAATCTTGATTGTGATGACAGGTCACCCGGTAGTCCCATTGCACCCATGCCACGGCTGTAGGAAGTAAGGTCAAGCTTGTCTGAAAATGTGTTTTCAGGCTGTTTTGGAGAAAGTCCACGGAAATCGTTGAGCCTGAACATCTGCATATCGAACGGAGGATTGTTCGTGAGCACGCCCACTGGGTCGTCATAGATGTTTATGCCCTCTTTTACAGACTCGACCACGATACAGTCGTTCTTGTCGGCTATTATCCAGTGGAGCTGACCTGCGGGCATTTGTGGGCTGAACTGAGTTTTGGTTATGTTTATCCTGTCAATAAGCTTTCTTGCCTCCGCAACTGTGGCACACTGACAGAGAATCCACGGGATAAACTCAAACTGTGCAACGTTGTCTTTGCCGTCTATATCATCACGGTAAAAGGCGTTGCCAACAAAGTTAAGACCAGCCATGGCAAGACCTTTTTCGTTTGCGGCGTCATAGAAAAGGGGATAGTTATTTGCAACGTGAGCAGTGCCTATCACCGCATAATGGGTGGCTATCATGCCCATATTAACAAAGTCAAGGGGGAAGTTCCTTGGCATTATCACTATCTCTTCGCCGTAGGAGCTTTCATAGTCAAGAGTTCTTCCAAAATAAAAATCGTCAGTTTTATATGTTGCCGCAGTGCACATTTTGTTACCTCCGTTATCAATTATATTATTTTTGTAGTGGCGAACATTGTTCGCCAGCCTACAGACAAAGCTATCAGCAGGACATATCTCATATTTAGTATAACACTTTTTAAGAATAAAATCAATGACGTTGACTTATGTTAAAAATATTGTTATAATAAAGTCAGCAAATGAAAGGAGTAATGCGGCATTGACATGGAATAACGTAAAGAAAATAATGGGCAGAGTTGCGGCGGTGATAATACCTGTGGCAATGCAGTTTTTGTGGTATCTTCTGATACTCAAATGGCTCAGCAAGGCGGCAGGGCTTTTGAGCATCGTGCTCACGGTGTTGGCATTTATATTTGTGCTTTATATAAACACAAAGCGTGAAGAGAGCAGCTACAAGACATTGTGGCTTATTGTGATACTTACTTTTCCTGTGCTTGGAACTGTTATGTATATCATCTTCGGCAACAACAATCCTGCGAGAAAGCTGGAGAAAAATATCACTAAGGCTAGACTGCACATGAACTATGAACTTTCTGACGGGGAAAAGTGCATCGATAAGCTCAGCGGCGAGGACAAGCGGCTTGCTCAGTCTGTGAAAAGGATAAGTGACGCAACGGGATTCCCTATGGTCAGACTTGACAGTGCAGAATATTTTCCTGTGGGCGAGGATATGTTTGAGGATATGTGCAAGGAGCTTGAAAAGGCTGAAAAATATATTTTTGCAGAGTATTTTATTCTGCAAAACGGCAAATTTCTCAACACTGTGGTTGATATCATGGCGAGAAAGGCTGCACAGGGCGTTGATGTGAGGATAATGTATGACGACCTTGGCAGCATTGCGACTTACTCTCTTGCAGACGCTATAAAGCTTGGCGAAAAAGGGATAAAGTGCATACCGTTCAATCCGTTTCTTTTTATCAAGTCGCAGCTCAACAACCGTGACCATAGAAAGATAATGGTAATAGACGGCAGGGTGGCATACAGCGGAGGCATAAATCTGTCTGACGAATACATAAACATAGGCTCGAAATACGGTCACTGGAAGGACATAGGCTTTAAAATAACAGGCGAGGGCGTAAAAAACTACACTTATATGTTCATGGAGTTTTGGAACGCATTTTCAAATGATCTGATACCTGAGGAACTTGTGAGCAATGAGGCGGCGGAAAGCGGCGGTGCAGGTGACGGATATGTTTTGCCTTACTATGATTCGCCTATGACGGATGAAAATGTGAGCAACACCTTTTTCTCTGAGATACTCTACGCCGCAAGCGATTATGTGTGGTTCTACACGCCGTATCTGATGCTTGGGGACAGCCTTTTTGACGCTTTTATAAGGGCGGCAAAGCGTGGGGTAGACGTTCGGATAATAATGCCAGGCATTGCTGACAAGAAGGTAGTTTTCAGGCTTTCAAGGAGCTATTACCGTCAGCTTATCGAGGCTGGGGTAAAGATATATGAATACACGCCGGGATTTGTTCATGCAAAGGGCTGCATATGTGATGACAAGCTTGCGGTGCTGGGTTCGGTAAATCTTGATTACAGAAGTCTTTTCCTGCATTTTGAGTGCAGCTCCATATTCGTTGATTCATCTATAATAAAGACCTTTAAGGCGGACATTCTGGACACTCAGAGCAAGTGCAAACAGCGTACACTGGAGGACACGAAGAGAGGATTTTTCGGACGGCTCATTGACGGTGTGCTTAGGATATTTGCTCCGCTGCTTTAAGGAGTGTGACCCTGTAAAAAATCAAAAGTCGGACATCAAATGTATTGGGAGTATCTTTGGTATCGGCTATTTATCGTGATATGCAAAGAGTTTTTTTATCCTAATAACATGATTTGAGCTTGAGTGACTTTATTCTGTCCAATATTTTTGGCAGGAATAAAAAAATGACCGTACCCGTTGTGGGTGCGGTCATTGATTTTTGTGCGGCAGAGCATTAGTTTTGATTTAGCCGATATGTTTTTGCCCTTTGAGTGCAGTATGATAAGAGCTTATTGTCAATGAACTTGCTCACTGCCGTGGCGGCAGGTCTTGCACCTGATTTGACGTTGTAAGTGTCGGCGGCTATCTTGTCTGCCGCCTTTGCAAGCTCATCTGCACTGAACAGGCTGTCTATATTCAGCTCCGGACGCAGCTTTTTGATGACTTTTATTTCGCTCACAAGCCTGTTTTCCACTATCTTTTTGTACACCGACCTTGATATCTCGCTGAAAGTGTATTTCTGTGAGAAACGGTTGATAAGCTCAACGTCAAAATAGTCGGAAAGTTCGCTTATGAGCTGTGTGTCTGATGTGCTGTCTGAGTTGAAACCAATGCTTTTGCTCTTTGCGGTACAGCCTGCGTTGGTGGTGGCGATCATTATTGACTTCGAGAAGTCTATAATGCTGCCTTGACTTGTGGTGAGAATGCCCTCGTCAAAGACAGACATGAACAGCCTTTGCACGGCTCTGTCGCACTTTTCAAACTCGTCAAGAAGTATCACCTGATAGGGATTTGACTTGAGCTTATCAAAGGGCAATTCAACATTGCTGTCGCTGCCAAGATAGCCGACAGGAGAGCCTATTATGCGGTTTATGCCTGCGTCAGAATAGAACTCTGACATATTCAACGTGATAGGTTTCTCGCCTGCACAGTTTTTGGCTATTATCTTTGCCACCTCTGTTTTGCCTACTCCGCTTGGTCCGATAAAAAGCATTGTAAGCGGTCTTTTGGTCGGTCTGATGTGGAGCGAATGAAGTTTCAGCACGTTGACAAGGTCATCTATGACAGTTTCCTGACCGCAGACGGCTGAGAGGTCACGGCGAAAGGCTCTCTCGTTAAAGGTGTGCGGCGTGCTGTGACCTGATGTCATGCGGAAAGCTGTTTCCTTTATATGGCGGTCAGTAAGAACTATTTTTGCCTTTTTGTCAGAAATGTTCTTCACCACTGCGGCAGCGATAGAGCGGTCAAGAAGTGTTATGGCATTGTCAGGCCGATGAGAGCCAGAGCAGCAAAATTCGTCTGCGATATCCACAATGTGCTCTGCCTTGTTTCTGCTCAAAGCGAACGAGATGTTATAGTGTTTGGCAAAATGCTCGTTCATACTGAGAAGAATTTCCACTGTCTGCTCATGATCAGATTCGTCAACTATTATCTTTGTCATACGCCTGCAAAAGGCAGGGTCGCTGTCGATGAGGTTTGATTCCTGCGTTGTGGTCGCTCCTATGAGCTTTATTTTGCCACGGCTCAGAGCAGGTTTCAAGATCTGAGCGATAGTCCGATATGCCTTTTCCTGAAAAAGCATATGTATCTCGTCGATAAACAAAATTCGTTTCTCGGCTTTGTCGCTCATATAGTCTATGAGCATTTTGACCTTATTTTCAAGGTCGCCCATAAGACCTGAATCTGCCACGATATCAGAGAGCTGTAAAGCATATATCTTATAGCCTTTGAGCTGCGGCACAATGTTCTCGGCATTTTTAAGCCTGTAGGCAAGCTCCTCCACTATCTTGGTCTTTCCGCAGCCCGCAGGACCGCAGAGAAGTGCATTGGGCTTGTCAGAGCTTATGAGAACAGACATCATCAGAGAGAGTATGTTCTCTCTGAATTTTGTTTCTGTCTTTCTTGTTTCGGCAAGGTCGAAAAGCATTGTTTTGGGGTCAAATATCTTTGCCGAGAATGGATTTTGGCTCATGTTTTGAAGTTCCTCAGGACTAGGCTCATAAGGCTCGTCCTGTGGGTCAAAATCATCGTCCTCGGAGGCGTTGATACAATCATACGCCTCATATTTCTTAATGTATTCTATATCTTCTGTTTGTGGCATTTTTATTCCACTCCTTTCTTGGTGTTTTGTTGACGTCTTCTGCGTCTTTTGAAGTTTTCACGCATACGGGCAATGCTGAACGGTGCTAATATCAGTTTCTCGAATATCATGTATGCACAGTTGCTTGGTATAGTGGCTCTTGTAGTCATAAGCATTTTGCCCACTGTACAGCCAACGTTGTTCACAAGTTTACTGCAATATGGATACACGTCAGGTGTGATGTTATAGAGCCTGCCTATCTCCGCAAAGTAGTCTTTCAGCTCCATTGAGCAGAGGACGTTAAGTGCACATATCATCTTTGCATTGTCTGTGAACTGCTTGATAGCCGTCGGGAGCGGTGCTTTGCCCTCCATGACGAGCCTTATTTTGTCTATCTTTTCGGCTTGCTCTGCCATGTTGCACATATACTCTATGGTGTCGGTAAGCTCAGTGTATTGGTCTGCGGCAGACCTTATTTCGCCCCTCATAGTCATACCTGTGTCCTTAAGAAAGCTTGGGTATATGTCTATGAAGTCTCTGAACGAGAACTTGTCACGGGCGGTGGCATAGTTACATTCAAGTTCGCTGAAAACAATATCTTTGCCCTCCTCCGTCAGGTTCATAAGCTTTGACAGAGGTGTATCCATTATCACGGTAATGGCGTTTTCAAGTGTCATGTTTTCGTATTCCTGAATGATATCTTTAAGGTTTAGTGTTTTAGTCATGATCTTTATATCCTTTCTCATAATTTTGTTTAACAGGCTATTGCCTATCATTGTGTAAATTGTTCACACCAGTGTACGGTGATGAACGTTTATAAAGAACAGAGTGCAGATCATTTTGCAGAGCATAGGATCAGATGATTGAAAAAATCAACTTAAAGAAAACAAGAAATCGTTGGTTGTGTTACTGATCTTCTATGTTCTGCGATGATATGGTACTCTACTCTGCGAAAATGGAGTCTTTGATAAGCGGCAGGTCGCCATTGTAGTGCTCTATTATATCCTTCGCATTATAGGGGTATGACAAGATGATATCAGACGCCGACGATATGAGCCACCACCTCATGTCATAAGCGTCACGGATCTGCTCGACGTAGTCGTCAATAAAAATGCACCATGGGATCCAGAATACACAGGCTTTTCTGTCAAGTATATCAAATGCACTGCCTAAGCTCATGGTGGGGTCTTGCTGCATTGCATTTTCAAGCCTCATCTGCAACTTCAACACAAGCTGTTTGTCATTGGCAGGGTGTCTGGTGTTTGAGCCAATGCAGAGAGTGTCGAGATAATCTAAGTAATCTTTGAAACTTATGGCGTTATATATCTGCACTTCCGGGAGCTGGCGATTTAAGACGAGCATTTTTCTCACATATGCCGAATAGCATCTTATCTCGTCATCGCTGTCGGTATCAAAATTTATTATCTGTGCATATGTGTCAAGCTCGTCCATAATAGCCACAAGCTCGCCGAAGGTCATTTTCACGCAATCGCTTGCTCTGATATGGAAATATTTCTCTATCTGCTCGGCGATAACGCCAATGACTCCCTTCTCACCTGCTGGGGTGTTGTAAGATGTCAGTTTCTCCAGAGGAAGTTCCATTAGATCTCTGACGGCTTGTTTTATGAAGTGCAGGTCAGAGAATTGATTTATGTTTAGTAGCATGGTCTTTACTCCTTGTCATAATTTTTTACATACTTATCTGATGATCTTTTTGCAGCATACTGTATGGTGCGATCTTGTCTGCAAGCATAGCCTGTCTGCCTGAGAATATCACATAGACCTTGTCTCTTGGCATACAGAGTATGTTGTCAATGGTCTTTGACGTTCTGTCTGCTATCATTCTCGCAGTGTCGGGGTCATTACAACCCATGAAAAGCATTGTGTCGCAGTTGTTTATGATGGTCTTGGCGGCGTTTGCGTCATACATGGTGGCGAGCTGTGACAGGCTCTGTATTATCAGCGATGCGTAGATATCTCTTGACCTTATGGTGGAGATGTTCTTGTCGAAGTTACTGATATATGCACTTGTTGCACCAAAGTCGTCAAGTATCATATGCACAGGCACTGGCAGCCTGCCTTTCGGTCTGTTGTCAGCCTCTCTGCACAGTGCCTGCAAGGTCTGCGTATAGAACAAGCTTACGATATTGTCGAGATTATGCTCTGTGTCGCTCGTTTTTATGAACACAGCCGTTTTTCTTCTTCCTATGTCCGCAAGATCAACGGATATCTTGTTGTCAAAGATGTATCTCAGCTCTTTCATATTGAAACAGTTGAGATGTGAGGCGGCTATTCCTGCGGTTGACGCAAATGTTTTGTCAGAAGGTCTGGTCGCCTGCGTTTCTGCGAACAGCTTTGCGGACAATGAGTCGGAATTGTCTTTTATCCATTTGGTGAAATAAGCGTCGCCGTTGTTTTGGATATATGTGTGGAAAAGCTCCAACACTGATGTCATGTTGTGATACTCTTCTGGCAGGGCCTCAAGAGCGTATGCTATTGCGAACTCTATCATTGAGGCGGCACTCATATCCCAATATGGCTCTTTACAGCCACTGTTCACAGGAGATATTGCGTCGGCGATAGCTTTAACGTCAGGCTCGTATATACTGCCGTCTTTGTTCCTTTTTACCATCGCCAATGGGTTATAGCCCTGGCTTTTCTCAGGCTCTGTAAAATCAAGTTTTATAATGTTATAGCCTTTAGCTCTCAGTTCGCCTGCGAACATATTATAGAGCAGACCCTTGATGTCCTGCAATATGACTGATGATTTGATGTTTTTTAGCACAGAGCAGATGTAAGAGCCTGTTTTGCCGCAGCCTGAATTGCCTATAACAAGGACGTTGTTATTAAGCCCTGTGACCTTTGTGTCCTCCAAGAGTTCAACGCCCTTGGCGAGCGTTCTTTTACCGTATCTTTCTCTTGGTGCAGTGTAAGTAGGACTGCCGCCTGTGATTCTTTGTTTACTCATTATTTGTTACTCCTTTAAATTAATTTGTTAATTATCTTGTGTGCAAGACCGAATTCCACGGCCTCTTCTGCGGTGTAAAAAGAGTCATACTGTGTGACCTTGTAAATTTCCTCAAGAGTTTTTCCTGTGCGGTCTGCTATTATGGTTGCGAGGGTCTTTCGCATTTTGTTCAGCCCCGCAAGATGTTCTTCTATCTCTTTTGATTTCTGACCGCTGAAATCTGCTTTGCCGAAACTTGGGTCATGTATCATTATGCGAGAGTGCGGAAGTATCTCACGCCGGTCTGCCGCAAGGTATATGACAGCTCCCATTGACGCACATAGTCCCACGCATACGGCTCTGACCTTTGAGCGTGTCATTCTTATAGCGTCATACAGTGCAAGACCGCTTTCGCAATCGCCCCCAGGAGAGTTTATATACAGCGTTATTTCCTTATCTGCCTGACCGTCCATTAGCATAAGAGCCTTGATGATGTCAGTGCAGTTTTCGGAGCTGATATCTCCCTCAAGGAATATTTTTCTTTCACTGAGCAGGTGATCGTCAAGATTTATCCGTTCGATACCTCTTGAACTTTCGAGTATTCTGTTTAGATTTGATCTCATGGTTATCGTTCCTTTCTTTGTTATGTGATGGATTTGTAAAGTGTTATTTCCTTTCATTATACAAGTAGGAGTGGCTTTGCCACTCGACCCTGCCTGCATAGCATTATTGTCAAAGATCAGGGACGCTTGAAGAGTGAACGTCCCTTTTCTTGACAATGACGTAGTACATAAGTACAGGAGATGAAAAATACTATGAATGGCAGACTTACCAGTTGTCTACCATTATATCCACCGGAGCAGCTCCGCTGCTCCCCCTCGTTCCTATAATAGTGTTACACAGTGTGAAATAGGAACGAATATGTGACAGAAAAAAGAAGTCATAACTGCGTACACAGATATGACTTTAGGAAAATGAGTAAAAAGATTGGAGAACTTGAAAATGACGATAGGCCGGAGTGCCTATCAATAAATATACAGGAGCAGCCTGCTGCTCCATAGAGCACTCCTATAATAGAGCGGTTCGTCAGTTATAGGAATGTCTGTAGAACAGAATAAAGTCATTTATGTTGACCTAGAATATGACTTTTCAGAGTTTGTAAGAAATGAAATGAATTGAAGTGGCTTAGCCACTTATTTAAAGGAAAATAGTGTCATAGATTATTGCATAGTGTAATTAGGATATAACGCATTTAAGGCAAAGTGCGTTAAACAGCCGATTTTTGAGATAGAGTAAAAATATTTGATGTGCGGATATTGATTTTTTTGAAAAAAGTGCAGTATAATATAGAAAAAGCTGATATAGGGGGCTGGGAAATGCGTTTTAAAAAGGCGGAGCTTGATGTTAGAACAAGATATATTGCTGAATTGGAAAAGCGGCTTACTACATATTTCAAGGATTATAGGAACGATCAGAAAAGCATAATTGAGTCACTGCTCAAAGGACATGATACTGTCGTAAGGCTGAAAACAGGCGGAGGAAAATCTCTCTGCTTTCAAGCCCCTGCTATTATATCTCAGGGGGTGACTATCGTCATCTCTCCTTTGCAGGCACTTTGTAACGATCAGGTGGATGGTTTCAATAAAAAATACTGCACTGACGCTGTTGTGGAGTTCAATAAGAAGTATGTGGAGGCTCACCCTGAGTGTGCAGGATTTTTGTCTGAGAAAAAGCCACGTGCCGGATTTGACTCATCCATAAGCGAGCTTGTGAAAAAGGACAATGAGGATAACATAGAATACAAGCTTTTGTATCTTTCCCCTGAAATGCTCAGCAAGCCTGTTTACAGGCAGGAGCTTACGGAAACCGTGGCTTTGGGCAGACTGAAAATAAGCATGATAATATTTGACGAGACACACTGCTTATCAGAGTGGGGCTTTAGTTTCAGAGAAAGCTATTTTCAGATATGCGGTATCATAGCCAATTTGAAAAAATATCAGGATATACCTATTGGCGTTTTTTCCGCCACTTTGACCCCTGCAAGCGTGGAACAGCTCAAACTTCTGCTTGATATGAAAAAGCCAAAAGAGTTCGGTATCTGCACTGATAAGTCTGCAAGCAAGGTGAAAAATGGCTCGCTGTCGGTGAAACGTGACGATCTGAATGTTTTTATACTTAATTGTGATGATGAAAGTCCTTTTTCAAGGTATGATTATCTTTTCATTCTGCTTGAAAATGTCACTTTCAAAAAGTGCATAATATACTGCAATTTTATAGAGCAGGTGGACTCCATTCGCTGGCTGTTTTTGCAGTTCATAAAGGATATCGGCAATCTGTCAAAGAACAGCATAAGTTATCACGGAAAAATGTATCACAGTGCAAGGCTTGGTGCGGAATTCAAATATGCAAATAAAACTTCGGGTTATGATATCATCGTTGCCACGAAAGCCTTTGGTATGGGTATCGACAACAGGGACGTTGACCTTGTTATACACTTTGACGTTCCCGAAAGCATTGAAACTTATTATCAGGAAATAGGCAGAGCAGGGCGTTCATCAGTTGAGGGACATAACAACAATGTAATAATGCTGTATCAAAAGAAACCTTATCCAATAAGTAAAAAAGGCTCTTTGTCTGAACGTTCCTGCTTTTTTATCGGAACGGAAGAAAGCACCAAGGCTTTTGTAAGAAGCGGCGTGAGTATCGTAAACAATGTGTACTCGGAATCGCCTATTATCCCAAGACTGGAGAATAGGTCAAAGAGAGCTTTCAAATCTTCGGCGATATATTCTTTTGAGGTGCTAAAAAAGTATATTGAGGAAAATCTCAATGGTCAGCCTATTTCTAAAGCTCAGGCGGTTGGAGTGTTTGGGTGAAAATATGTGGAAATGCTATAATGACATGACCATTTTTCCTTGCGACCAGACTATTATAGATGAATATTTCCACGGCAAGGAATTTAAGTTTGAGAAAGTAAGAAAATACTCGGCTGAGAAAACAAACAAGGACCTTAAACGTGTCATAAGTCAGATAAACGAGCTTTATATAAACAACACTCTCATTGCAAATGAGATAAGAAACTTTGCTTGGTTTTATAAACCTGATGAAAACGGCACTATCTGCAACAAGGGAAAAGTCATTGCAGAAAAGGCTGTTCTTGAAGAGGGCGGCGGCAGTATAGAGGGCTATCGCCTTTATGACAGGTCAACGGAATGGAAAAGAGAGCTTAAAGATGATTTTATACTTGACAGGCACATTTACAATGATTGTGCGTTTGTGTATGTAAGAAATGAAACATTGTCGGGCAGACGGGAAGTTGAGCTTAGATATCACGCACAGAAAATGCTCATAGATGATATAAAAAGCAAAGCCGAGGAACCCAATTTTGACTATGTTTATGTATTTACAGATGTGAGCATAGGTGGTGCTCACAGCAAAAGCAAATTTGTTAATTATATCGTTTGTGCTGTATATAAAGCTGATAAGGAGATTTTTGACGGTATCATAAGCGGCGACAGCGACAATGAGAACGAGAATTTTTTGCAGATATTAGGCTACAGCAAAGGGGAAAAGTATAACATCGAGATCGGTTTTGACGAGGAGGAAACTGAGCGGCAGATAAACAAGTATTTTAATAATGACAGTGAGGAGCTTTCAGACGTAAGAGATGACGAACGTGCGGTATCATATATAGACAAGAAACTCAACAAGCTGCTTACGGAAAAAGATATTACAGAGCTTTATGATGGGCTGTTAGGAAAACAAAAAGGAAATAAGAAACAAAACCCTAGGATAGTATTTAAAAAAGGTCAGCGAAGGAATGATATGTGCTGCACATTATGGTATCAAGACGGCACGGCTTATGAAAAAGCACCGCTGACATACTTTGATATGTGCGTATTTGACGCTGTTTGCACTATATATAACAATGACAGAAAAGAGTTTTATCTTAACAACATATGGGAGATACTCAGCGGAAACGAGGGCATAAGATTTTCACGAAATGTGCTTAAAGATAAGCTGAGAGAAAGCGTTGAGAAACTCCAAAGGCTGAGGATTTTTATAGCAGGCACTGAAAATGCTCCGCAGGAAGTCGGTGACAACATAGGGGAGAGATTTCTTAATGTACAGAGAGGTCAGGATACCAGTGGCAGAGAAGTCTATGAGATAAGATCCTGTCCGAGGTTGTGGACATATGCAGTGGAAACACAGGAGGGGCAGATAGCACGAGTGCCTTTATACAAACTAGACGGGCGGAGATATTTCAAGTGGGAGCAATATGATAGATTAGGGGAAGAAGATTGTTCTACAGTTTCAGGGCTTTATGGCTTTTTGAACTCTGATAAACGCAGCGAAATTTTAAGAAAAATGAAAAGCAAGTCGATACTTGACCCTGAATACAAATGCAGCATATGGAAAGTTGTTCTGCATTTTTATCTTGCACACAGGCTGTCGATAATAAGGCGAAAGAACAAGATGCGGCTCATAAAATATGACACGATAGAAAAGCTTATGGAGGCTTATCTCCCTGAAACTCTGAAAAACGGCGAGAAAAAAGACCTGCTTTGCAGGCTGTGTATGTGCTATATGTTCTGGGCGGTTTTGCCAAAACATGAAAATTATCGTTGGGAATGGGACGTATATCACAGCAGAAAGACGCTAAGACCAATGGGGTTAAGGGTGATTAGAGTTGAGAGAGATGTTAGGGGAAAGAGTTCAGTGTAGGTTATAATATAGAAAATATGAGCAGCTAGGGGGAACAAAAATGGAAAATGATTTTTACATTCGCAGAGATATACGTCTCAAATACAAAGGCAGTGAAAAAGATGTTATAATACCTGACGGCGTGACAGCCATTGATGAAAAGGCGTTACGTGGCTGTGAAACGCTGGAGAGCGTTGTGATACCTGACACTGTCATATCCATAAGGTGGGGAGCATTTTCGTTCTGCAAAAATCTCAGGAAGATAACGATACCGTCCTCTGTAGAGTTCATCTCCGTATCGGCTATCGAGGGGTGTACGAATCTTACTGAGATAGTCATTCAAGACAGCGACTGTTTTTACGTTAAGGACGGTCTTATCCATAGCAAGAAAAGCCCTGATGATGTTATTGGTACTGAGATAGTAAAATGATATAACCCAAAAAGCTCGCATAAAATGCGAGCTTTTTGGGTTATATGGAGAATCTTTACAACTGAGTAAAGAAAGTCATTGATGTATATTTTCTTCATTTTATTGAGCATTGTATACGAAATAATGCCCGTGCCTGCAAAAATATCACAAAAAGAGTCGCCTTCGCAGTTTTCTTCTATCAGCTTGCTTATCCAAGAGGAAAGCTTATACTTGCTGCCTGTATACCTTCTATTCCATATGTCAAACATAATGATCCTCTTTTTAATACATATATCAATATAATTGTATCATAAGTTGGCAAAAAAGCAATGCACTATATAGGCTTTTGTTTTCATCAAATCACAATGCAATTTGCCCCGACTAAGATAAAAAGGTATAAAAAAACTCGGGAACAACGCAATCACGTCATTTCCGAGAACTTGTTTGGTGACCCGTACGGGAATTGAATTAATCCGCACACCTGATGCGGTCTTTAGTAAAATGCGAAAAAGCCCGATTTTGCGGCGTTTTAGAGCAATGCAATTGTAGTGATTTTAAGCCGATTTCGGTGATTTTTAGCACAAATAAGTGGCGCATTTCTACCAGGAAGAGTACCGTATGCGTAATGACAGCAGGCTGTCATTTTTTATTAATACTGCTTTTTTGTGAGATCAGAAACCAATTGTTTTCCATCCTCTTCCTCTTCTTTAAATAATTCCATAGCAATAGCTTCACGATCACACTTTAATTTATCAAGTATAAAACTATGTCATAATTCAAAACTTTTAATCACATCATCCCATGTGAATGCATAAACTTCATATGTCGTTTGGATGCGGTGCAGATTTATTCGGCAGATTGTACTAAATTTTCGCAGGTATACTAGCGTATGTCAAGGGAATTTTGGACAATATGACGGATAAAGATTTGCCGCAGACAAGCCAACAGAATTTAGAGATGACCACATATTAAGGAATCACTGAATAAATCACAGTACTATGTTATAAGTTTTAAGTATATCGTCCTTTTTAGCATAAAATGCTTCGATAATACTATGATCCGGCGAAAATATCTCATTATTGCAACATTCTGAATAAACATATTCTTCTTTCATAATCTTGCTCTGTGTTTCATCAAGACACAGCCAGCTTATCTGATAACCGTTTATCCTGTAAACAGTTTTTTCTTTAAAATCAAGAGTCTGCGCAATGATGAGATATTTCTTCCCTGGTACCATAAAATTCATGCCGCCAAAATCTAGCGAGAATAGTTTTTCAGAAGGTGTCTCTATCTCCATGTCCTCAGCATTCATTAACCGCTCTTTGAACTCAGCCTCTGTTTCGTAGTGAAAGCCGCCTTTGATTTCAACATCAATGCTGTCTGTTTTGATATTACCCTTTATGACCTTATCCACATCAAGGGTGCAGAAGGTACTGCCCTTTGAAAAGGAAAAGCTGTCCTGTGGAGTTCCTACAAATATGGCTGTTCCGTAAAGCCCAATGCCGTAGTCTGCATTCTCACTGTCAAACTGAGAAAAGCGATCATACAGTTCCTCTGTATCATGGATCACAGCAATATAGTCACAATTGCTGTTATGTATCTTCTCGATAGTGTCCATGCGGGTTATTCCTACATCCTCTGACAAGCCCCTTGCATGTAAGCAAAGCAGAAGGGTGACTGCAATCAAAGCCGCCTGTAAGGTCAAAAATACTTTCATATCATTCCTCCCGGACAGCGCCATTGTCAACTCTGAATATCTTATCGCTCAGAAGGGCGATATCCTCCTTGTTGTGACTTGCAACACAGACTATTGCCCCTCGCTTTGCCTGTGCAGAGATCAGCTTTCTGATTTCGTCAACACCGCTGTCATCAAGACCATTTGTAGGTTCATCGAGGAGCAGCACATCGGGTTCCTCCATAATAGCCTGTGCAATAAGTATCCGCTGCCGCATACCGAGGGAATATTTTCTGATCGGGCGCTTATCGTCGGGATCAAGCCCTACCTCCGAGATAGTATCACGAATTTTGTCTTTGCTTATCTTCTTTTTTATCCCTGCCAGCAGCTTCAGATTTTTATATCCCGACAAGTCCGGAAATAGTCCTGCATTTTCAATAGCAATACCCACACTGGGCAGAGCGTCAATGTCCTTGTGCAGCACCTTGCCGTCTATCTCAATGCTGCCGCTTGTAAGATGTATAAGTCCCGATATTGCACGGAAAAGCATGGTCTTTCCGCTGCCGTTTCGCCCTACAAATCCGTAGATATTTCCGCCCTCCAGTGTAAGAGACACATTGTCGATCACTGTGCTGTTTTTGAATTTTTTAACTGCATTTTTAACTGTTATCGTTGACATTTCTATCCCCTCACACTAATATCTCTTTGTTGTTAAGGCTAACATCAGATCTGTTCACATAGGTGCAGAATATGACACACACCGCAAATAAGATCACTCCCATTACTATTACTGACGTTACAATGCTCCGCCTGTTTTCTGACATATTAAAAATGACAGCCAAAGGGTTTATGTTTTTTATGAGGGTATTCTCAAAGCCGTACCTTGCAGATATAACAAAGGCATAATGTGCTGCCGCTCCGACAGATAATCCGATAGTACTGCCGAACAATGCCGAGAAAAGATTTGTGGTGGTAATAAGTATCCAAATGTACAGTATCATTATCATGGTTATCCCAACTATTTTTCCTATATTCCCGGGCTGATTTGCAACGCCCATTTTGGCAGTCATTAACCATATCACAACCACGTTGACAAGGACTATAACAGCGCTCTGCAAATATATACGAGCCGAGTTTTTGACGAACCATTTTGTTCTCTTGTTCTCTCGGATAAAAACATAAATATCGCTGACGTTCAGGTTATCAGACATGGTATGTCCGAACATAAAAAGATAGACAACAGCCACAGTCAATGTGTACAGCATAAAGGGCAGGCTTGCATCACGAAGTGCTGTAAAACCGAAAGCGTTTCCGATAAACAAAAGATCAAAACTCTCATCGTATTCTCCCAGACTGCGCTCTGCGAGAATGTTGAAAAAATTACGACCGTTGAATATCAGTGACAATGGGACAATAGATGCGATCATTAGAAGCATTTTCTTCATTCTCTCACTCCCTAGATATAGTCTTTTCTGCCACAGAAAAGCAGCAGAGCCGAACTCACGACTATCACCGCACCCATAGCAATGAAAAACGCTAAATAGTTCACTCCACTCCTGCCGTCACAGTAATAGTAAGTAACATATTTGAATGGATCGAGTGCGGTATATTTTTTATCTATATCATCATTCATGCTGTAGTTTTCAAGGAACTGCATTATGTTTATGATAAGAAATCCGACCCCGAAGGTCAGCACTTTGTTCCTTCTGCAAAACACCGAACAGGCAAGAGCAAGCACCCCGAACACTCCCGACATCAGAGAAAACATAAAAGCATGAAGCATACTGTACAGAAAGGGCGCAGCCGCCAGCAGTTCTCCAAAGGGAGCATTGGGGTAATCTGTGGCACGCATAACGCCGAAGCCGTTAAAACGCCAGTTCGGGTTGAATAGATTTGCTCCCATGGAATTATCGAAGATGAGATAATTAAGACAGCCGTTTATCATCAGCGGAACGAAAAATATCAGAAATGAGCCGATAAATGCAGCTGTGATCTTTGATATGATGTACCTTCGTTTACCGCAGTAGGCGCACAACAGAGTATCCGTGTTGGCTGCCTTGTCGGTAAGTATCGAAAAAGAAAAGGGCAGAGCACACAGAAATGGGAACAGCAGCTCAAGATAGCTGAGCAGTCCTGAGGGTACACAGAGGATAAATGCTTCAAAGGAGGTTATGACCGACGATGGGTCGTTCCCGGGAAAGCCGTCTCCTTCCATTCGTAGGGCGGTAACACCGTATGAACTGAAAACAACCTCTAAGAGACATATCATCATCATTGCCGAAAAGCCGAACATAAAGCCCTTTTTGTTAAGCATTATTTTTGTTTGGGTAAGTATACTTTTGATCATATATTTGCCTCCGTAGGTTTATATTAATACATAGAGGAGAAGATTCACTTCTCCTCCGATGTATTATCCTTACATAAACCTGAATTCACCAGACACCTTGCATTTGCAGCCTGAAGTCTTGTTCTTAACATATCCATAATAGGTTTTATTACCTCTGCACATGGATGAATCAAACGAATATAACTGGTTAGTGTTATATACATCAACATAATCGGAATAGCCCCCCGTCTTAACCTTAAATCGGGGTGTTCCTTTGCTATAGCCGCTTACGCTTGAAATTGATGTTGCCCATACACCATACGCATAGTCAATTGAATAGCCTGATGTAGTTGTAATAGGGTTATAGTCGTCAGAATGTGCAAGTTCATTGCTGAACGAAGCTGTACCATAAGCGTTTACACCTATAGCCGACATCGATGCCATCATCATAACAGCAGCACCCATAGCTGCAATTCTCTTAACGATCTTTTTCATATTAAACGTCCTTTCTCAATATAAGTGTAATTTTCTTTAAGTTTTGTTGCAGAGTATTTTAATTTCATCATATCACACAATTATTGCAATGAATAATTGTGCAAAATAAATATTCACATCTTCATTGGATTCACCAAACCTTTCTATTTTTATTACACCAGTTATGTATCAGAAAATCAATGTTCCGCTGTTGACTTCCAGATACTCGTATTTACTTCCGCTGTAAACATATACATGAGCTTCAGTACGATATTTTCTTCCTGATACCGCCGATGAATATGTATCGCTGACGTATGCGCTGCGTCCGTTCACTGCTTTTGTAACAACATCAACATTACTCCAAGCACCGTTTGAATATTCCTGTAGATACAGATAAATGCTTATCTTTGTTGCTGTGGATTTGCCCTTAGCATCACATTTATAAGCTATATTTGAGCCTGAACGATATACACTTGTACTAACATTGTCTGTGTACAGATACATTAATTCTATACCCGGTTCTACATAATCGATTACGCTATTCGCCGAAACACTCATACTAAGCGAACACATCATAATGCATATAGCCATTATCGCAGAAATCATTTTCTTCATAAAAAATGTGCACTCCTTTCCTCAAAATTTTGTTCCCTTTATATACTGAGATACAAGTTTGAGTAAATTTGTACACACTTTTCGTAAAAAATATTTTATTTTGTAGGATTAACCGAATTTGCCATTTCAATTATGTCATTTTTGCACAAATCTCCGTTTATGGAATATACATAATCTCCATCATTCCAAACAATGATAGATGAGTTGTCATCATAGGATAAAAACGCTTCACAGCCTGATACGGTAACATATTCTGTTTTCCTATTTTCAGTATCAATATTATGGGTTGCCGTTAATGGACTTTGAGAATAAAAAATGATTTTATTTTTGAAACGATAATCAATGCCTAAATGTGCGATATCCTCAATTCTGCTTTCTTCTACAAATCCTTTTGGAATAAACGTCGGCTCATAATAGATAAATTCATCGTTCATATCATCTGCGGGAATAGCTCCTTGAACAGCATGCACATCAGCGTTATTTTCATTTTGCGAGACAAACAAACCTACGAACCATTCTCTTAACTGTGGAACAGCGGCAACTGTAATTGTACCCATCATTAAACCTGCCGCTATAATAAAAATAGTCTTCCTCAGAGTTGTTTTTATCAACGGATAATATGGTCTGCTTCTGTCCTTTATGAGCCTGTTTACTTTCTTTTTGTAAGTCTCTGAAAATTTATATTCAACATCTGCGATAGATTCCATTTCTCCTGCACACGGCAGTATGATAGTTTGTTCGATAGCTCTATACAATGCTGTATTTTCATTCACTAATATCACCTCGTAATTTTTCAAACAAAATCTGTTCAGCCTTTCTCAGATATTTATATACAGCGTTCCGTGAAACTCCCATAAGTTTGGCGGTTTCATCGGCATTGTGTCCGTAATAATAAAAATATGTAATTGCAACTCTGTATTTTTCTTCCAGTTCGCTGATTGCCTTAGATAAATCGGCAACATTATAATCGTTAAATTCATCGGCGGAAGGAATATCTCTCATTTCTTCATGAATGTCATTGTAGAAATGCTTTTTTTCTTTGTTATAAAGTCTATAAGAAGCGTTTCTAATAGTTATAATCAAGTAAGCTTCCATTTTGTACACGGGTAAATTGTGAATTTTATGAAAATTATCGGCTATTCTATAAAATGTTTCCCATACAGCTTCTTCCGCTAATTCATGTGATCTTAAAATCTTAAACGACTCGGTATATAGCTTTTTTTCAAACTTTTTTACTAGTTGTTCAAAACTTTTTTTATCTTCATCATCGTTTATCAATGTCAGACAAACTGTTAACATAAAATCTCCCCTTTGACTTCATTTGTTAGTATATAACAAGTATATCACTAAAAGTTAAATATTTCAAGCGTAAAGATACAGAAAACTCAGACTTAGCCACATGTAAATTCTTCAGCCAATCGGAATACTCATAACGGGTAATATCCTTGCCCTGCTTGCAGGTGCGTCTATCGTCAGCCTGACCCGATCGGCACAAAGAGTCTTAAATGTATAATTATTATAAAAATGCAGGCATTTTGGCATGAATGGTAAACATTGAACTTCCAATGGTAAAAACAACTCATTTCGTCATATTATCAACCGCCCACCAAGCCTTCTGATATGCCACGCTATCATGCAGACCAGGCTGGAGGTGAGTAATGAAACGGTCTATGCACAGACAGGCGGTGTGGCTCTACCCGGAAGTAAAAGAACTGCTGACCACTCATATGACGGCAGCAAACGCACTAAATCGTAGCAGTGGTTTTTCATCATGATTTGCGACGGAAATATACAGCGTGAGAGTTGATGTCAGTCTGATTGACGTTAGCTTTTGAGTGGGTCGTGTTTCACGTCCTACCCATAAAAATAGCGTTCTGAATTTCTGTTGTAAACTAACGCACTAAATCGGGGCGGCGGTTTCGGGAGTCATCATTTGGGTGACCCCTTGAAGCTGGCGTAACAGCAAAAAAGGAATGAACGAAACGTTCACCCCTGCGTAAAGACAGACTTACCATTTTGGGAAATCGGTCGTATGATAACTTGCTTGGATTATTCAAAGGTCGGGAAATGCGATTTTTGAAATGTGTGTCAGGCTGATTAAATTGAAAAACAGAAGTTATATCAGACGTACTAATTTACATTGTTCAATTCCATTGCTCCAGAAATCCGATATTTCAAGCTTTCTTATCTGACAAATTATAGCGGAATTCATAGCGCCGTGCCCGACAATAAGTATATCTTTACCTGAATTAATTGTTGGAGTTACAACCTCTGAAATAAAGCTACCAGTACGTGCGAACAATTCGTCAAAAGTCTCGCTTCCACCAACAGATTCAGTGTATGATGCAGGTTCCTTAAAAAGTACGTTTATCGGGCAGTCAGGTATCTGAAAGCTATTCGCTAGTCCCTCATAGCAACCAAATGACATCTCGACAAGTCTATCATCTGTTATTATCGGAACATTTCTATCCCTCAAAACAATCTCTGCCGTTTCTTTTGCCCGAATAAGTGGTGATGTGTAGCAAACATCAAAATGCACATCAAGATATTCAGTGTGTGCAGCTTCAGCCATTTTGCGTCCTTCATCATTTAACGGTATATCGGTTCTGCCTTGCAGTTTATGTTGTTGATTCCATTCTGTTTTTCCGTGACGCATTATATATAACATAATATTACCTCCGCGAATTGCGTTTTATCAAGTTGTTTACTATTTTACAATTATACCATTTCCAACTCGAAAAAGCAATACTGATGGTGAACGAACCGTTCACCGTACCTTGCGCACCGAAACGGTACTTGAGGCATAACACCCTCCCGTACATATCGCAATAGCGAATGTCGGCAGAAATGCTGAAATCTGATTTATGGAGAAAACCAAAATGAACGAAAAAATCTAATCCGTACCGAAGCCGAATACGAAAAGGCTCTTGCCGAGCGTGACAATCTTCACGCTGAGCTTGAACGGCTGACGAAGAAAATGGTGACCTGTATGGGAATTGAAAATCTCGATAAGTTTTTTGCAGGTTCGTGGAATTTGCAAAAAAGTCCGAAAATACGGCGTTTTAGAGCGATTTACAAAAATTCGTTTACGCTGTTTTTTGCTAAGTTTTAGCACCCTTAGCGGACAAAAATATACTGACATACCCTTGTACTTATACGTTAAAAACACTATTGCAGATCATGATAGCGGACAAAATCATCTTAAAATTCTTCATGTCCCTTTGATGATCTTGCAGGTATAAGTAGGAGGATATTTTTATGAGCAGATATAAGAGTGAACAGACCGCATACAACTCCCTGAAAAAGGAATACGTTCCGTTGTGGAGACTGGACACCAACACCTTGACTGTCACCCACTTCAATACCGATACTCAGATTGAGGAAAGCAAGACGTACCACACCGACTTTATCAGGTATAATCTTCATTTCTCTGACAGCCATTGCCCCGACAGGCTTCGCAGGCTCGTCAACCAGGGTAAGATCGTAGAGTACCTTGATGATATGGAGCAGAAAGTCAGTGATGCTATATCTCGTCAGGTGGAGCTTTGGAAGAAAACTGATAATTATTATCAAACTGCTTTACTTGCAGGCGATAAGAAGGAAATCACAGGTCTTGAAAATTGTTTTGAAAACATGGCTAGAGAGATTATTTTTGAAAACATGATATATATTTAAACCATTTAATCGGGCTGTATCATATTTGATGCAGACGATTTTATTATGTGAACAGTTCCTCAATCATATGTTTGATATGAAGATTGTCAGTTTTGAGATAACAAGACTTGATTTTCTGTTTGACTAATTTATCATCTTTTCCAAGATGCAAACCATCATTATACAAAGGTTGCAATAAATAGTATAGTTCTGGAATATCAATTCCTTTTTTCTCAGCAAATACAAGTTTATTGATTACCTTGTGCGTTTCAAGAAATTCTCTTTGTTGATTGACTTGCAACGAGTGGAATATATCTTCTTCTATTTTCAGCCGGATACCAATAATAACCATCAGAGGGTCATACATGGTATTATTTGTAGATAAGTATTTTGTCCGTATTTCATTATAAACTGCTTCTCTAAATTCTTCACTATTATAATGAAAATCACTATCCATATTGTTTAATAATAGTTCAGAAGGAGAATGATTCTGACTATGATAATGAAGATAATATGCTCCAATTTCTTGTTTTAGATTACTATTGTCTGTTTTTTCCCTGAGCCTTAATAACTTAACTATACTTGACCCCAAATCTATTCGTGAATAACAAGAAATGTAATGGATATTCTTTTTCTTAAAATAATAGTTTGAAAACACATTTGGATCAAGGTGGGTAAATATAATTGGGAAAAGGAGTTTATTATTTCGTTTGCACTCATTTACTAATTTTGATAAGTAGTATTGTACAGCCAACAATTTACTGCCATCGAGATAATCAAATACCTCATCAATAACCAAAATCCCCATTGGCTTACTAAACACCACCTCAAACTTTGTAAGATTTGCAATAAATGACAAAACATCTCTTTCACCATTTGACATGGAGTCGGCTCTTTCAAAAGAAACAAGTAATTTCTTGTTCTTTTCATGTGTTGTTATTGATCGCCCTGTAGTATTGAACATTTTTAAGCGTTCATCCAATATAGATTTTACTTGTTTGTAGTATAAGTATTGATGAACTTTTTTCAGTTCTTTCCAATCGCCAAGTTCTGTCATCAACTTACATATTTGAATTGCTGTAAGTATTGTATCAATCTTCCGCCAGTCATAGTCTTTGCCTTCCATGTCATCAATGACTTTCAACAATTCTTTTAGATGAATAACGCCATATAGTTCATCTGTTTTTTCGTCAGAAATAGAAGATTTTATGAATTTAGCTGTACCTTTATCAGAGCAATCGGATAAAAATGTTGACATTTTCTTTTGAATTGTTCTCTGTGTACAGCATTTTTTTATTGACTCAATGTTTGATAATAACAAATCAATATTATGATAGGATAGCAACATTTTGCCGATGTTCACAAATAACTTTGATTTATCACCAAACCAATCTCGCAATTTAGAATATGAATATTTTAGTTCTGCTTTGGGTGGTATCTTATCAAAAATAATGACATCTTCTACACGTAAATCGGCAGTTGCCGCCGTATTACCTCCAAATTCTCTTGTGGTATTCTTAGCATACAGCGGACTGTTTATTGTGTATACTGTGAAATTCTTAGATATTCCACCTTCCGAGTCTGTAGTTGTATAGACACCTCTATGGTCACCTAAGAGTTCTATCTCAAGCATAGGATGATTGCTTACATCCTGCATATAATAGTCTTTTGGCTTTAATTTAATGCATCCCCTTGATGCTGCTTCAAAAGCAACTGCCAGTGTGCTTTTTCCATAACCATTTGGGGCAACGATAATATTAGGCTGATTAGCATTAAAATCGTCAAATGTTAATTCCCAATTATCTTTACCCTTAATATTTTCTATTTTTATTCTTTTGATGATGTTCATCTTTATTGTCTCCTCATTGTATAACTTTGAATCCAACGGAATCAAAGTTGTGAAAAACAACTTATTTTATTGCTTCAGGAAACTCATTCAAAAAAGTTCTCCATTCCAAACATTTCATTAAATCAATGGTTCTTATTTTGAGTGGTCTCTTAATGCCATTGCTATCAATGAAGTGGTAATCATCAATCATTCTCTTATTATAAACTAAGGGATATAGCAATATTATCTCTCTCACCTTATCAATGCTAGTCGAGTAAGAGTTCATTTGATAAACGTCCGACTCTTTTGAAAATGTTTTAGGAACCTTCCACTTCGTATCTATGACAGAATAACTATCATTATCAACTTTGATTGTTATATCCGGACGTAAGGCAATATGCTTTTTTCCATCTGAATCACGTTCCAACAAATAGTTGCCCCGCATTTGATATGATACTCGATTTTTATACACTATTCGTGTCACTCTGAAAATAAACAACTCGAATAAGGCATTCATATCAAAGAGCATCATGTTAATAGGAGTATTTCCTGCGTTAAGAGTGCTGAAAATGCTTTTGAGGAACAGCTTGCCGTAGGTATATGATTCCTCGGCGTTCTGATTAGTAGAGTTGAAGGTTATATCCTTTAGCAACGCTTTCTCTTTGTTTATTGTTGTAAAATCGGAAAATGTAGGGAGCAGATATTTAATACGACATTTATTACTTGGATCATTACTGACAATATTCATCGTGTTTAGACATAGCTTAAAAAACTGATTAATATCATTGTCAGCAGTGAACATGGAATATCGGCACCAGAATTTTGCAGGCTTTAGGAGATTCCTACTAAACTGCTTGTTGAATACTATTGTACCTTTTACTCGGTTGATATTCTTTTCAATCTTTTTATATGAATGCCGTAATCCTTCTTGAACATATTTTTCAAGAGAGGATAAGAACGTATCTATCAATATCTCAATCAAAGAGTTTTTATCAAGTTTTGTTGAGCCAGGTATTTCTCTGGCTGATGGTTTTTGATGTGATACCAATATTATTCTTGTGAGAACTGCTCTTAACTGTTCTTCTGAAACAGACCCATACAACTTAGGTAATATTTCTATATTCAAATCACCTAAAGAAATTGTTCCTACCCAATGCTGAGCAATCAGTTTTTTGAATCCCCATTTAAAGACAGGTTCTTCATCCATAATGATACTTTGAAGCGATATAGCATCTTCTTTTGAGATAGCATTCTTGGTTATATCTCTTTTGTCTTTGATGTGGAGTTCATCATATTCTTTAATAACAATAGTATTCATCATTCATAAATATGCTTTATAATATCAGCAGTTATTGTTTCCTTTACATGATAGTGCTTTTTATCATCAATCATATAATCGCCCATATAGGAGAAGAATGAATCTGCTTCAAGCGTTAAATGCTCATAAATTGCATCATCACGCAACTCACCTGTATCGTTAAGATCGTTAAACACAAGCTGGATTTTCTGAATATCATCAAAGAAGTATTCCTCTAACAACGGAATGACGGAATTCCGTATAACATTGGCTATATCATCAGCATTTTTAACACCAATAAACAGAGCGTGTCCGAGAAGATGCTGAGAATCGAGGAGCAACTCAATTCTGTTGTTGAGGGTGTTGAATAACTTAATCAAATCAACACCTTCTATATTGTTTGCATCTATGCTACTTAATTCAAGTTCACTTGCTATAATATCTGCATCGGGAAGCATTGGCTCAAATTTAAACCTTCTTCTTAATGCAATATCAATTTGATCAATTGATCTGTCTGCGGTATTCATGGTTCCATAAATACTGATGTTTGATGGAACGGTAAAAACAGTCTTAGAATAAGGAAGGACAGCTGATAACGCTCCTGTTTCTCCTGAACGTTTATCAAGTTCTATTAAACTGATAAGCTCTCCAAAAATCTCTGATATGTTTCCACGGTTGATTTCATCAATAAAGAAAGCATATTCCTTTTCAGGATGCTGTTCAGCTTCCTCACACATTAGCTTAAACACGCCAGGCTTAGGAGAATAATCAATAGAATTTGTCGCTTTTACATACTCAGGGCGTATTCCTTCAATAAAGTCTTCATAAGAATATGATTGATGGAAGGTAACAAAGTTGTATCGCTTTGAAATTTTGGCACTATCAATGAATGTCTTTACAAAATCAGGACGAGTCTGCTGAACTCTGAAAAAGTCTACATACCATTCATTGGTGTTCATGTTCTTAAATATTCTCGGCTGTTCTCTTACGGCAGCAGGAATCGGTGCAGGCAAGATATTATGTTTGTCAAGTACAGATGCTGCATTTATAGATACGCCAAGTATTAATGAATCAATTTTAGACTGTATTTCAGCAGTTTTCATTCTGCCATTTTTCTGTAAAAGTATCAGTGTAATCAGAATCCAATCTTTTGAATCCTTATGATATGCGTTAACAATTTGTTTATCATCAATAATGTAATCAATATACTTATTCATTAATGATTGAAGTCTGTATGTTTTTCCCGTTCCAGGAGGACCGTATAGAATTACATTTTTAGCCATGTTCATTACCTCGTTAGATATTTTAAGCCCGACATGAACGCACTACCACTGCTTTCATGTGCTGAGCCATACTTAGACATATAAACAGCTTTCATATTGTTGAATTTTGCAGGAGAGATATAACCTATTCTGCGCATATAATCTTCAACATTTTTTATTCTTAATTGAGCTTTTCTCGGCGCACCACCTTCTAAGCGGTCTCTTGCAGTATTATAATTGCATAATAATCCAATGCTTTTGAATGCTTCGTGCAAAAAATCGCCAATATCATCATTCGGACAATCCAATGAGAGATAGCGAATTATTCCTTTTGAGATACTTATATCAGGTGTTCCTCTACCATCGATTACACCTAATACAAAAGCCTTCTTTACATTATTATCAGAAGATAGTAACACCGTTTTAAGGTTTGGTATTTCAGTAACAAGGTCAATCAAACTTGTCGCTTCAAAAAAAGTGCTAAATCCAGGGAGACGGTTTTTCCCTGAGTCAAGTGGTGTTCCTTTGATATTGTCTTTCATAACCGTGTAACCGTCCGCTTTACTACTGATTACACATACATTGTCAAAATGTTCTGTTGTCTGCGTTTGAGTTGAGTATTGAGGATTGTATCTTACAGGAGCTGCCCAGTAGCGTTTCCCGTTGGCAATTACACTCTCATTGGCAGCATATATCCCACCAAGAAAATATGCGAGTTCAGGAGTTAAATACTTTGTGTTTGTTTTAATGCCTGCATTATAAATCTGTAAAGCCATAATTCTCATCCTTCCCGGAATCAAAATAAGGCAAAATATATATCCACCTTATTTGTAGTCCTTTAATTGTTCATGTCTGCAATTATTGATTTGGCAATAGCCTGAGCCAATAGCGGTGGAACGGCATTTCCCACCTGCTTCATTTGAGAAGTCTTAGTACCATAAAATCTAAACGTATCAGGGAAAGACTGTATTCGTGCAGCTTCTCTGACAGTGATAGCCCTGTTGAGGTATGGGTGCATAAACTTTCCCGATGCAGGAGTATCAAATCTCGTGGTTATAGTTACAGATATATCATCAGCATCCATACGCTCCCAAGTTCCGCTGTATATAGATTTTGTAATATGTTCCGCTGGAAGATATTCTTTTCCTCCTTTTGGAGGTATCATCGCCATACGTTCCAATGCTACTTTAGCATGATTTGTTGCAATATGATTAAACAACGCTGTCGAGCCTTTTCTTAGTAGCTCTTGATAATCTGATTCGGGGGTACATCTATATTCAGATATTTCAGTTCCTTCGCCTGAATTGAGATAATTAAGATCGCTGATAGCATCCCATATTGTTGTTTTTATTTTTGACGTTTTTGGCATCGCAACAGGAGATGACCCTGCTTTCTTTCCAATAATAACAGCTCTATGTCGACTTTGTGGCACTCCATAATCAGCTGCACATAATACCTGAGCATTGATAATATATCCTAACTCAGTAAACATTGTTGTGAGTTCATTCTGAAAGTAACCATTTTCGGCTGTTAAAAGGTTAGGAACGTTTTCCATAACGAAATAACGAGGAGACACTTCTTTGACTACCTCAACAAAATATTTGAATAAAAAGTTTCGAGGATCATTAATGGTTTTCCTTTGACCTTTCTGTGAGTAACCTTGACAAGGTGGGCCGCCCACGCATAGATCAACAGTTCCTTTGAATTGCTTGAATGTATCGTGAATAGGCAGTTTTGTAATATCTTCTATAATCATATTAGGATTTTTGCGATTTTTGATATATGCCTGAGCAATAGACTTATCATATTCATTTGCAAGAACGACATCAAACCCCATTTGTTCAAAACCAAGAGATAGCCCACCAACCCCGGCAAATAAATCTATCATTTTAAGCGTTTCCATAATTTAACACCTGCGCTATTCTCTCTTTTGTTATTCTGCAATACTCTTCATTGATTTCCGATCCTATAAAATTTCTGCCGTTTTGTAGGGCAGCTACACCTGAACTGCCACTGCCGCAAAAAGGATCAAATACGGTATCATTTTCATTTGTGAGGATTTTTACAAATGTATCTAATAGCTGAACGGGTTTTTGTGTCGGGTGTTTACCATATTTTTTTTCTCCTGAAGGAGTAACTGAGGTTTCAAAAAAATCGTGGATTGCTTTGCCGTCATTGTTAAATGTTCCTGTATGCTTTTTATATGTAAAATAAATCCAGGCTTCCGTTGAATTTATAAAATGCAAGTTCATATTACGAGGCATTGGATTCTTTTTATGCCATATACCTGTGGTCTTATAATAAAAGCCGTGTTTTTCAGCAAGTCGAATTATTGTTTCAACTTTAATGATGGACATAAACATTATTACTGAGCTACTCTCTTTAACTACTCGTGACAACTCAGCGAAAAATAAGTCCATTTCCTTTTCCCAATCTGCAAACTCCAAATCATCCCAACCTGCTGCACCAAAAAAGTTTTCACGCATCGCTTTTAGGTTTGTGGCTCTATTCTGCATAAACAATCCTAAATTATAAGGAGGATCAGTAAGAACCAAATCAACTGATTTTGACTCCATATTTCGCATTGCATCAAGACAGCTTGTATTGTAAAGCACAAAACGGCTATTCATTGTGTTCCTCCACTTTATACGCATAAATACCTTTGTTTTCTTACATAACTTTAATACTTTATTATACCATTTTTCGGGCTGGTTGTCAAGATTTCGAGAACATTTTTGACAGTACTGACAGTACCGTAAATTCCCAAAGTAAATTCCACAGTGGAAATAGGATGTGGAATTTACATTGAGAAGGGAAATGTGGTAGAATTAAGTCTGGGAAGGAGGTCCCAGACTATGAAAAATAAACATATGACAATGGAAGACCGAATCGAAATACAAGAGTGCCTTTGTAAGGAAATGACATTCAAGGCAATTGCACGTCGAATCGGAAAAGACCCGACAACAGTATCGAAGGAGGTCAAGCTGCATGCTCATGATTACAGAAACAGTTTTAGCAAATCTGATGAGACTTGTCCAAAGCTGTTAAAGGCACTGTATCTTGCAACTCATGAAATAGCGAAAAAATGGACTATGCCGC